>JAYVUC010000074.1:0-40429 GCA_043788295.1 Phycisphaerales bacterium
CGCCCCCGTGATCGCACCGAACGTCGCGTTGGTGCCCGTCACCGTCACGTTGCCGCCCAGCGTTGTCGCGCCCGTCGTCAGCGTGCCGATGTTGGTCACGTTGGCGTTGAGCGTCGTCGCGCCCGTCAGGGCGCTCGTGGTCAGATTGAGCGTCCCGCCGGTGATCGCACCGAACGTCGCGTTCGTGCCCGTCACCGTCACGTTGCCGCCCAGCGTTGTCGCACCCGTCAGAAGCGTGCCGATGTTGGTCACGTTGGCGTTGAGCGTCGTTGTCGTGACGCCCGACGCGTTCAGGTTGAACCCGCCGCCGGTGATCGCACCGAAGGAGGCCGCCGTTCCGGTGAGCGCGGTGCTCTGTGCCAGCGTCGTGGCGCCATAGGTCTGCGTGCCCGACGTGGTGATCGTCGCAGCGTTGATGGTTGTCACACCGCTGCTGATCGACCCGATATTCGACACGTTGCCATTGAAGGCCGTGCTGGTCGCCCCCGTGGTGAAGACCCCAAATCCTCCAGTCAGTGCCCCAAACGTGACCGCGCCGCCCGAGAGGGACAGATTGCTCCCAAGCGTCACGTCCCCGATCGCCATTGTCCCGCCAGCCGCAGTCGAGGTGGTCGAGCCCGTCATGGTGAGCGTCGTGACGCTGCTGTTCACCGAGAACGTGCCGGTGCCAAGGATGACAGTCCAGGTGTTGAGCGAGAGCGAGCCCGTGTTGTTGAACGCGACTCCGCCCGCGCCGGTGGCGGTGATGCTGCCGCCGGCTGTTCCCGAGACATTCACCGTGTTGCTGCCGACGGTAAACGTGCCCGCACTTGTGCTGATCACCGCGTTGTTGAACGTGACGTTGCCGCCGCCCGCCGCGTCCGAGTTGGCGTTGAGGGTGACGTTGAGGCCGCCCGCCGAGCCCGACGCGTTGATCCCCGAGCCCGCGCCAAAGATGATGTCGTTGTGGGCATTGAGGGTGAGCGACGCCTGAGCCGCGTTCGCGTAAGTAAGCACCACGCCCGCCGCGAAGGTGATGTCGCCCGCCTCAAGATTCGTGCCGCCCGTGCCGGTCGTGATCGACACCGAGTTGCCGTTGCCCAGTGCCGTGACGATCAGATCGACACCCAGGCTCGAGGCGTCGTTGGTGCTCAGGAACGGATTCGCCGCGTTGATGTTCGTGTTGCCGCCGCCCGCGACGATCGTGATGTTGTTGGGATCGATGAGCCATGTTCCAGCCTGCCCGCCCGCCGTCCGGGCCCTGGCGTCGGGTGCCGCGCCGACGGCGATGTACCCGCCCGAGGTCTCGATGAACCCGCCGTTGCCCCCGTTGACGCCCCCGCGTGCATATACACCACCGGCGATCCGCGCCGCCTGTGTGCCCCAGAAAGTGATAAGCCCGCCGTCACCGATCGACGTCGCGTCAGCCCTCACCACCGAGTCGCTGCTGACGTACACATAGTCAGCCGTGCGCATGTTTCCCTGCGCGTCGGGCGCCGACCCGTGAATGCCACCACCAATTGCGATGCGCCCGCCGCCGGTCGATCCCGACGCGTCGAGCTGTGCACCAAAGAGCCCGACCTTCTCGCCCGTCACGACGATCGAGCCGCCCTGGCCGTTCTGATTCGAGGCGTCGAGCGTGCCCTCGATATGTACGATGCCCGTGCCCTGCCCGTCGATGTCGATCGCTGCCGCCTGGATGAGCCCGCTGTTGAAAATCGCCATGCCCGCCGCGTCGCCCGCCGACATCAGCACGCGCCCGCCCTGCGCCTGGATCGTGCCGTAGTTCTCGACCGACGAATTGAAGTCGCCCTGGCCCGTTGGAATCTGAACGTAGACCTGGCTGCCCTCTTGGCCCAGATACACGTCCTTCCCGGCCGCGAGCACCACCGTGCCCTGCGACGAGACGATCGTGCCGTAGTTGGCAACCTGACGCCCAATCAGCGCGACAGTGTTCGCGTTGATCGAACCATGGTTCTCAACCCGCCCGTCGTTACCCGTGAAGTTGTAGTTCCCTGCCTGGAAGTCCTTGTCCGAAATGTTGCCCGCCGCAGCGAACAGCCCGCCCACGTTCACCACCGCGCCCTGCCCGAAGATCACGCCCGCAGGATTCACGAAAAACACACGCCCGTTCGCCTCGATTCGGCCCTCAATCATCGTCGGCGCCGCGCTGTTGATCCGGTTCAGCACCGTCGAAAGATCGCTGGGCTGCAGAAAGCGGATGGTCTCAAACGGCAGAACGTCGAAACTCGCGTAGTTGATGATCGAACCGTCGCTGGCGGTGATAATCCAAACGTTCCCCTGCTTGGTGAACGTGACGTTGCCCACGACGACCTGCTGACCCTCGGGGCCCGCGATCACCGCCGTCGTCATCGCTGCCGCCATCGCCATCGCGAGCACCGCCGCACCGCTTGCTCGCCCGCGGCCCGCCGCACACCCGGCGATCGACGCGAGCCTCGACAATGCCCGGTGGGCGCTTCCAAAACCAAACCCACGACCGCCGGCCTTCAGTTCAGAGTTCATCATTGCTCTACCCCTTGCTCAGAGAGCCTTGACTCAACGTCTTGGCCCGCGATTTTCAGCCATTGCTCCACACCTGCTCCACACTTCACCAGCCCCGCCTGACCGAACTCGGCACTATTGCCTATACGCCCGCTTTGAGGTTCTGTTGCGACCAAACTACTCCAGCAAACATACCCAACCTGTAGCTTTCCAAGCCACAATTCCTTTAATACAAGAATGTCGCCGAGAAATGCAGCCTGCTGTCGCCACTTTTCACCGTCTCGGTGCCGGTGGCGTCCCTGAGCGCAAAGGCCCAGTCGAGCCGCAACTGAACGTTCTGCTTTAGCTGCACTTCCGTACCCACGCCCGCCCCGATCAGGGTCTGGTTGCGCTCGAAAACCTGGATGCGATTCTGCCTGACGTTTCCGGCGTCCACGAAGCCACGGAAAATCCAGTCCCAATCCGCTCGGTCATAGATCCCCGACGGGCCGACCCTGAACCCGCCCGTTGTGGCGGGATTGATGAAATCCTTCTTGCCCGCTGCGTTGGTCGTCATCAGCACACGCGGCAGATGGAACCGGTACTCCGCGCTGGCGACAATCGAGTTGTCGCCCGACACCACCGACTCGGGATACCCGCGCACAGAATAAAACCCGCCCGCGACCCCTTCGTAGCTGGGGATCAGCCGGTAGTTGAACGCCTCCTGCCCGCGAATCGAGAACGCGACCTCGTGCGCTAGGGTGGCCCGCGTCTTGTCCTCCTGGATCGCCTGGGCCGAGTACAGCAGAGGCTCCAGATACATCGAGTGGTCGAAGTTGTAGCGAATGATCGTGAAACGGTTGTCGGGAAAGATCCGACCCAGCTTGGTCATCTCCGTGTTCTCAATCCCCGTCCAGCTGCGCTGCGTTGTTTCGATCGACGTTGACGCCGATGTGTGCATGACGTCTGTCGCGTGCTCGAACTTCACGCCCGCGTAGGGAATAAGGAACTTCTGCCTCGCACGCAACCCCAGCGTCGGGTTGCTCACCTTCACGCTGTCCCACTTCACGCCCGTGAACACGTCGATGAAATAGGCCCCATGCTGGAACACCGTGGCATCGAACTCGGCACCCACGTCGATGTTCTCGCCCTTGAACGTGAAGTTCGCAATGCCCACGCTGTCGGCCGCGAACTGGCTCCAGCTCCCGTAAACCCGGGCACGCATCATGTTCTCGGCGAACGGCCTCTCGTAGCTCCCCGACACCGCGTTGGTCGAGTCAAAGTCCGCCGTCAGATAGTCGAACCGGAACACATCGTCAGCGTCCGTCAGGTTGTTGTGCACAAACCCGAAACGCTCCCGCCACGCGCCCGTCGTCTTGGTTCCGATGTTCGCCACCTGCGCGTAGAGGGTGTACGGCCTCGCCGCCTCGCTGATCTGGTACTGAAGCGCCACGCCGCTGGGATCCTTCGCGTCCCTGCCCGGAATGATCGCCGCGTTGATCCGCCGGCCAGGCCGCCGGTTGAGCCGCAGCATGTAGTCATCCAGCAGATCGCGGTAGATCAGATCGCCCGCTCGAATCTCATCGCTCTCCGCGATCCGCGCAAGCCGCTCCGGATTCTTGCGGTCCTCCGCAGCAACACCAGGCGAGTTGTTGTAGGTCTCGAGGATGGTGATGTGACCCGTGTAGACGACCAGCTTGAACCGAGTGGTGTTCTTTCGCTTGTCGTCACCCGACGACCAGTTGATGTCGGCCGGGCTGGGCACCACGTTGACGCTGACAAGCTTGCGATTGTCGATGAGTTCCGTTGCAATCGCCTTGGCCACCGCACGCACGCCGCCCGCGAGAAAGGCGTGGCCCTGCTCCCCGAACGACTGGCCCACGGTAATCGTCCTGGTGGGCACACCGGGATGCTTCAGTGTCGGATCTTTGGAAGAAACCGGCTCCTCCGGATCGCAATAGGCCTCTTTCCCGTCGGGCGTGCTGACCACACCCACCGTAACCTGAAGATTCATCAGGTCCTCGACCTTGGGGCCCACCTCGCTCTTGTAGTCAAACTCAAGATCAAAGCTGCTGATGACATACACACGCTCCGTGTCGGCAGCCGGTGCCGCCTTGGCGGCGGATGCCCCAGCACCCGCGGGCGGCTGGGCACCACCCGTCGCGCCGCCATGCTGCGCCAGCGCGAGGTCGGCGTGCAAGGCCAGACCAACCACGGACACCAATGCCGCCGTCCTGCAGGCCATTGCCATTCGGTCCCGAGTGTTCGACTTGTTACCCCACGTCTTCAGCTTCATGCCTCGCCCTTCTGTAGTCAGACCCGACACCCTGGATGGAGGGCACCGAGCCCGGACGCACGCCGCGCCGTTTTCAACCCGAAAGTACAGGAACCAGCACGATCTCCCATCACAATCGCAAACCGTGCCTTGTCCACGAAACGACCAACCCCGCCCTTTTGCCGAGTAGTGTCCAGACTAGCTTACCGGACAGTCATTTGTCAACCCGAGAGTCTCGCAATGTCAATCCCCAATTTTGGTGGATCCTCTGCCGTGCCAGTGCTCGATGGATTTACCGATGCTCGCTTCGCACGCTGCGTCGATGCCGAAGGGGATGTCGGTCGTCATTGGTTCGACGCTTTGCGAGGCACGCAGGCAAAAGAAGTTCCGTGCCACGGGTTGCCCCACGATCACGTCCGCGTGGCGGCCCGTGGTCGCTTCGATTCCCAGAACACCCGCTGAAAGAGCTGCCTCTGTACCCAAGAGATCGAGAACGACCGCCTGCCATGCGCGGACCGTCGGGAGCGAGGTTGAGTCTCCCCCGACGAGCGGCACGCGAAACTGCCGGGCCGACATGTCGATGCTTCGTGTTCGCGTCTTTGGAGAGCCAGCGCGAAAGTTCACCATTTTCTGATCGATCTCATAGAGCACGCGATCGATCCCGATTCTCTCGGCGGCAACCTGCGCCCGCTCCGCCATCTTGGCAAGAAGATCGGCGTCTGGATCGGGCACACCGGGCGCAACTCCACCCGCCACCGCTTCGGCGAGCTGCTGATTCACCTTCGCGACCGCGTCACGCACCGCCTGAGCCGTGGTGGCCGCCTGACACTGCTCCCGCAATCGCACGAGCGCGGGCATTCCTGTCTCGCAGAGCCAGCCGGGCGGCACACTCGTGCCGGTAAGGCAGACGACCATCGGGTATCGCTTTCGGCCCTTGCCGTCGCTGCTCGACCACATGAGCCCGACCGCAGCCTCTCCCTGCCACCGCCAGAGAAAGCGGTGATCGAACGCCGCGAGTCGTTGCTGCTCGTTGAGCTGCTCCCACCCCGCCGAGTCGATGTTCTGGGAGATCCCCTCGATGTAGAGGGCATTCTTCACCCACGCGAGCCGCTCGGTGTCGATCCCGACATCGTCGATGTGGTCGTCCCACCCAGGGTGCTTCCCGAATGCGGCCAAGTGGAGCCCGGGGCCCGAGGGCACACCCTTGCGAGAAAAAAACTTGGTCAACTTGCCGATCATCATGGATTCTCAAGTGGCCCAGAAGCAGAAACTCTTGCGATTCATTGCCCACTGTTGGGGCCCCGCACAATCAGGGGGTGATCGACTCGGGCCAATCCCGCAGGTCGGGGAACTCAACGCGCAGCTTGACCTTCAGCTTGAACCAGAGCCTATCGGCGCCTCGCTTGACAACGACAGGCACAAACCACTCGGCACCTTCCTTGGTCACGTCGGGCTGCGCCAGCAGGAACGCGGCACACCACGGATCGTCGAAGTGGCGGGGCTCTCCGACAAGCTTTTCCACCTGAACAGATTCCATGAGACTCACCGTGAGGCTCTGAGACTTGCCGTCAGCAAGATCACTCGCCGCCTCTTGAATGAGAAGCGTCTTGGGAGCGGGCTGCCCCACGACCTCGAACTTCACTCCCTGAGCGCCATCTCGCGCGCTGGTGAATCCCGTCGGTGCTTTGAGGTCGACGATCTCGATGCTCTTGACCATGCTCTTGCCCGACGTTCCTCGGTAGAGTTTGAGCAGATTGGTCATCTTGGTCACGTTGTCCATCTTCAGCGTCTGGGCCAATGACTCACGCCCGGGATTGAAAATGCCCTCAACCACCGAGCGGAGTTCCTTGTGGAAGTCCCCGGGCTTGACAGCCTTGGGCTCCGGCGCACCCTGGATCGGAAGTGCGGCCAGTGCGGCGTCAACCGCGTCCAGGTCCTCGAACCGCATCACGCCTGCCGCCTGATTCCTGATCAACGGGAACTTCACGACCTCGACGAGCTTCTTCGCGTTGTCCAATGCCTCGATGTCCGAGCTCTTGGCGATCGCCTCCATGGCCCGGATCGGCAACTCGTGCCAGAACGCGCCCACATTCGCCACCATCGTCGATTGCAACTCGTCGATTCCCTTGGAATCCATCAGCCGAACCTTGTTTCTCACCGACGGCACCTTGTCCCCGTCCTGCGTCAGTGCTCGCAGCGCATCCTTGAACTCGTTGATCTCCTTGTCGCCCTTGCTCGACCCATCCGCGTATTCCGATGCCTGCTTCTGGAGCCCCGCGATGTCCGCCGCGTGGGTCGCGCCGAAGATATCATCGATCAGTTGCAAGTCGCCCGCGAGCTGCTCATAGCGAGCCCTGAGCGGCTCGTTGATCGTCTTGGCCTTGAGCTCCGACTTGTTCTCGTCGTACTCCTTGAAAAACTCGCCCCAGGTCGCAAACTTCCTCACCCGCGCGTCCGCGTCGGCGCGAGAAATCCTCGCCAACCAGTAGTCCGCGTACTTCGACGCGTACGCCCTGACCACTGTCTTGTGATTCTGGCTTGCGTCCCACAATGCTTTGCCGCTCACGATCAGGCCCGCCTTTGCGTCGTCGGCGAGCGAGTCCTTCACAACCTTCCACGCCGACAGAAGCTGCCGCGTTCCCCTGGACGCGAACTCGGGCTTCTTGTCCTTCGCCCGCAGGTTTGTGAACGGGATGACGGGCAGGAACTCCTCGTCCTTCGAGGCCGCCACGATCGCCTGTTGAATATCTTTTTTCCCTTCGACCTCAAGCCCCTTGAACAGCTCCTCGATCGCCGATGAGAGCCGCCCACCCCGTGCGATAGCGATTCCGCGCTCCACAGCGGTGAAGACCGGCGTGCCCTTGAGCAAGTCCTTGGACCCATCCCTCAACTTTGCCACATCCGCGAGCGCACTGGTGACCGCAGTCGCCACCTTCTCGGACTCGCTCGCAGTCCCGAGCCAGTCCTTGGCTGGCTCGGGCTTCACAAGCAATCCATCCAGCACCTTGTGGGCTCTCACCACCGTCTCGAACCCTGCCTCGCCCGACGTGGGCCTTTCGAGCAGCGATTTGATCTCGGGGACATTGATTCCCTTGCTGACACTCGCGGCCTCCAATTGGAGCCCGTCGAGCGCAGCCTTCTTGGCGTCCTCGATCGCTTTGGCGAGCCTTTCCAGCTTGGCCGCATCCTTCTCCCGAAGTTCCGCCGGAAGCGCGGTGGCCACCTCCTCGAAGACCTTCTTGTCCAGCAATCCCTTCTTCACATCCTCGAAGAGCGACTGCTCGGTCCCGATCTTGTCGAGGCTTCCTGAGTTCTTTCCATACAACGCCCTGAGAAGCACGTACCTGCTCGCATCGCCCTCCGTCAGGTGCCTAAGCCCTGCGGAATGTTCCTGCACTAGCTTGTTGTAGTCGTCGAGCGTTCCTGGCATGCTCTTCACATACTTCGCATCGATCACGAACGGATCGCGCAGTGCCTTGGCTTCCTCGCCGAATGCCTTTGTCGCGTCGTGCAGCTGCACGAGTTTGCCCAGCTCGTAGTCGCCGGACTTACCGATGGTCGTCCAGCAGGGCCCCGCGCTCGCGGCGGCCTTCTCCAGCTCTTCGAGGCTGTCCTTGCTCCCGAAAATTCCGCGATCCTGGAAATACGCCCGCGGCACGCTCTCAACCATCGTGTCGAGCAACGGGTTGGCCTTGTCCTTGTCCTTGGCTGGCACCGTCCCATTGATATCCGTGAGAAACGAGACCAGAGCGTTGACGTTCAGCGCCTTGCCCTTCTTCTCGTCCGCGGGCTTGAGACCCCGAGAAACCGTCTCCGCCGCCGTGAGCTCGGTGAGCGCAGCCAGAGCCCGCTTCGCCCTGTCCTCTTTCTTCCAATACCCGGCATTTTCCTTTTTCGCCAGCTCGGTCCGGGCCGTTCTCACCACAGGGTCAAGGATGGCGAGCTGCATGACCGCCGCCCCTGCTTCCTTCCGCAGCGAGTTGATCGAGGTCACAGGGCTAAACAGTCCCGTGGCAATGTCCATATCCAAGCGTGCGTGCACCGCCGAGAGAAGCTCCAATCGCGTCTTGTCCTTGGAGATCCCGCTCTTGGCCTCCTTGTCCCCGTCGTCGAACACCTTCTGGTCCGCCATGTTGATGAAAGCCTGCGTCTGCGTGACCCATGTCACGATTGCCAGAAGCGATTCGCCATCATGGGTCTTCTCTTCCGACACGTTCGCCACCGATGTCCAGAACTCGAGCGGCTCCTGCACTTCCTGCCTGAGTCTGTAGCTTCCGTACGCCGTCAGGCCGATCAGACCCACCACCACGCCGATGCCAACGCCGATCAACTTGCGGCGTCGGCCCGTCTGCTCCTTGTGAACGTTGGTCGCCCGCGTGACCAGCCCGCGTTCCTTGAAAATCTTGGACACGAAAATGTCGCGCAGGAAGAACGATCGCTCCTCGTCCCACACCTTGCCCCCGGGAATCGCATCCACCGGCACGCCCATCGCGGCGGCCACTTCCTCGTCCAGTGCCTGCCCCTGCCGCATCGAGCTGCTGAAATAGATTCCGCGAAGAAAGAGCGGCTTGGGCGACCACTCGCCCGCCTGGAAGATGATCTCCAGATACTTGCGAAGCCGCGGCGCGATCTTGGCGAGATTGTCCGGGAGCGAGAAAAGCTCATCAATCTGGTCCGTGCGCCGTGCCTGCGGATCCTCGGTGTGGACCGGATCGATCAGAAGGCCCGCCCGGTACTTGAGCAGCCTCGACCGCACCGTCTTGATGTGGTTCTCTACGCCGTCGGCCTTGAACGCCTCGTCCAGAGCGGCCGGATTCGACCACCCCAGCATCTGGTGCTGGAGCTGCGGGTCGTCGATCTTGTCGAAGAACTCGCGGAAACCGGTGATCAGATCGCACTTGGTGATGATGACATACACGGGGAAGCGCACGTCGAGCGTCCGCTGGATCGTGTCGAGCTGCTTGGCGATGTGCCCCGCCTTCTGCTCGATCTGCTCAGCCGTGTCCTTGATGAGACTGTCCACCCCAATCACGAGCAGCATCCCGTTCAACGGGGCGTTGGGGCGAGACTGCTTCAGGAGCTTCAGGAACTCACGCCATTCCGACCCGCCCTGGAGCGCAGCCTCTTCCATGAACATCCGGCCCGCCGTGTCGAGCACGACCGCCTGGTTCATGAACCACCAGTGCATGTTGAGCGTGCCGCCCGCGCCCTGGAAGCAGTCCTGAAGCCCCGGCGGAAAGCCCACCTTGCAGTGGCGAAGCGCCTCGGTCTTGCCCGAGCCCGCCGGCCCAACCAGCAGATACCAGGGCAGGGAGTAAAGATCCTTGCCCGCGCTTTTGAACTTCTCGACGCCCTCCTCGAACTTCTTGCGGAGATCGTCAAGCCGCGCGACCTTGGCTGGGTCGGCCACGCCCGCAGGCGAGCGGCCCGCCGCCCCTTTGATCAGGTTTCCGAACGGGATCGCCTTGGCGCGATCCTTGAGCATCATGAGCCCGCGAAACGCGAAGACCAGGAGAGCTGCGAGCACCAGCCCGCCAGCCATCCACAAAAGAATCTTGCCCGTGGTGCCGTTCAGGAGATTGAACGCACCGCTGAACGGGTCGGCCGCGAGCAGGGTCTGGTCTATTTTGCACATCATCTTCACACCTTTCAGCACGGGCAACGCATGGTCCAAGTCGCCCGATTGATTGAGCTTGACCGATTCACTTGGGGGGCGGAGTGTCCTTCGACGGCGCGTCGATGATCCTCTGGAAGACGGTGCCGAGCTCTTTGGTGGACGAGCGCGACGTGAAGTAGTACGACGCCGCCAGGACCACGACCATCGTGACCAGCACCACCACCCACGCCATCAGCTTTCTCGCCGGAGGCTGCGTCAGCATGCGTGTGTCGACGTTCTCGTAGGTGTCGGGACAGATACGCCCCGTCTGGTCGGCGTCGACCAGGCCCCGCACACGGGCGGCGATCTCTCGCGTCTTGCGGCGAAGGTGCGACGGGTCGGTCGCGTAGAAGCCCGTGAAACCAAGCCCGATCATCGTGTAAAACACCGCCAGCCGGTGGTTGGCACCGTCGCCCGATTCCAGCAGCGTCTCCTCCAGGATGTCGAAAAACTTCTGCCCGCCCGCCAGCTCGCGCCGGTCTTCCGCAAGATCTCGCCAACCGCCTCCCATCCCCCACGACGCCGCCAGCTTGCTCTCGCGGATCATCTCGTCCACAAAGAAGATCAGCGGCAGCTCGATCTTCTCGAACTGTGGCCCCAGATTCTCCTTCTCGGCCTTGGCCTTGATGTCGGCGATGAGGGCCCGAAGCTCGTCACGCACCATCCGCGGGCTCGCCACGCCGCCCGCCCGGCCGAGCCGGTTGATCTTGCACACGTACTGGAATGCAGGCTCGCAGAGTTCAACAAGTGTCATGTTTCAATTCGTCCCATGGGTCATTCACCCAAGTGCCATTCACCCGACCGTCATGTAAAGCTGAATCTCGCCGATGTCCGAGCCCTCGTTCTCTGGCCACCGCGCCGCCATCGCCTTCTGCTGGATCACCTGCTCCCATATCTGAGGCCTGGTCTCCGCCTTGTTGAGCCGGAAGTAGTGCAGCCCGACCTCGCTTGGCAATTCCGTCGGCGGATGGCGTTCGCCCTCCAGCTTGACGCCAAAGAACACCATCTTCCACATGCTCTTGGGCATGAGCTTGAACTTGTCGGCATCCTCGACGAGCTTGGCCAGGACGTTGGGGTCGCCCTTGCTGCGTATGCCCAGGAAAAACTCGTTGGTGTCCTTGAGGTGCTCGTCGGTAAGCTGTGCCGCCAGAACGCCCTGAGAATCCCGAACGAACTCGGTCTTCATGAAGCGCTTCTTGACCACGCCCCGCAGGAGCTGCCGGATCCGCTGGTCCAGGTCGTAGAACGAGACCGACGGATCGTCGTGGTCGTACTTGGGCGCTTCCCACGGATCGCGATCGGGATAGAGCGCCGCAAGCTCCGACAGTAGATGCCGCAGCTCCAGATACAGATCGAACGGTGAGACGCCCAGGCCCGTGGTCCCGCCCGCCGCCACCATCGCGGGCAGGCGGGCGGCAAAGACGTTGAGCGTGCGGAGCCGCATGAGCTCCTCGAACTGAGGCCCGCGGATATTCTCGATGTTGAACCCGGCCCGCGTGATCTGGAAGACCAGATCGCGCCGCGAGGCCTCGACCTGATTCGCCAGATCCCGCAGAAGAGCCCGCAGATCGGACGAGCCACCGATGACCAGGCAAGGCGGCAGGAACCGCGAGTCGCGTTTGGGCTGGCCACCCTGCTCACCCGTGCCGTGAACGACGCGAAGCAGCGGGACGACTTCCGTGTCGGTCGTGTCGTCGCCCTGGATCACAAGCCGGGCGTTGACGCGCCGCACGATGACGTCCTGCGTCGATTCGCCCGTGTTCTCGTCAGGTCGCTTGGTCTCCGAGAGCCGCCACAGCCGCTTGATCCGCGTGTCATCGACCTTTCCGCGCCCAACCGGCGCAACCTCAACCGTGTTGGCCCGCAGCGCGTCCCAGAGGGGTACCGCCAGCCCGATCGTCAGGTTCTCCGCCGATCGCTGGAACGCCTGCTTGATGTCGAGCGCGGGCAGATCCGTGTTGCCGGGCACATCGACCTCAAGCCCGCTGGGCATCACCACACGAAGGCGGTCAAACCGCACGATCAGATTCTCGAGCGCGTCGGAGCTCAGCCTCGCCTCCACCACGCCGTAGGAATAAGGCCACGCCAGTCGCCGTTCTGCCGCAGCCCGGTCGAGCCCCTCGCGTTGGAGCATCTGAAGATGGTGAGGCTGAAGAAAGAGACCTTCATGCCAGTGGACAAGGCTCATGGTTCGTTCCTGTTGGTCGTTTCACGTTCAAGCGGGCCGTGTACCGGCGCCGCCCTCGGCGAGCCCGCGAGCGGCATCGCCGATGGTCTTCATTATTTCCGCATCGATCGAGTCGGCCGTCACCTGGATCATCAACTCCTCGTACTTCGCCCAGTACCGCGGAGCCGGGCTTCCCCATCCGCCCGCCCCCACAGCCGCCTTGATCGCCTCGACACCAAACACATTGAGGTGGCTCCGGGCAAAGTTTTTCCCCGCCCGGCTCGTCGCCGCGATCGTCGCCGCCGTGATGCGTCGCAAAAGTGCCAGATCCTCGGCAAGCTTCGCTTTCGACGATCCCGCGTCGCCTCTCACATATTGTCCAAACGTCCGCCGGATCGGGCCCGGCCTGTTGAGCTTGCCACCCCGAGCGATCGCCTCGCGCCACGCCGTCCACACCAGATCATCCAGCCCCGATGAGAAATCGACGAGAATCCCGCACAGCTCGCCCGCCCTCGTGCCGTCGACCGTTTCGTGATCGGCCAGCGCCAGCGCCTTGCGAAGGTCGCTCCCGACCACCGCCGCCGGGCCTGCCGCATGCTGAACCGGCGCTTGCACAACAGGCTTGGGCGGGGGCGCGATCGGAGGCTGCGGCGCCGACGCCGACACTGCCGCCACCGTGCGAACCTCCGCCAGACCCGCCGCCGACAATTTCTTCACCAGTGATTTGCGCTGATCCTCGTTCTGCTTCTTCGCCAGCTCGATGAGCCGGTCCGACACATATCCCGTGTCGTTGAAACGCGACAGCTCGGTCCGAAGAGTCGCCACCTCGGCCTGCGCACCCGCAAGGGCGTCAAGCGTCGCACGGTCTGGCCCCGCTCCCTGAGTCGCCTCGGGTGCGGCCGTTTCTCCCATCACTGGGAACGCGTCCATGACATCGAAGAGAAACTGCTTTCGCTCGTTGGGGACCATCGCGCGCAAGACGTGCTCAACCTCGTCGCGAAGATGTCCTTGACGCTCCTCGGCCGGATGATCGACAAGCTCTGCCTGCACCAGCCTCAGCCGCTGCGCCACCGCCGCGACACGCCTGGCCCGTTCTGTCAAGAGGTCAATACCCAAGGCTCACATCCTCCAACCGTGTCAGCCACCTCCGCCTCAACACATTCACCACATCCCTCGGGTGGATGATAACGGAACGCCGGGCGGTCGTCGCCCCTCGTCCCAAACCACCGCCGCGAACTGATCGGACCAGTGCCGCTCCGCACAGGCGTTCACCTCCACCTCCTTACCCGACAACACGTTACAGACCGAATCGATCGCATAGCCCAGCCGCCATCATGGCCAAGATGCGCCGTTTTTGCGCCGATGAGCCTCTTGACCCATCGGTGCAATCACCGATCGGACGGAGGTTTTCCCATGAAGCGTCGATTCCTTTCTGTGGCCGCACTTCTCGCACTTGCCGGCTTGATCGGCGGATGTTCGGGCACGTCACATGTTCGAGCGTTCAACAATTCAGGCGGCGGACGGACTCCGGCCTATCTCAGCATGTCCGCAGGCGACAGCGCCGGACGGGTGATGCTCGAGAACCGGATCTACACCGCTCGCACCAACTCGGAGAACGCCGTCTTCGCGACCGTGCTCGACGAGATCGAGGCCGGCGAGTAACCCAGAGCGCCCAAAGCTCAGAACCCATGCGACGTTCTGCGATGAACATCGGCACCGCCCCAGCCGCTGCGGCGATCGGGCGAAAGACTCGACCGCTCATTGAGTGCGCCCGTCGCATGGCCAAGTCACTCTCGTGCGGCAGCATGCCGAAAGTGGCTGGTGTCATCAGATGCCAACGGCCGTTATTTTGCCGAGTCAACCCGCACAGCTAGTCATGACCCCGCGGCGATGATGCCATGGGCCAAAGTCACGAAGCACTCTGTTCCAACAAACTCCCGGATCAAGCTGTTCTATCGAATTGCTTCTTGCCGTCGGTCGACTCAGCAGCCCGCCTCAAACGCCACCACAAAGTCGTCGTAATCAAAGAAATCGACCGCGTCGTCGCCGTTGAAATCGGCGGTGGCACCGGCGGGACACACGGCCCCCTCAAAGCACGACACGAAATCGTCGTAGTCAAAGAAATCGACCGCGCCATCACTGTTGTAGTCGGCGGAGCAGATGGGGAAGGCCGCAGCGGCGGCCGCGTCGATGAGCCCGTACCCGCGAACGTAAGTATGGTCGTATGTGCCGCTGGCGACCTGATCGCGTGCGGTGCTCAGAATCGCCCGTCGCATCTGCGGCACGGTCCAGTTGGGGTGGGCCGAGACAATGCACGCGACAACCGCCGCAACCAGCGGCGTGCTGAGCGAGGTGCCACTGATCTGCGCCAGATTGCCATCGTTGCTCGATGAAACAGTCAAGGTGGCCACGCCCCGCGCGAGGATTTCTGGCTTCACGCGTCCATCGGCCGTCGGGCCGTCGGAGCTGAAGCCGGCGATCGCGCCCGAGTCGTCGATCGCGCCGCATGTAAGTACGTTGAAGGCATCGGCGGGTGCGATGAGGTCGCTGGTGGCGGGGTTCGCGTCGTGTCCCTGGTTGCCGGCGGCGGTGCAGAAGTGGACGCCGTTGGCAGACGCGATGTTCACGATGCGGGTCGTGACGGCAGTGTGCCCATCGAGATCGGCCTGGGTATACCAGTCGATGTAACCAAGCGAGCTGGTGCAGACGTCGGCCCCGTGTGCCTCTGCAAACTCGACACCCGCGACATAGTTATCTTCTTCGACTGGCGTCTCGGTGGGCAGATCCTCGGTCTTGCACATAATAAACGACGCCCGGTACGCTCCGCCCACGAGCGTGTCCGGCCAGTACGCTCCGATGCATCCGGTAATCCAGGTGCCGTGGCGGTGCTGGTCGGGGTCATCTCCGGGCTCGATACCGACATTGCCGTCGTGCTTGACGAAGTCGTACGACGCGATGAGGACGAGCGGATTGGCCGGGTTGTTGAACGCGACGTGCGTGTGCACGAGGCCCGTGTCAAGAATGGCGATCACAACACCTTGGCCTCGAAAGCCCTGGTTGTGCAGGGCGGGCAGGTTCATCTGGTTGAGCTGCGCGCTGGAGTAGCCGTAGAAGTCGCGCTCGCCGATGACGCCCGATGGCACCGCGTCGTCGGGCGCGATGGGTGCGAGCCGCTGCCCCGTCGCGACCGGCCTGACCGAAGCGATGCCCGGCAGGTGCCCGATTGCGTCGATCTGTTCCGCGTCGGCCTCGACGCTCACCGCATTGAGCCACCGGCTCGTCTGCCTGAGAGACGCGCCTGTCGAGAGCACCGCGTCCACAACTGCCTGAGAAATGGGCAAGTCTCGTGCGTCAAAGAGCCCGGCGTCGGTGCGACGAAGGCGACGACGAGCGACCTGGAGCCGATCGGCCGCAGGTTCGAGCGCGTCGATCGCCGCCGACTGCTGGGCTGGCGAGAGCCCCTTGTCAGAAAGGTAAACCCAATACGCCGTGCGCTGGGGGGAAGCCCCAAGTCCGCAGCACGAAAGAACGAGAGTCGCAAGCATCACAAGCCCCATGAAAGCACCGCTCCGTGGGCGGGGCGGTGCGTTCGGTGAAATATGTCGATCAGAACACGGTGGCCGGTCTCACGGACAACCGTGCTCGAACGCCACCACAAAGTCGTCGTAGTCAAAGAAGTCGATGGCCGTGTCGCCGTTGAAGTCCGCGGTCTTGCCTGGCGGGCAACCCGCACCCTCAAAGCACGTCACAAAGTCGTCGTAGTCGAAGAAGTCCACGGCGTGATCACCGTTGAAATCAGCGGGGCAGTGCGATTCGCAGATATCGGCCTGACCGTTGCCGTTAGCATCAACACAGGTCGTGAACGCGCCCGCCCAGCTGCTGCCCGGGATACCGGCACAGTCTTGCTGCGTCGCCGCGAGACAGAATCCGTTGGAAAGGCAGCACGCCCCCGTGGGCTGGGGACAATTGGCCCCGTTGCACGTTGAGCCGACGCCCCTGAACGTTCCACTTTGGGCAGCGCACTGGCCCGAGGTGACCCCCGTGATGCACATGCCACTGGGCAGGCAGCACGCGCCGGTAGGGCAGGAGTTTCCCGATCCGCACGAGGTGTTGGCACCAAGCCACGTCCCACCCGCTCCCGCACAGTTGACCTGACTGAGACTCAGGCAGAAGTTGTTGGAGAAGCAGCACGCTCCGGCGGCCGCGATGCAGCCCGCCCCGTTGCAGTCCGATCCGTCGCCGCGATACGTGCCCTGCTGGGCCTGGCAGTCACCCACCGTCGTGATGGTGCATGTTCCGTTTGGCAGGCAGCAGCCGCCCACGCCGGGGTTGCAACTCAGGCTCGACCAGGTCGTGCGACTGATCCAGTCGCCCGTGGGGCGACAGGCCTGCGGCAGATTCGAGAACCGCGCCCAGCCGCCGTTCGCGGGGCAGCCAAAGGCCCCGCAGTTGATGCCACTCAGCCAATTGAGAGTCGGCTGCGAGAGCCCGGAAACATCGGTCGCCATGAAGGCGTTTCGAGATCGCGTGGGCGCGGTTGCGCACGGATTTGCGGGCGGCGAGTTGAGATGGTCGATGCGGATCGCAACGCTGAATTGGTGCGAGCCGTTGTCGTTGAGGATGATCTGATCGGGATCCTCCGAGTCGACGGAGAATTGCAGATTCACGCCGTTGTTGCCCGCGGGAAGCTCGATGTGCGGCAAAATCGTCCCGTCCGAGGAATAGGTTGCGACCAGCGTCCCGGATTGCGGCGTGCCCTGATAAACCAGGATCGACCACTGGGTCACAGTCGGGACGACGGTGCCCGAAGTTCCAAAGATCACCTCGGTGAGGTTGTGCTTGATGGGCCATTCACCCGCAGGCACCGTGTAGGTCGCGGCGAACATCTCGCCATCAACCATGCCGACCTGAAGGTTGAAGCTGCCGCCGCCGAAGTTCGCGTCGGTGTGGCTCGAAATGATGTTGCACGATTCGGTGGTGGTTGCCGGATTGGGGTCCACGCCACGAGGCGTCACGTGGAGTGTGCGGATCTGAGCGATCGTCGCGGGCACCTCGACCAGCCTTGTGTACTGGGTGTACTGGCTCGCGCCGTCATCCAGAGTCGGCTGCCCTGCCGCAACGCCCCAAGTGCCCATCGCCGCCAACGCCACAAGACCCGCGACAGTTGTCAATGTTCGCAAAGACGCCATGAAACGCTCCTCCCGCTTTCGTTCTCTCGCTTCGCGCAGCCATGCGCGACCACAAGCTCCCAACACTCGCCTCTTGACCAGCATACCGCCGTTTCGTGCCCGAAGATACCCGAACACGACTCAAAACTCCATCGGCGTGCAGAACGCCGATCCAAGCCGACCCGTGCCGTCCTATGCGGACGTGAGGGCTTGCCTGTTCCTGAGAATCGTCAAGGAAACGCTGTTCGATGCAGAATGGGAATGGTTTACACTCCTCCACACCACCGCCATGACCCCCAAACTTCCAATCCTGGTCGCCCGACTCTCGATCGCCGCAGCAATCGTCGCCTCGGGCATGATGGTTCTCGGCCGAACAACGGGCTTCCAAACGCCGGGATGTGGCCCAGAGTCCGGGTGCGCGCTCGCCGCCGCCAGCGCGTGGGCAAAGATCCCGGGGATGGGCCTTTCCACCGCGTCGGCTTCACTCGCGGCTTTTTTCGCGGTGGGCGTCGGCTTGTGCTGCACGGATAACCCGGATCGGGGAACGCGATGGCTGGCCAGACTTTGCGCGCTCGGATCCATGTTGTTTCTTGCGGTTGGGGCGGTCGAACGGCTGTGGTGCCCTTGGTGCCTGGCGTGCCACGCGGGAAGTCTCCTTTGCTGGGCCGCGATCGAGATCGCAGGCCGGGGCCCGCGGACGCCGTGGAATCCAATTCGAGCGAGTGCCGCGATCGCGGTGGCGGTGGCGACAGCCGCGTCGCTTGGGCTGGTGGAGCGGCGTCACGAGCAGGAAATAGTTGTCAAGCGTGGTGTGGAGGCAGCCGAGTCGATCACGCGCATCGCGGCAGGTGGTCAATCCGTGCCGGGCTTCACAGGCCGCTACTCGCTCGGTGCGACGAGCCCCAAGGTTCGCGTGGTGGCTTTCACGGGGTACCAGTGCCCCGATTGCCGCGTAGTGGACGCCGAGATCGAGCGGCTCGTGGGCGTGCGAACCGATACGTCGCTCAGCACGTTCCACTTTCCGTTCTGCGCGGATTGTAACCCGGGGGTGACGCAGACGATTCACTCCAACGCGTGCTTTGCTGCCGCTGCTGCCGAGGCAGCGGGAATCGTGAGCGGCCCGGACGGTTTCTGGCGGATGCACCGCCGGCTCTTCGAGCTTCGAGGAGCTTTCACACGCGAGAGCCTCTCGGTGGAGGTTCGCACGCTCGGGCTCGACAGCGCTGGCTTTTTCAAGGCCTACGACGCGCCCGATACACTTGATCTCGTTCGCGGTGACGCCCAGCGGGCGATCGACCTTGGTCTCAATCGCACGCCGACAGTGTTCGTCAACGGAGTCGAACTCAAAGGCTGGAACGCCCCGGATGCCATCGCCCGGGCTCTCGAAGCAGCCGCGAAATCTGGCACAGCCGCTGTCGCCGACAGGCCGCCAACTGGTACCGAGCGTGCTCTGGCCGAGTGGCTCGCTGAAACGCCGGTGATCTTGGCGACGGATGCGGCCGATCATCGGATCGGGGCGACGGGCGCGGACGCAATCCGCATCGACGTGTTTGGTGACTATCAAGACGACGGCACCGCCGCCCTCGACACGCAGCTCCGCGAACAGGTCGCCAAAGACCCCACGCTCGCGTACCACTTCCGCCATTTCCCCGCCGACAGCAAGTGCAATCCGGCGGTGCCGCGAAGCCTGCACCCTTTGGCGTGCCGAATGGCGAGAACCGCGGAGGCATTCGGGCTTGTGGGCGGCGAGGATGCCTTCTGGGCGATCCACGAGTGGACACTCGCCAATCACCGAGTCTTTGCGGACTCCGGGCTTCGGGTCGTCGCGGAACAGCGCAACCTGGACTGGGCGGCCATTCTCGCCCTGCGGGATCAGGCTGAGACTACGCGGGCGGTGGCTGAGGATGTCGCGCTGGGGCAGACTGCCAAGGTGACCCAACTGCCGTGGATTCTCATCGACGGGCGCAGGCTCGCGGCATGGAAGGTCGACAAGCCGGAGATTCTCCTGCGTGCCATCGAGCTGGCGAAATCCCAGAAAGCCACCCCAACCTCTCCATAGGCCGCCGTTCTTGTGTTTGCGATACTCTGTTCGCGTGTCCGCACCACCAGCAACACCTTCAGGCCATTTGGACGATCGCCACGCGGCCGTGGCGATCGTGCGGACGCTCCGCGAGGCCGGGCACGTCGCGTATTTCGCGGGCGGCTGCGTGCGCGATGAACTTCTGGGCCTGGTTCCCAGCGATTACGACGTGGCGACCGACGCGATGCCCGACCGCATCGCCTCGCTCTTTCGCCGGACGGCTGCGGTCGGAGCGTCGTTCGGTGTGATGCTCGTGAAGGAAGGCGCGAGCGTCATCGAAGTCGCAACGTTCCGGGCCGACGGAACCTACGCCGACCGAAGACGCCCCGATTCGGTGCGTTTCAGCACGCCGCTGGAGGATGCCCAGCGCCGCGACTTTACCGTGAACGCGCTCTTTCTTGATCCTGTGGATTTGTCCGCGGATGCGTCCGGACGCGTGATTGATCTTGTGGGCGGGGTTGAGGATCTCGGGTGCCGCGTGATACGCGCCGTGGGCGACCCGAAACATCGACTTGCCGAGGATCACCTGCGTGCGCTGCGGGCGGTGAGGCTGGCTGCCAAGCTCGGATTCACGATCGACCCCCACACAGCAGCGGCGATCTCGCGCCACGCGACCGACCTGCGCGGTGTAAGCCGCGAACGCATCGGCGATGAAGTGCGGCTCATGCTCGCGCACCCCACTCGCGCCGTGGCCACCGATTTGTTGCAGAGCCTGGGGCTTTCCGAGGCGGTGCTGGAAACGCCGGGTGGTCCGTCGCCTGGCGCGACACGCAGGCTCGCGCTGCTTGGCCAGGCCGCGCCTCTTGGCCTTTCGCTCGCGGCCTGGGCGCTTGATCTGGGTACCAAGCCCCAGCCGTCGAGCATCTCAGTGGTCTGCCGCGCGTGGCGAAAGGCCCTGTGCTTGTCCAACGATGAACACACGGCGATGAAATCGGTGCTCTCATTGCTTGACCAACTCTCTCGCGCATGGCCTGCTGCGGGCGTGGCTGCCCGCAAGCGGCTTGCCGTCCATCCGCACGCCCCCGACGCACTCACTCTGCTGCACGCCCAAGCCCCAAGCAAAGCCCAGCTCGTGCAAGGCCAGATTTCGGCACTGGAAGCGGACGGCGTCGGGCTCAAACCCAAGCCGCTCTTGACCGGGGACGATTTGATCGCGGCAGGCTGGACGCCGGGGCCACAATTTCGTTTGGCTATTGATAGGGTATACGACTCCCAATTAGAGGGGGAGATTCATGAAATGTCGGAGGCTCTGGAACTCGCGGCCCGTTACCGTGTCTGAATGGAGTGCCAACTCGGTGGCAGGCTGGGTGGAGCGATTCTCGCTCATCGCAGCTGATCTGATATCATTCACGGCTCGCTGTCGATAGAATAGCGGCGGGAATGCCGGGCTGTGACACGAGGCGGTGCTTGGCCGAGTTGTGGTTCCGGTGGACTCAAAGAAATCGAAAAGGTGAAGCGATGATCAAAAGCATGAGAGTGAGTTCGGACGCCCGCATGATGCTCAGGCGACTGATCGCGGCGAGCGGGGTGGCAATACTGACGGTTTCGGCCGTTTCGACCGCGATTTCGACGCCGGCAATGCCCGTCGCGCTGGCGATGGAACCCGACAAAACCAAGCCAGCGGCCGACGAGGATGACGTGCTCATAATGAAGGGTACGAATCTGGAAATTCGAGGTCGGATTCTGTCGGAGACCGACACGAAGATCAAGTTCAAGGGTTTGCAGTCGGGCATCTCGTTTGAGGCCGAGTATGACAAGAGCGAGATACTGAGCATCAAGCGTGGGAAGCGGGCCGAGGACAAGGGCACGCCCGGCACGCCCAAGGCCGATCCAAAGACGGATCCGGTGAAGGCGGTTCCGGCGAAGCCCGCGACTGACAAATCGCCCGACGCGGGCAAGTCCGACACCGCCGCGAAGACCAAGGTGTACGTGGCGACGCTCAAGGGCGAGTTCGGCGAGGACATCAGCGAGACACCGATCCGCAACGCGATCAAGGACGCGGCCGCTCAGCACGCCGAGGTGCTGATTTTCGAGCTCGACAACAAGTGGGAGGTCCGGGGCGAGAAGCGAGCGGACGACGAGTACGAGCAGGGGTTTATCTTTCGTTCTGAGCGCATCACTCCGATCCTGACCAACGAATTGCCGACGATCTTTCAGCAGGCCAAGCAGAGCACGCCTCGTGTGATTTTCTGGGTGAAAGAGGCGATGGGAGCTTCGGCTCTGCTGCCGCTTTGCGCCAAGGAAATCTACATGTCGGAGGATGCGAAGATCGGCGGCATCGGGGGGCTGACCCAGATGTTCAAGTCGGGTGACGCGGTGGTTCACTCGAAGCTCTATTCCGCGTTCCTGACGCACGCCCAGGGCTGGGTGATCCAGGGCGGGTATGACCCCAAGATCGTCAACGCTATGTGCGTGATCGAGTACGTGCTGAGCTGCAAGATCACGGGCGATCAGGTGGAATATTTCGAGCGCGACGCCGATGTGCTCAAGGGCGAGATGCTACTGACCGACGACGGCACGGGCCCCCACATGGATTCTGACCGCGAGCGTGTGAGCGGGGAGGGCAACGACGTGCTCACACTCAACGCCAAGCTTGCCAAGCAGCTTCACATCTCCAAGGGAACCGCGAACGATCTGGACGCCCTGCTCTTTGAGCTCAAGCTCGATCGCAGCGGCGTGCGGGTTGACTCCAAGAGCAAGTCGATCACCGAGGGCTGGTCCAAGAAGCTGGCGGACGCCAAGAAGCAGTACTCAAAGCTTTGGGAAGAGGCGGGCGAGGTGAAGGTGGATGCTCCGGGCGACTATCAGGCCCGCACCAAGGCACGGGGCGCGCGCCAGCGCAAGTATCAGGCGATGCTGGGCATCTGGGAGACGTACCACGAGGGATTCGTTCCGTGGCATCAGCGGAGCCGCCTGCCGGGCGATGAGGCGCTTCGCCAGTACATCGAGCGTCAGAAGCTCGAGCAGCTCGCCGACAAGCCCGAAAAACGCTAAAACTGACCAGTCCGTACCCCTGGATATCGAAGGAACAACATGAAAGCATTCGCAAGATTCTTTGGCCTCTTCGCGCTGGGCGTCGTGTTCGTCGTGTCGGCCGTGTATGTCCCGTCTGCGGCGATCGCCGCAGACAAGATCACGCTCAAGGACGGGAAGGTGATCGAGGGCGAGATCGTCCGCGAGGCCGACGGGGTGGTCTGGTTCAAGACCACCATCGGCACGACGATGTACACGCCCTCGGAATACACGAAGGTTGAGAAGGAAGTGACCAAGCCGGCAGAGGAGACAGCCACGCCCGCCGCCACTCCGGCGGCGAAGGATGAGGCCAAGCCCCGCGCGGCCAAGAGCGGCGTGCCGCGTGCCGCGGTGATCAGCCTCGAGGAGATGGTCGGGATGTACATGACCGGCAACTCAATAGAGCAGTGCATCCCACTGCTGGAGGAGGAGAAGGTCGATATCGTCGTGCTGCGGATCAAGTCGGGCGGCGGGTATCTTCTGGAGATCCAGAAGCTCTCCGACGTGATCCACAACAAGCTCAAGAAGAAGTTTCGCGTGGTCGCGTGGATCGAGTCGGCGATTTCGGCAGCGGCGATGACCGCCCACTGCGTGGAAGAGATCTACTTCATGCCCCAGGCAAACTACGGGGCATGCACGGGCTTTGGAGGCGGCCAGATCGCGGTCAAGGGACGCGACCTCGAAGAAGTGCTGCAGATGATGGAAAAGATCTCGGCGCGGGGCGGCTATGACCCCAAGATCATGCGTGCGATGCAGATCTCGGCCAAGGACGAGGAATCGGGGCCGCTTGGAGTCGAGCCCCCGTATGGCGCGCTGTCATGCACGATCGATTCGGCCACAGGCAAGGTGACGTACTACCAGGACGCGACGAGCGGCGAGATCGTGCTCAACCCACGGGCGGTGGCGGTGCTCACGCTCAACTCCCAGGACGCGATGAAGATCAAGTTCGCCAAGGGCATCGCGGCGACGACGGAGGAACTCGGCAAGGCGATGGGCCTCTCCGAGGTTGAGTGGGTTGGCAAGATCGACCCCCTCCACAAGTACCCCATCAGCAAGGCTGAGGAACACATGCTCGCCTTCCGCGAGAAGACCAAGAAGGATGAGATGGGCTTCAACCGCTACGTGGGCGTGTATCAGAACGCGCTGGCACTTGCCCAGGCCCAGCAGGACAAGACCGAGCGTGGCAAGTTCATCAACAAGGCCCGCGAGGCCTTGAACCAGATCCGCTCGATGGTCAAGAACAATCCCAACTTCGCGCTGTTCACCTGGGGCGGGGTGCCCCAGTTCAACAAGTGGGTTGAGGAGCAGGAAAAGCTCATCAAGGAGATCGCTGCCGGCGGGCGGTGACGCGGTGACGCGGTGAATTGTTGCAAGTTTGTTGCCGGGGCCCGGACAAGGGCCCCGGTTTCTTTTTTCACAGGCACACAGGCGAGGAGGCTGCGCGGGGCAGTCCGGGCCGAGGTACCCTTTGGCATGCGATACCGAGCACTTGGCAAAGCCGCGATCAAAGTCTCCGAGGTGGGGTTTGGGTGCTGGACGATGGGCGGGCCCAACTGGGCGTCGGCCACTGGGCAGCCCATCGGCTGGTCCGAGGTGAACGAGGACGAGGTGCTCGCGGGCGTGAAGGTCGGGCTCGACGCGGGTGTGAACCACTGGGACAACGCAGACATCTATGGCAACGGGCGGGCCGAGCGTTTGCTTGCCCAGTGCTTCCGCAAGCTGGGGGTGAAACGTGAGGGGCAGGTGGTGGCGACGAAGGTGGGTCACTTCAAGGGAACGGCCCTGAGCGCGTTTGAGCCGCGGCACATCCGCAATCAGTGCGAGCAGTCGCTGCGAAACCTGGAAGCCAGTCACATTGATCTCTATTACTTTCACCACGGGACGTACGTGGGACTGGGCTACAACGGGCTGCCGCACGATTACCTCGCGGAGGCGGCGGGGACGATGCACGAGCTGGTGAAGGAGGGGAAGGTGCGTGCGATCGGGCAGAGCGCGTACACGGCTGAGGATTTCGAGAGGGCGGTGCCGGTGCTTCGTCCGGACGTGCTGCAGAACAAGGCGAACTTGCGATTCGACGAGTTCGTGAAGCCCGGCAGTCGCTGCCAGAAGTTGATGGATGAGAATGGCTGCTCGTATGTGGCGTTCGGGCCGCTGGACCAGGGCATTTTGCTCGACAAGTTCGACCCCGAGCGGCCCCCCGCGTTTGGCGAGGGCGATTACAGGCACAACCGCAAGGATTTCACGCGGGAAAGCTTGCTGGGGGTTCGTCGCAAGCTGGCGGTCGCCCGCGAGCAGTTTGGTATTTCGGGTTCGCCCGACGAGGTCATTGCCGGGCTCTCGACCCTCGCCCAGCGGTGGCTCCTGGCCCATCCGCACGTGTGCAGCACGATTCCGGGCTTCCGCAACGCCAAACAGGCGGCGAGCAACATCTCGGCGGCAACGGGGGCCGACATGACACCGGCCCAGGTTGAGTCCCTTCGGCAGTTGTTCGCGGAATAGGGCCTGCGGAGGGGTTGAAACCGGAGGCGGCGGATCCCCAAAGACTTCAATCTCGGCCTTTGGGGCGAACGCGTGAGCCTCGGGGCAGTGGCGAGGGTTTCACATGGTCTCTATGAATATCCCGATGAATACCGCCAAGTGGGAGCGAAAGCACGCCCAGTGGATCCACCTGACGGTCGCTGGTGCGTCGTTGGCGGGCATTGCACCGGTTGCCTGCCTGGTGCTGTGGCTCGTGAAGCGGGATGAGTCGCACTACGTCGACGACCATGGTCGTGAGGCGCTCAACTTTCACCTCTCGGTTCTGGTGTACTCCGCCATCATCGGCATTTTGTGCCTGCTCAAGGTGGGCTTTGCGTTGCTGCCGGTGCTCTGGGTGCTCACCGCTGTCTCGGGAATCCGAGGGTGCTCTGCGGCCGGGCGGGGTGAGAGTTTCCGGTACCCCGTCTGTCTGCGATTTGTGAAGTAGCGGTGGCAGCCTAGACTCGTTGCGTGCCGTTGCTTGAATCATCCAAACTGAGAAAGAGCTATGCCGACCGGCTCGTCGTCGACGACGTGTCGTTTGCGGTCGAGCGGCAGGAGGTGATCGGGCTTCTGGGGCGCAATGGGGCGGGGAAGACGACCAGCTTCCGGATGGCGATCGGGATGATCGACGCCGACGGGGGGCGTGTGTTGTTCGACGGGCGCGATGTGTCGTCGCAGCCGATGTACAAGCGGGCGCGGATGGGGATGGGATATCTGTCGCAGGAGCCGAGTGTCTTTCAGCGGCTCACATGCGAACAGAACCTGTTGGCGATCCTGGAAACGATCGGGCTGAGGCGGCGCGAGCGGCATATCCGGGCGGCGGCGCTGCTCGAACAATTTCACCTGACCCACAAGGCCAGGCAGGCAGCCCGCACGTGCTCGGGAGGCGAGCGGCGCAAGCTGGAGATCGCGCGGGCACTTGTCACCAAGCCAAAGCTGATATTGCTCGACGAACCATTCAGCGGCGTGGACCCGATCGCGGTGGAGGAGCTGCAGGGGGAGATCCGCAAGCTTTGCGATGCAGGCATCGCGTTCTTGATCACGGACCACAACGTGCAGCAGACGCTGCGGGTCTGCGACCGGGCGTACATCATCGACTCGGGGCGCGTGCTGGAGGAGGGGACGCCCAAGGAGCTGATCAACAACCCTGTGGTGAGGCGGGCGTATCTTGGGTCACTTTTCAAAGGCGACGAGTTTGACGATCACCATCGGAGTCAGGTGGCACCGGTGTCTGACGGGAGCGGCACATGAGACGCGTGACATCGATGTTGGGTATGGGGCTGGGTCTTGTGGCGGCTTTGCTCGCGGGCGGGTGCGCCGATCGTCGGCTGGTTATTACGTCGGAGCCGCCGGGCGCGTCGGTGTGGGTGAACGACGTGGAGGTTGGGCGGACACCGTTGGAAGCGTCGTTCGTGCACTACGGGACATATGACGTGCGGCTGAGGCTTGATGGGTACGAGCCGATTGCCACGAGCGCGGCAGCGAGTGCGCCATGGTACGAGTATATGGGGCCAGATCTGGTGGCCGAGGCGATGCCGTGGGGTGTTGAGACGCGGGTGCAATGGAACTTCACGATGAAGCCCTCGCTGGAGTCGAGGACGGAGCGAGGCGCGCTGGAGAAGGGGCTTATCGACCGCGCCGGCGAGCTGCGGAAGATGACCGAGGCGGCTTCTTCGACGGAAGTTTCTTCACCGGCCTCTTCGCCCCCCGCTTCTTCGGTGCCTTCTTCGCCGAAATGATCGCGAGTGAGGTGCGGGCCGATGACAGGCCGCGAACTTTACCGGGAACGCCAACGACAATCGCGGCAAGGGGCACGTTGCGCACGACCACCGCGCCGGCGCCGATGGTTGCCCCGCGTCCGATGGAAAGCCCCGGCAGGACGATCGAACCAAGCCCGATGAGACAATCGGCCGCGACCGTGACCGCTCCCCCCAGCACAGCACCCGGGGCGACGTGGACGTTGGCACCGATGGTGCACTCATGCTCGACGATCGCACCCGAATTGATGATCGCGTGGGCACCGATGCGTGCGAAGGAGTGGACGACGGCTAGGGGGCCTATGAACGCGCCCAGGTGGAGCCGTGCGGAGGGCGATACGAACGCCGAGGGATGGATGACGTGGGTGATGACGGCGTCGGCATCAAGGGTGGAGATGATGCGGCGGCGGAGCTGAAGGTCACCCACGCAGAGGACGAGCGGCCCCACGGTGGGTGCCGAACCGTCGAGGAGGGCCTGAATCGTGCCCAGATGCGGGACGTCCTTGTGCTCAACGACGCTGCACGACGGGTTGTCGTCGATGACGCCGGCGATGGAGCCGCCCGCCGCGACAATGGCGTCGGCAACGACAAGGGCGTGTCCGCCGCCGCCGAGAAGGATCACAGGGCCTCGCTTCATTTCAGACTTATCGGCGGTTGCGGGGTACGGGGTTGAAGAGTCGCCCGGCAGGACCGCAGCCCTCGCAGCGGGTAGAGTTATGGATGCAGAAGGTCCGCTTGGGGGTTGTGGAGTACCTGAACACGACGCCCCTGATCGAAGGGCTCGACGATGTTCGCGGGCTCACGCTCGTGCCGGCTGTGCCGTCGGAGCTGGTGGGGATGCTCGCGCGAGGCGAGGTTGACATCGCCTTGGCGTCGATCGTCGATGCGGTGGGCGCGGCTGTGCCGCTGACCGTGCTGGCAGTGGGGATGATCGGAAGCGACGGGCCAACGTTGACGGTTCGGCTCTTCTCTCGCGTGGCGCCGGATCAGGTGACAACGATCTACGCCGACACGGAGAGCCACACGTCGGTGGTGCTCTGCGGGCTTCTGATGCGTGAGCTGCACGGCGTCACGGTTGAGATCAAGGCGTTCGATGCCGCGGCGGCACCGCAGAGCTGGCCTGAGTCGATGCTGCTGATCGGCGACAAGGTGGTGACAGGCGAGCACCCCGCGAATCTGTATCCGCATCAACTGGACCTGGGCGAGGCGTGGAAGCGGCTCACGGGAATGCCGTTTGTGTACGCCGCGTGGATGTGCCGCACGTCCGACGTGCAGTCGCCTGGTGTGCGGATTACGACGGCGCTGCTGGACCGGCAGCGGCGGCACAACGGGACGCGGCTCGACTGGATCGTTGCGAGACGTGCGGGAGAACGCGGCTGGCCGGTTGAGCTGGCGGCGAGGTATCTTGGCAAGCTGCTCAAGTACGACCTTGGCGTGCGAGAGAAAGCGGCTGCCGGGGAGTTCCTGGAGCGTGCGTCGGCGGCGGGGCTCATCCAGTGCCGCGCGCTCGCGATGGCGAACTGACACACACCCATGCCACCCCTCCCGCGGATAGGTTCGGCGGTTCTGGCGGACCTGTCGCGGCAGGTGCGGTTTGCGCCGCCCGAGATGCTCCGCAAGCACATCGCCCGGGCCGAAGCACTCGCGGCGGAGATCGAGCCCGAGGGAAACTACCCCAGCGACTGGATTGTCTTTCGCATCACCGGCTACCGGCCTGAGATTCCGAGCGGCGGGGCGATTTTGCCACCGGTCGCGGGGGCGGAGCTGCTCAGGAACCTTTCGGCACTCGTGGAAGGGCTTTGCGATCACGCGGGCGTGAGGCTCACGGAGTTGCCCGGCGCGATCGAATCGAAGGGGTTGGCGGAGCGCTGGGATATCAGCGTCAAGACGATCGACCGCTATCGCCGGGCCGGGCTTGTTGCCAGGCGAGTGCTGGACGAGAAGGGCCGCGTGCAGCTCGCGTTCATGCCCGCGGCTGTGTTCGCCTTCGAGCGATCGCACGCGAAGGAGCTCTCGTCGGCCGCGTCGTATTCACGCATCTCACCTGAGCTTTGCGCGAGACTCATGGGTCGCGCCGAGCGGTATCACCGGCTGGGCCTCTCTCGCTACATGGTCGCCAAGCATCTGGGCGAGCGGTTCGGGCGCAGCACCGAGGCGATTCGAATGTTGCTGGAGCGGGCGGATCGCCAAAGGTCATTGCTGGGCAAGGCTGCGATCTTTGCCGAGCGTGCCCCCATGTCGCCCACCGAGACCGGACGGATGTACTCGCTGTGGAGGTGCGGCGCGGAGCCCGCAACTCTCGCCCGGGAGCGTGGCGTGAATCGCACCGTGGTGCAACGGGCGGTCAATGTTGAGCGTGCCCGGCGGCTTGCATCGCTGCTCCAGGACGATTCTCTCGCAACGCCGAACATCGCCGAGATCAACATCGGACGGTCGCTGGGCGATTGGGCCAGCCATCCGCTGCTCATGCCCGCCCGGGCACGGATGGGGCTCGGGGCCGCCGGCATTGCCGACCTTGCGGCATTTATTTCCGCGAGTCGGCCGCGTGCGACCGTGGGTCCGAAAGAGGAGCGCACGCTCCTGCTCGCGTATCACGTATTGCGCGCGATCGCCCGGGCGTGGATCGAGCGGGTCTCACGCGCCAATCCGCAGCCCGACAGGCTGGACCAGGCCGAAACAGCCCTGCGGTGGGCGGCGCGGATCAAGGCCCAGCTCGTGCGGATGGAGACTCCGCTTGCGATCCAGACCGCCGAGTCGGTGCTGGGCGCGCCGCTTGACACACTTGCGCCCGACTTGTGCCGGGGGCTATTGGCGGGCCTTGTGGGCGCGATCGCTCTTGCGGCGGATCGGGCCGACCCGACCCGTGGCGGGCGCCTGGCCGCCCCGGCTGGGATGGCGCTCCACAACGTGGCGACGGCGTGGGCGAAGGAGCATCGGGCCCCGCGCGATGCTTCCAAGGGACAGGCGACGCGAATGATGACCGCGCGGGAGGCGCTGCCCGATTGGACTCTGCGTGTGTCGGGGTGGCAAGCGTTTCTTGAGCCCGACCCACGCGTGCGTGGCGCGCTGGGAATGCTTCCGTCCGAGTCTGCGCGGATTCTGACGCTGCGGATGGGCTGGGACAACGACCCGCCGCGCACCATGAACGCGGTGGCGCGCGAACTTGGCATCTCTCGGCTCGTGGTGCCGCGTCTTGAGCAACGGGCTATCCGTGCAGCACTCGCGGTCGCAGGTGAGCCCGCGGCATGACCACTCCTTCCACCCTCAGGCACGTTCTTATCTCACACCCTGGTGGGGCACTCGGGGACTTCGTCCTGCTTTGGCCGCTGATTCGAGTGCTGCGAGCGGGTGGAGCCATCGTGGAGGTGATCTCAGCACATTCGCGGGCGAGGCTCGCCGAGCGGGTTCTGGGAGTGCGTGGCACCGATATCAATCGCGCCGAATGGAACACGATGTGGCGAGGACCACACGACGGGGGTCCGGCCACAAGACGCGAGGTTGATCTTGTTGTTGCAGTCGCGGTCGGCGAGGCATGGATCGACTTGGCGAAGCAACTCTTCCCCTCGGCAACGATAGTCGTACCAGAAGGAATACTCGATCGCATGGCGGCCCTTGCGCTGCGAGACCAATTCGGCCCGCCGACGGATGTGCCTCGCTTTGAGGCCGAGCGGGAACCGGGCACGGTTGTGTGCCATGTCGGGACGGGCGGGGGCAAGAAGTCGTGGCCGCTCGCACACTGGCTTGCCGTGTCGGAGATCCTTGAGGAGCTGGGTGTTCGAGCACGACTCATCGCGGGCGAGGTGGAGCGGGAGACATGGGCAGCGCCCTTGCACGCCTGGTTCGAGACCATCGGAGGCGAGGTGCTGGGTTCGATCGACGCTCTGGTGGATGCAATCGCGCCCGCATCGGTGTTTGTGGGCTGCGACACGGGGCCGAGCCATCTTGCGGCACAACTCGCCGTGCCGACCCTTGCCATCTTTGGTCCAACAGATCCGCGGTTGTGGGCGCCCATCGGCCCCGACGTACGCGTACTCGCGCCGCCGCGCCCCTGCGCTGTCGAATGGCTCGAGCCCGCCACGGTTGCGGGCGCGATCACAAAAATGCTGCCCTCACCATCGCGCCAATGATGCTGCCATGCAGCTCTCGATGGGAGTTCGATTTCTGGTATGGATTGGCCGCGTGGCGTGGCTGCTTGGTGCCGCAGCCCTGGCGGCATGGGCGACTGGGCGAGTGCTCAACGACCGGTGGCTGTGGTCGCAGTACCTGCTCTGGATTCCCAGCGTCATTGTCGTACCGGCCGGGATCGCTCTGATCGCGATCGGCATCTGGCTCGCTCGACTTTCACGGCGCGACAAGACGATCCGTTCGGGGCTCTTTCGCCCGTTTCTTGCGATCACGGGCCTCCTAGGTGTTGTTGCAGCGTACACGACGCTGGCAATTGACCTTCGATTGTTCTCGTCGGCTAGCGGCGACGTGCCTCCACCCGAGCATCGCCTGCGCGTGATCCACTGGAACTGTTCCGACGACTTCGGAGCACAATGGACGAAGGGCCTTCTCGACCTTCATCCCGACCTTGTCATCATCAACCCCGCGTCGTATCAGCCTTGGGGGCCCATTATCGAAGGGATGGGCCCGGGCGCGGCTGTGATGTTCCTGCACGGCTTCACAATCATCTCCAAACCCGCCGTCACGCTGATGGGTGAGATTTCCCTTCACGTCGAGCCGGGTGAGGGGATCGACCTGCGGCAGAAGAGCGGGCTGAGTGCACGAGTCGATCCTGGGCGTGCGGTGTGGCTCCAGCTCGACACCCGGACGCAATTCGGGCGCGCGTTTACGGTCTGGCTGCTCGACTTGCCGTCGGATATCAGCCTGCCCCGGTGGCTCGTCACCGATGAAGCCGCCAAGGCGATTGCCGAATCGGACAGCCACCCTCGCGTGCCCAAGGGGCAGAGTGGATCGGAGCCTGCCGACGGCTTGCGGCGTGGCTTTCCGCCGCCCGACCTCGTGATCGGCGACATGAACATTCCACGCGGGTCGGCCTCGCTGGGGCGGCTCACCGGCGGGCTGGCGAACGCCTACGACCAAGCGGGGCATGGGTTTGTGGCGACCTGGCCTTATCGGTCGCCTCTGTGGCATCTGGATCAGTCGTTTATCGGGACCGGATATCGTGCGACGGCGTACGCCGCGCTCGATCTGGGGGGCGGAACGCATCGCGGGCAGCTTGTCGATGTGGCCCTTCACACAGCCCCCTAGATCGTGTAGACTGACCGGTGCATGCAGAGCCCGCCCGTCAAACCCAAGAGCCGCCCCAACGACGTCTTTCCGGCGACGCAACTCGCGTGGATTGACGCGCAGCTTGACATGGGCCAGCAGGGCCGCAGCGAGATCAACCGCCACATCATGTCGGTGTACCGATTCCCGTTGCACGTCTATTTTCTGGGCACGCGCGACCGCTGGCTGGGCGAGCCCGAGGAGGTCATCAACGGATTTTTCGCGGACCGCCTCGCCCGGCCCAACTTTCTCGCCGACTGGCGCGTGAGCGGGCTCCGCCTGCGGCACTGGCTCATCAACGCGTTCTGTTTTTATCTCCGCGAGCTGCGGCGGCTTCGCAATCGCGGAAAGCCCGACTCGCCCAAGGCCGACGACCCGGTCGAGTTTGCCGGCGATAGCAAGGCGATCGATCGTGCATATGTCTCGTCGCTGGTGCGAGAGGCGATGATCGACGCCGAGAAGGCATGCGTGGAGCAGGGTTTTTCGGCTCACTGGCAGGTTTTCTCGATGCATTTTTGCATGGGAAAGCCCTACGAGCAGTTTGTGGATTCGCTTGGCATCGATCCGGGGCGCGCGGTGGTCATGGCCAGGACTGCCAAGAAAAAGTTCCAGGCTGCCCTGCGCTCGCTCGTCGCCCGTGACGGCGGGGGCGACAGCGACATCAACGCGGAGATCCGCGCACTCATGGAGGGGACATGAACAACGCCAAAACCCCGCGCTCACCCGGCGATGGGAAGCATGATCCGCACCGCGATGACAACGGATTCAACCCCGGCATGTCGCGCATCCAGTCGCCCGGCGTCGGGGCCGACGCAACGCCGATCAACATTCCAGGGAGCATGGACCCCGTGGTGGTTGAGCGGCTCTTTCAGATGGGCATCACAACGCCACAGAGGCCGATCGACCACCTCGTGCAGCGGCTCTCGGGTCCGGGCTCGGGCACATGGCTGGGCGAAGCGCTGCGGCTGCCGCAGGTGGGCTGCAAGGGAGACCCCGAGACGGGGCTTGCGCGAGGAAAGCTCAATATCCGCGAGATCGACGATCTCAAGGAGCGGTGCAAGCTGGCTGCTCTGACCAATGGCGATCCGCACATCCGGCTTGCGTCGACCGCCGGGTACTACATCGCCATCGCCGCCGCGGCGGTGCATCATCATCGGCTCATCAGCAGCCAGCCACGCGATGAGCTCTCTTCGATGCTGCTCGATCTTGGGTCCGTGGCGAGCGAGCCCTGGGCAACCCTTCTGGGTCAGGCGGCGTTGCAGCTCGGTGCGGCGTGATATGGATTCCATGGACTTTCCGCGCGTTGATCGTCCAACGCCAGGCGAAGAAGCGCGACGATTCGGAGAACCTCATTGTCGGTGTGAGCACACGATGCCACTGGAATCCGTGTGAGTCACGCGCCAGGTCTCTCGAAGAGCACCCTCACACAAGAACGCAGGCCCGGCTTGTGGAAGCCGGGCCTACTGAGATTTCGCCTGTTCCAACGATCGTGGTGAGCGATCGCCTAATACTTGATCGAGCCTTCCTCGATCGTCATCCTGCCGGCCTGCTCGAAAGGATCATCGACGCAGATTTCCGCCAGGCGGCCCGTGATCTGCATCCGCTGGCCAGCGAAGAACTGCGACGTGATGCCCTTGGGGTGGACGACAATCAAAGCACGCTGGCCTCGGGTGTTCACGCTCAGGCTTCGGAACCAGAGTTCGCGCACGCCGTTCTCGACCTTGTCAGCCTCAAAGCCCACGTCCCATCCGCCCGCGGGAACGCGGCCCAGGTATTGGCCCGCGACACCGGGACGCGATTCCGCCGTTGATGAAGCGACCGCTCCCAGAATCGCCTCGGGTGTGTCGTTCCACCCCAGCACACCGGCGAGCTCGGTGCTCTGATAGACCGTGGGCTGGAATGCGGGAGGCTGAACCTGCACGATCCGGGCGGGCAGGATCACGTCGGCCTGCGGCAACTGGCGATAGACGACGGGAGCGGGTTCACAGATCGTGTCGCACACATCGACCCACTCATACCGCGGGATGGGGCTGCAATCGGCCACGGCAAGGGTGGTGACCGTCGAGCCGCCGTACCAGGAGCTTGAGAGGTACGTCGTGGTGTACGAGCGATAGGGCGAGTACCACGCGGGCTCGAGTGCCCAGCGGGGCCTGTAGCAGGACGTGTAGAAAGGCCTGTAGTACGTGGTGTAGTAGGGCGTATAGCAAGGCGCACCCCAGTACCACGAGGGTCCGAAGTAGAAATTGAACGACCAGCTCGAGTGATGATGCCCGCGATCATCCGACCAGTGGTCGTGATGGTCGCCATAATCATGGCGGTCACCGTTCCATCGGCCGTCGTTGTCCCAGTTGGACCTGCTCGATCCGCCGCCGCCCTGACCAGATACGCCAACCGAATGCGGCGACTCGGTCATGGGCGTTGCGTGTGTGACGCCGCTGAACCGCGGTGAGGAGTCGCTCACCCTCTTGGTCATCGCGGAACTCGCCAGAGCTCCGCCCAAGATCGCGGGCTTGATCACGCCGATCGAGGATGGGGATGCTGGCTTGATCGCGACGCTGGGGACGCTCGCCGGTGTCGCGGACTTGGTCGTCACCTTGGACGGTGTCAGGGCGGGAATTGCGCGCGGGACGGTTCCTGGTGTCCCAATAGTTGGCGCGGGTGATGTGCCGGGCGTGGCTGTCGGGACCGCTCCGGGTGCGACCTTGGTAGGCGTGGGGTTGGTAGGAGTGGGAATCGAAGGTGGCGACGCGGCCGGCGCGGTGGGCTTCACCGGCACGTTGATCGTGCGAACCTTTGACGGAATCGGCGCCGCTGTGCTGGGTGTCGCCGGGGGAACCCGCCCGGGCGTCGCGGCGGGTATTGTCACAGGCGATGTCTTGGGCGGCAATGTCCTGGTCGGTATTGTCGGCGCGGGGGCGGGAGTCGGCACCGGAGTGGCGGCCGGCACGGTCGCGGGCTGCGTCGAGGGCTTGGTCGGCAACACCCTTGACGGCCGGGTTGGCACCACCGATGGAACCTTCGTGGGCTCGGGTGTTGCGCGAGGTGCCGGTGTGGCGGGCGGCGGCGGGACAGAGGGGGCGATTCTTGTAGGCTGTGTTGGCGTTGCGGCGGGAACCTTCGCGGGCTCGGGCGAAGATGCCGGTGCTGCGGCGGGCGGCAGCGCAACAGGGAGCTGGATCTTGACTGCTGCTGGCGTGGGCGCGGGAGACCGCGGGGGTGCTGCAACGGGCATCGGCGCAGAATGCGGTGTTGATGGCACAACAGACGGCGAAGGCACTGAAGGCCGCACCGGTGCGGAACGGGGTGCGCTCGGCGCAGCGGTTGGGCCTTTCTTTCCATCTGAATCGTCGGGGCCGACCGCGACGGCGATCGAAGCGGCACTGAGGCAGATGACGGCCGCATTGAACAGGCCGCCGTGTCGCTGGACAAGCCAGTGGCGAACGGACAACGGACGAACCCGAGGGCACGCGGAGGAGTTCTTCATCTGTGTCATGGTGCGGTCTCTAGACCAAGGCGACGGGCCGATCTTGCTGGCCCACAAGCACTGCATGAAGATATACGCCGAAGTGAAATGGAAGTGCCACTTTCGCAACCGATATCGGTTCCGGATCACGAAATACTCCAAACGCATACCAAACAATAACCGGGTCGAAAGAATCTCGGGCCATTCCGTTGTCACTCAATAGGGGGTGTGAGCTCATGTCACAAGCACTTGGGAGCACGATGCGGCAAGACCCCTTACCGTCAGATGCGATGCCCGATTCGATCATGCAACAGGCTCTTGAGGCGGCGGTGGTTCACCACCAGGCCGGGAGACTTGACCAGGCAGCCAGTATTTACCGCCAGTCGCTGGTGGTCGAGCCGAACAATCCCGACGCGCTCCATCTTCTGGGCATGGTGGATTGTGCGCAGGGGCGACACGGCGAGGGGATCGCGTTGATGCAGCGGGCGATCGCGGCGTGCAAGGGCGATCCTCCCCCCCACTTTCACGGCAATCTTGCCGATGGACTGCGCGAGACGGGGCGGACGAGCGAGGCCGAAGGGGAGTACCGACGAGCGATTGCACGCGGCGGTCGCACGCCGGAGATTTACAACAACCTGGGCATCACACTGCTTCAGCTCGGGCGTGACGACGAAGCGGCGGCGGCGTTCGAGGAATCGCTGCACCGTCGGCCGGGTCATCCGGGGGCTGCGGCGAATCTGGCGGGTGTGATGGTACGGATGGGCCGCGCGGGCGAGGCGCTGGCGTACGCGGATGCGGCGATCGTTGGTTCGCCGGGACATTTCGGGATCAGACTCGCGCGTGCTGGCGTGCTGAGGTCGGTGGGCAGGTACGACGATGCGATGGCCGATTATCGCGCGGTGCTGGCGGGCGATTCGCGAGGGCACGTGGGCGCGTGGATGGGGCTTGCTGATGCGCTGCGGGAGGCGGGCCAGGCGGGGGAGGCGGCGGAGGCATCGCAGCGGGCGATCTCGCTCGCGCCCGAGGATCACATCGCGTGGACGAATCACGGGGCCAATCTCTCAGCGCAAGGGAAGCAGGACGATGCGGCGGAGGAGTTTGAGAGAGCGTGCGAGCTTGCGCCGGGGTTTGCGGTTGCGCACGCGAATCTGGGGGCTGCGCTGCTGGAACTTGGCAGGCCCGCCGAAGCGATCGAATCGCTTCGCAAGGCGACCGAACTCGACGATCGAAACTCGACAGCCTTTCGGAATCTCTCGACTGCCCTGTGTCGTGTCGATCGGTTTCAGGAAGGGATCGACGCTGCGATGCACGCTGTCGAGGTTGCTCCGCGCGACCCCGCTGCACACAACACGCTGGGGGCCGCCTTGTGGGCACGAGGCCGGCCTGAGGACAGCGATCAAGCGGCGGCGGCGTTCAGCGAGGCCGTGCGGCTCGATCCTGAGTTCACCGACGCTTGGACGAACCTGGGTGTGGGGTTCGAGCGTGCGGCCAACGCACCCGAGGCCTTGGCGGCGTACGACCGGGCGCTCGCACGCCATCCCGACAGGAGTCAGGCCCGCGTGAATCGGTCGTTCATGCTGCTCCTGACTGGTGATTGGGAAAGGGGATGGCCCGAGCACGAGTGGCGGTTGGCGTACGCGAGCGCGCACGGAAGCGGACGCGAGTACGACGCGCCGCGGTGGCGGCGCGGCGCGAAGTCGCCGAGCGGCGGCCTGCCGCGCGTGGTGGTGTACATGGAGCAGGGGCTGGGCGATGCGGTCCATTTCGCGTCGTACGTGCCGCTCCTGAAGCGGGAAACGTCGCGGGTGATCCTGCACTGCGTGCCCGAGATCGCCTCGGTGCTTCGCAGCGTCGTGGGCGTGGATGAGGTTGTCTCGTTCAATGAGCCACTGCCCGAGCATGACTTCGCCGTGCCGTCGATGAGCCTGGCGATGGAATTCGTCACGACCCTGGCGAGCGTTCCCGCCGCGTCGGGGTGCGCGTTCCCTTACATCCACGCGGACATGGTCCGCTCGGCCCATTGGCGGGCCAGGATGCACGACCCGGCCGGGCTCGTGAAGGTCGGGCTCGTGTGGAGCGGCTCGCCCAAGCACAGCAACGACCGCAACCGCTCTATCGCCCTGCGATCTCTCCTGCCGCTGGCGACAACCGATGGCGTGCGGTTCTACAGCCTCCAGAAAGGACCAGCCTCGGGACAGGTGCAGGAGGTCGCGCCGTGGCCCATCACCGATCTCTCGCCCATGATCGAGAGTTTCGACGATACGGCCGCGATCCTGGACTCGCTCGATCTCCTGATCTCGGTCGACACGTCGGTGTGCCACCTTGCCGGTGCGATGGCGAGGCCCGTGTGGTTGCTGCTCCCCAGCCCGCCCGACTGGCGATGGCTGCTCGGGCGCGACGACACGCCGTGGTACCCCACGATGCGCCTCTACCGCCAGACAACGCCCAGGGTCTGGAGCGACGTGATCGCCCGCGTGGCGGAGGATCTCAAGGCGTTTGTGGACCAGCGTATCGAATCACAGCCTGCGAAGGCTTCCGGCGCGACGTGACCGCGTCTCATTTTCCGTCGGGCTTGGGGTTCTGTTTCTCGGGCGGGACGGTCGAGAGGGTCAGCGATTCGTCGATCTCGATGTCGTCGGCCACGCTCATCGACTTGGTCACGTTCTCGTTAGTGATGCCGTAGTCCGTCAGTTTCACCTTGTACTTGCAGCGGATGGACATCAGGTCGCCCGTGCCGACGGCGGCCGTCTTGGGCGACGCGGAGAGGAACGCGATGATGGTGTCGGGGATCGTGATCTCTTTCGAGACGCCGTGCATGGTCATCGTGCCCACGAGCGTGCAGGCGTAGGACTTGCCGTCGGCCGCCTCCTTGTGCACTTTGAGGCCTTTCACCTCTTTGAGCACGAACGTGAGATCGGGAAACTGTGCGGCGTCGAGCCACTCGGCCTTGGTGAGGTTCTTGTCCTTGGTCTTGTTGCCGGTTTCGAGGCTCTTCACGGGCATCGCCCACGCGCCGCCCTTGAGCGCGGCGGGATTATCCGTCGGCCCAGCGACGGCGTACCCAAGCACGCCCGCCGAGTGCCCGTCGAACTTGGCGTTGTGGGCCTCGGAGACGAACGTAATCTGCTTCGCGCCCGTAGAAAGCGTGTGGTACGCGGTGCCCTGCTTGGCCTGATCGTCGGGCACGACGAGCGACTTGCCGGAGTCGGCCCGCTTGATCGCAGGAGCCTTCACAGGCACTTTCGCTTCGGGCTGCTTGGCTTCCGGCTTGGTGTCGGCGGGCTGGCCGAAGGCATGACTCAGGCCTGCTGCGACGATCAGGGCGGCAAGAACTGCGGGGCGCGAAGGACGCTGCATGAGACCTCCAGAATAAGTCAGGCAGAACAATTCAGGCTTTCGTGGCGACGGGCTCGGGCTTGCGTCGCGTGGTGAACATCAGGCATATCAGGACAAAGAACCCGGGAGAGCCCAGGCTCAGCACCGACGCTGAATCGGCGAAGGAGTTCCCCCACCCAGCGGGCAGAATCCCCAGGTGGAAGACATTATCCACCTCGTCGGGCTTGCCCGCGAGGTCGTTCGTGCCCAGTTCGGCGAATGGATCGACTGCGGGCTTGGCCTCGAGCATCTTTGCGAGCGCGGCGGAGGGCAGTTTTGTGAAGAGTTTCTGCCCCGTGGCGTTCCAGAGCAGCCCGGCGAAGGCAAGGGGGATCAGGGCTGCCAGAAACGCGAGAAATCGGACAATGCCACGCATCAGGGAGCCCTCGGAATCCTGCCACTAAACCGTGAAACAATCGCCACGCCGACGGTTTGGATGATAGGGTATCAGGCCCGAATCGGACCCTCAGGCCCATGCTGAACCTTTCGGGCGTTTGCTGGTCTAAAGGGAGGCCGATCATCGCCCTGGCCATCTGGAGTTCTCGCTTGCCAAGCCCCATCTTCGCCACGCTCGCCCTCGCCGGAATGCTGGCGTGTCAGCCTGTGCCGACGAGTCCCGAGGTACACGCCCCGGAGGGGCGTGCCACCGATACGAAGCCCGTCGAAACACCAAAGCCGCGTCCGCCGGTGCCCGTCGGCGAGTTTGCCGACGCGGAAGCGTTGCTGGCAGCTCTTGAGACCGCAGATTCAGGGCTTGATCAGCTTCAAGCTGATATCAGTTATGACCGGACGTTTGATCTCGAAGGCGAACGTCAGATCCGCCAGGGGACAATGTACTTTCAGATCGTGCGCCCCAAGGCGGCCAGCGGGGCAAAGCCCGGTGAGGACACGGCGAGAGCGATCAAGCGGTTCGCTGTGCGGTTTGATTCGTTGATTGTCGGGCGGACCAAGCGCGAAGAGGCCCGTGTCCACGTCTTCGACGGCTCCATCTTCGCGGACAAGTTCCCCGACCAGAAGCGGATGGCGCGGCGGCAGATCGTCGGGCCGGGTGAGAGCTTTGACCCGCTCAAGCTGGGCGAGGGCCCCTTGCCGATTCCGATCGGGCAGAGCAAGGACGAGATTCTTCGCCGCTACGAGGCCACGCTGCTTGCGCCAGAGGCCGACCTGACCGACGAGACGCTCAGATCGTTCACGAGCGGCACGGTGCAGTTGAAACTTGTGCCGC
>JAYVUC010000075.1:0-13081 GCA_043788295.1 Phycisphaerales bacterium
AGTCTGCTCTTCTTCATCGTTCCTGACCTCCTTGCAGAGGCCGGATTCTTCGCCGAAATGTCTCACTCAGACTGGATCAGGATTCGGGTTTGAGCGCACGGAGGCTGCTGGTGGCAGAAGGAAGAGTTGATTGGGGCTGAGTTTCCAACCGGCGTCCTTCAAGTTCACAATGTCGACATACTCGGCGTAGTCGTCCTTGCCCGTGTCTCGATTGAGTCGGCACTCACCATGATTGAACCAAAGCGACACGGTCCGCGTGCCCGGGCCGCGTTTGAGCAGCAATTCGAGCTGCTGCAATCTGGCGTGCTCGGGATGATCGGGCAGCCCCTCGACACGCTGTCTGATAGCCGCAATCTCACCTGGGTCTGCGGTCTCTGCCGACACCACCCTGTACTGCACTTTGAACGAGCGATCAGCAAAGTGGGCTTCGCTCGACTCAACCACTGCCTGAAACCACTGTTGAGCAGCACCCGGGTCCGCGTAGGTCGCCGAAAGCGACAAGACACACGTTCCTCCAGCGACAAGCTTGGTAGCGAGGATTCCCATCCCGGCAGGCTACCCCCCCTGTCCGAATGTCAAGCCGATTTTTCGGACTCCCACGGATTGTGGATAACTTTATTGAAAAAATCGAACAATCTCGATACACGGGCTTACGTATTCATAAATCTGCAAGTTTAGAGATCCACCGGCCCCGGCCCGATCGCAATCACGTTCTTCCCCTGCCGCTTGCTCTCCATCGAGAGCTGGTCCGCACGCTTGACCAGTTCCTCGGCTGTTGCACCGTCCCAGGGAAACGTCGCAAGTCCACCCGAGATCGTGAGCGGGCCCGGAGCAGCCTCGGCGAGCTTGGGAAACTTGTGCTCGCGGATCTGCTTCTGGAACCGGTCGGCGATCGCCCAGATCGTGGCCGGGTGCTTGCTGCCGGGCTCGCGCGGGCCTTGCGGGTCGTCGAAGATCACCGCGAACTCATCCCCGCCCACGCGGCAGACGCGGTCGCCCGGCCTCACCGCCGCCCGCAGCAGCTTGATCGTCTCGCGCAGAATGTCGTCGCCCGCGTCGTGCCCGAAGCGGTCGTTGTAACTCTTGAAATTGTCAACATCGAAGACCAGCACGGTGATGGGCCGCCGCGTGTCGCGGGCCTGATCGATCGCGGCTGTCAGATAGCGGTCAAAGTAACGCCGGTTGTACGCGCCGGTGAGCGAATCGGTGAACGCAGCCTCGCGGAGCTGCGACTGCTGCTCGCGCAATCGAAGCCACGCCGCAAGCCACTCCGCCGCACGCACGAGCTGCGTGTTCGCTGCTTTGGTCGAGCGGAGCACGCCGTATGGACGCCCCTCCCACGAGACACGCGCCTCGCCCGTTGCCTCGCCAGACCGCTCGGCGTCGGGGACAAACTGTGCCGCCGAATCGTTCAACCTCTGGCGAACGATCGCTATCGCAGCGTCGATGGGATCCTGCCCGCGCATGAGCGAGCGAACGAGACCCTCGTCGCCAAACTCGGCGTGCGAGACGACCTCAACCATCGGTGCTTCGGCAGCCGCAGTGGCCCCAGGTGCCACCGGCCTAGCAGCCGCATGGACACGCGGGCTCGCAGGTGCAGCACTGGCGGCGGACGTGGGTTTCTCGCCACGAAGCATCGCGCGAAGATCATCGGCCGAGACGTCGTGCATGACCGAGCCATCGAACGACGAGGCTGCCGATGCCGTGCCAATGCGCAGCACGCGGACACCCGCGTCAACGGTCTTGAGCCCGGCCACAAAGTCTCGCGCTGCCGCCGATCCCGGTTCACCCGCCGATCCCACCCCTTCGCCAACGATCACGAAGCACGCAACCGACGGGGCGGTCGCATCGCGCGTCATTGGCGAGGAGAGCTCGCCGATCGCCTCGATGGGCGTGCGGGCGCGCAGCACCTCGACCGAGGGATCGAGCCGAAGCTTGGCATCAAGCCCGGTCTTTCCGACGAGGATTGCACGCACCGAGATGGACTTGGACTCACCCGACACTTCACGCTCCCAGCCGACTCCCCCGTAACTCTCCGAAGCGACAAACACACCCGGGCCATGCACGATCAGCCCGCCCATGGCCGCCACGTCGGCGGCTGCGGGAAGGGATATATCGATGTTCATACGACCGACCGGGCTAATTGTGCGCTCCTTCGGCGTCGTCTGCCAGAAGCATCGACAACTCCTCGGTCGTCAGAAGTTGCCCATTCTCCCCATTCCCCGCAGCATATCGGCTTTCGCTCGTATGCCCCCCATTTTCATGCCCCGATAATCTTGGCTTTGGCTCTGCGAGCACGCCAGCCGTCGGGTTGCTTTGGCCCAGGGAAAGTACTGGTACAGGCGTGCGGGAATGACGATCGATCGAAATTCGTGTCGGCGGCGGTGGGGCGGCGGACCACGCGACCACGTCATCCACTTTCACCGCACGCAGACGTGGCGACGACGACGGGTCGAACATCCAGATCGCCGCGTGGGGTGCGTATCGCTCAACCGCGTGGACGAGCGCCGCCGGGTCTTCGAGCCGCAACGGCTGGACAAGCAGCAGAATGAGCCCCTCGCCACGCTTTCCCTGGCGGGTGTCGCTCACGCCCTGTTGGGCGTGCCGGCAGAGGTACGCGAAAGCGACAAGCTCGGCCTCGCACTTGGTGATCGCCAGGTCTCGACGGTCCAGCGCGGCGAAGAGTTCGGGGTCGACCTCAACGCCGCTGGGCGCGAGCATTACGCAGCGCGCCGTGACCGATTGAGCTTGTACGGATGGATTGCCCACTGGTGCATCGTAGTGCGGCAAGTCCACAGGTCCAAGGCCAAATAACCCGAACCGCCAGCAAAATACAAGGCCGCGCAGGCCATCACAAATCAAGCACGATCTGCGCAACGCGAGCGGCACCATCGGCAGGCCCCAGCGCGGCATACGCCTCTCGCATGGCCGCCCGTCGCGCAGGGGAACCCAGCAAAGACACAATCGCCACACCCGCGACGGCGGCATTCGCGGCTGGGTCGATCAGATCGGTCGCCACGACCGCAGCCCCCGCTGCCTCCAGAGGCCTGGCGTTGGCTCGTTGGTGTTGATCGCGGTGGTACGGGTACGGCATGAAGATGCCGGGGACCGTGTTCGCCCACGCCTCGGCGACGATGCCCGCGCCGCATCGTCCAACCGCGAGATCGGCCGCGCCCCACCACACGCCCATGCCATCAACGAACGATCGAACCACGGCGCGAATTCCGGCGCGAAGATACGCCTCGCGCACGAAGTCACACTCCTTGTCGTTTCCCGTCTGATGTAACACCTGCCAGTTGCGCAGCACATCGGCATGATGTTCGGCAAGGTGGGTGAGCAGCTGATTGATCGACCGAGCCCCCTGGCTTGCGCCGGTGACCAGAAGCGTCGGCTTGTTCGCGTCGAGGCCTGCGAGCCGCCGGCACTCCTCTTGCGAACCGGGCGCCAGTGCGGCCTTGCGAACGATTGGGGGCACAAGGGTCCACGCCTTGCCCGGACCACTCGTGATTGCTGCGGCTGTGAGTGTGCGGGCTGCGCCGCGGGCGACCCAGCGGTTGGCTCTCCCCGGCACCGCGTCGAGATTGACGAGCACCACGGGCACGCGCTCGAGCGACGCCGCACGGGCCGCGGGCGCGGACACAAACCCCCCCGTGGCGACCATCACGACGCGTGCTGCCGGGCCCGCCGACGCTCGAAGCTCGCGGATGGCGGCGCGAGCGGTGCTGACCGCAGGCACCCATGAGTGCACAAAGCGCCACAGGCCTCGTGGGCCAATGGCGAACGGCTGCGCGGGGACAGGCATGAACGGCAGTTCAGCGGCGCGAAGGATCTCGGCGTCGAGTGTTCTCGTGGAACAGAGATAGCGAACGACGGGCGAGGCGGCGGCGAGTTGCTCGTGGATCGCGACGCACGGAAAGATGTGCCCCCCCGTGCCGCCACCCGCGAATAGCACAGTAAGTTTGCTCACGCCGCTCATTTAGCCGACCACCGCTCGTTTGGCGTCGGTGGGAATCAGCACCTCAACGGGCTCGGACGCCCGCAGGGGCGTGCGCCACGGCGTGAGAGGAATGAGCACGCTCTGCCCCTGCGTGCGGCCGATGGAAATCAGGAGCCCCAGCGAAACAGCGGTCAAGGTCCAGCCCGTGCCGCCCGCTGAAATAAGCGGAAGAGCGATGCCCTTGGTGGGGCCCAGAGCGGTGACGACCGCGAGGTTTATCAATGCCTGCAGGCCCACGGTCGAGACGACACCCAGCCCAAAGAGCTTGAGCATGCGGTTGTGTTCGCGTGCGATGATGGCGAACGCCGACCAGATGAGAATGGCGAAGAGCCCGATCACAAGGGCCGCGCCGGGTGCGCCAAGCTCCTCGCAGATGATGGCGAAGATGAAGTCGTTGGTGTCCTCGGGCAGATAGCCAAACTTCTGGATGCCGTGCCCGAGCCCGCGCCCCAGGATTCCGCCGCCCGCGACCGCGCCCATGGATTGAATGGGGTGATACCCGGTGCCTTGCGGATCGGCGTAGGGGTGCATGAAGGCGGTGATCCGCCTCATGCGGTACTCACTGCCGGCGATCGCAAAGTAGATCGCGCCGCACGCCAGAGGGGACAGAGCGGCAAAGTGCCAGATTCGTGCGCCCCCGGCGAGCAGGACGATGGTGGCCGCCGCGCCGATCAGCGCGCCCGTGCCCAGATCCTCCTTGATGACCACGGCAGTCACCAGCCCCATGGCGATGAGGGCGGGGGCGAGCCCTCGCCAGAAGAGTGACATCACCGCAGCCCGGCGGGCGGCGAAGTAGGCAAGCAGCAGCACAAGACCCCACTTGGCAATCTCGCTGGGCTGAACCGAGACCTGCCCAAGGCCAGGCGCCGGGATACGTAGCCACCGCTCCGAACCCTTGGCCGCCTTGCCAATCCCACTGAGATAGACGAGCGCGAGCAGCCCGACGATGACCATTGTCCCGACGGCGAGTGTGCCAACCCCCGCCCACCGGCGATCGTGAGTCAGAACTGGGACTTCGTCCGAACGCACAAGTCGCTCGGCGATCCGCCTCAGCGGAAAGAGCGAGGCGGCCCCCATGGCCAAAAGGGCCACAGCCATGAAAATCGCGTGCTGAGATGTCAGGAGGCTGGTCAGGCTCACCTCGCGGGCCTTGGGTGTGGGCGTCGGGCCCACGGCCTCAAGCGTTGCGGCAGGCTCGGCAAGAGCGGGCAGAGGCTTGGCCGCATCAGGAGCCCCCGTCATTGCCGATGTTGCTGCGGGTGTCGCCTTGGCGGGCTTGGCGACCACCTCGAAGCTGGCCGAATTGACCATGACGACCCCGATGGAGAGCAGGGCCATGACGCACAGGGCGACGATCTGATGAGCGCGGAGCATGATCGGAGAATATCGGGCAAGTCGCCCGCAAGGCTGCACACGGGGGCGGCAAAGTCAGATTAGATTGCGGTGGCGGGCAGTCGGAGGTACACTGGGCTCGAACTTTCTCTGTCCAGCCATGTCTGCCAACTTTGGAGTGCTCCCATGCCCGATCCGACCCCGCCGCCCAACGGTCAGCCGTCCGCGAAACCCGCCAAAGCGGTTCCGCCCGCTCAGAGTGGTGTGTTCGATGGGTTGCCGGCAGGCTTCTTTGACGCCGCAATTGAGCAGACGACTCCGTGCGGCGGGTGCGGGGTATCGCTCAAGACGGGCGCGGTCATCTGTACGTCCTGCGGGTTCAACATGCAGACAGGTGCTGCACTTCGTACAAAAGTGACCTCTGCAGCAAAGGAATCGTCTCCCAAGCGAGCTCGCACCGCGAAAGCGTCGGGAAGCTCAAGTTGGAAGGGACCGATCCTGATCGTGGTCGTGGCCTGCGTCGCTGTGGGAGTGCTGGTCCCTGTTGTCCAAAGTCCCGGCTCGCATCGAGGCATGACAGCGTTTCTTGGCATTGGCGCGGGACTGGGCTTGGCGGTTGCCCGCTTCGTCCTCTTTCAAGCTTGGCTAGAGCGGTAGTTCCGGGATCGCTGGCACCTAGAGCCACGAGTCGTCAAACCGCATTCCCGCCGGTATCTGGGCCGCCCCGCCCTTCTCGATCATTCCCGCCACGGGATAGGCGCAGTAGTCCAGGCTGAACGCCCCAGCCGGGCGATGGTTGCCCGAGTGCCCCAGCCCACCGAAGGGCAGTTTGCTCGACGCCCCGGCCGTGCCCGTGTTGACGTTCACACACCCAGCGCGGGCATGTGCCAGGAAATGGTCGATGGCTGCCTGATCCTTCGTGAAGATCGAGGCCGCGAGGCCGAAGTTAGTCGCGTTGGCTTGCACAAGCGCGTCGTCAAGGTTGGCGGCGGTCGAAACACGCAGCAGCGGGCCGAAGATCTCGACGTCTGCTCCCGGCCCCGTTGAGCCGTGCTCAAATCGCGGCACCCGCATCACGCCGGGAGTGATGAACCACCCCTCGCCGTCCATAGCGGTGCAGGGCACCAGTATCTCGCCCCCGGCCTTGGCGAGCGTGGACTGAGCATCGAGGACCGCCTTGCGGGCCGATTCCGAGACGATCGGGCCCATGAAAACGGGATGAGCCGCCGCCGGATCACCCATGATGAGGTTGCTGGCGGCCTTGCAGATCGCGGCGATGACCTTGGACGCGATCGACTGATGCACGATCACGCGGCGTGTGCAGGTACACCGCTGACCCGTGGTGATGAACGCCGAGCGGACGCACTCGATGACCGCCTGCCGCACGTCGGCGTCGGGCATGATGACCGCCGCGTTGTTGCCGCCCATTTCCAGGGCGAGCATTCGCCCCGGACGATCGAGGTTCGCAGCCATGATCGCGCGACCGACTGGCCACGAACCTGTGAACAAAATGCCGTCAATGCCATCGTGCCCCACGAGCCTTTGTGCGACATCCGCCCGCCCCTGGATGACATTGACGACCCCAGGCGGCGCGCCATGCGCGTCGAGCGATTCCTGATACAGCTCGCCGAGCATCTGGCCCACGCCAGGGGTCTTGTCGCTTGGCTTGAGGATGACCGTGTTGCCCATCGCCAGCGCGGGGATGATGTGGCCGTTGGGCAGGTGAGCCGGAAAGTTGAACGGGCCGAGCACCGCCATTACGCCATGCGGCCTGAACCAGCATCGCCCGGTGCGCGTCTCGGCGAGCGGCGTCTCAAATCCCGTGACGCGGCGCATCGCACCATCGGTGCCCGAATCCAGCGTGATGTCAACCTTGGAACCCAGCAGCGACGCCTCGGCCTTGGAATCCCACGCCACCTTGCCTGTCTCGGCTTGAATAATCGCGGCGATGTCATCCGCGCGACGGGTCGCGATCTCCTGGAACGTGCGGAGCACCGCGGCCCGGCGATCGGCGGGCCACTGCGACCAGACATTGAACGCCTCGCGCGCAGCAACGATCGCAGCATCGACGTGTGCCGGATCGGCGAGCCCAGACCAAACAGTCAACGATGGATGAGCGGGATTGGTGGACGTGATGGCTGAAGGCCCCTGCGGGAGAGGAACCCACTGCCCGCCGACGAGGTTGGACGGGGCGCGATGGAGCGAGGCGTGATCCATGGTGCCCTACGCCTTCTGATTGGTCTTGGCCTTCACCTTGCGGCGCGGCGAGGGGACCGCGCTCCGCTTGGCAGCGGGCTTGCGCACCCCTGCGATCTTGCGACGCGGCTCGATCGGAGTGCAGCCGCCCGACATTCCCGGCTCGGCGTTCAACGCCTGCATCGCCGTCTCGCTGACGCTGATGCGACCCTGTTTGTCGATGTTGAACTCGGTCTCCGCTGCGCGGAACTCGCCGTCGGAGTGCAAGACGCTCACGATGCCGTGGTGGGTGCCCTTGCCCGAGAGCGGCTCGCCGATCGTCCCTCGCCGCGTGTTCTTGACCAGGCTCACCTGGTCCGTTGCGGCCTCAAGATGCGGCCCGCCGTCGAAGGGATCCACGAAATCCTTGAACGCAAAGCCCAGCCGTTCGAGAATCCGGCGGGCCGGGGCGGTCTCGGTCCCGACCTGACCGACCTGATTGAGCACCTCGAGAGGCAGCAGCGTGAGGTAGATGTCGTCCTTGGGCAGAAGCTCATCGATGAAGAGGCGGTTGTGCTGGCAGAAGCGATCGGCCTCGGCGTACTTCACGGGAATGAACTTGCGCCCGATGTGATCCCAAAAAACATTGTCGCCGTCGCTGGTCACCTGGGCCATCATCTCCGCGATGATGCGGTCGGCAAAGGTCGAGCGATACAGGGCCATGAAGTGGAAGCGAACGAAGCTGATGAGCCGCCCCGGATGATCCTTGTGCCCACGGAACGCCGGCTGAATGATGAGCCCGCCGATCTCTGTTGGACCTGATGTGTCGGCATTGAGCCTTGCGACCAGATGGTGTGTCCCGAACCCCAGCGAGTGGCTCTTGAACTCGCGGCGGATCAGTTTGAAGGAATAATTTGGGTTGCCCGGCCCGCCCATGTGGGCCTTGATCTGCGACGTGCCGACCACGCCACCCGACTCGGTGTCCTCGATGGTGAACATGAAGACGTCGGCGTCCCGCGACGACAGGCCTGAGATGTGGGCACCCGGTTCGGGCAGGGTGAGGGGTGCCCCCGAGGCGATGCGAAGGAAGCAGTCGCGGCTGTGTTGAATCTTGGCGGCGATCAGGCGCTCGTCGGGCGGCAGGTTGATGAAATACACCATCCGGGCCAGTTTGAGAAGCGTCCCGACGTCGTCGGCCTTGGTTTGTCGGATGAGGAACATGCGAGCGAGTGTAGACCGCAGCCCTGTCCTGCCTCTTGCACCCGACATTGAATCGGTGCAGAGTGCTGCAAACAACTTGTAGCAAACATGTTATGTTGAATCCGCGCAGTTCGGCCTACTTCGCCCGAACGCATGCCGACCATCGCATGGTTGGGCAGCAGCGAGCCGTGTTCAGGCGGCCTCGCGCTGCTCGGGGGTCTCGGGTTTGGTGCCCGCGACGCCGTCTCGCGTGCAGTAGAAGAGGTCGCTGGTGATCGGGTAGGGCAGGCGCTTGTAGTCCTGCTGCACGCGGCTGTGCAAGCGATGAACAAACTTGTCTGGCCCAAGCGAGAGGGCGACGAGCATGTCGCGCGCTGGCGTGGCAACGTAGAAATCGCCGCCAAGGGTCGGCGCGAGGCGGCCGTGAAGATCGGTAAGCAGGAGGCGTGCCGCGTCATACCCGTCGTGATGGCCCAGGATCGCGGCGCGGCCGCCTTCCTTGGACTCGACGAATTGCACGTCGAGCTCGGGCGCGTACCTGTCGAGGTTCTCACGGGCCATCAGCTCGATGTCGTCGATCGTCACGCCCCACCGGATTACCTGCTCGGTGGTGATCGAGACCGTCATCTGCGGCAGATCGGTCACAAACACGATGGCGGTGTCGTTGACAAACGGCACGTGAGCGACCTGTTCCTTGGCGAGGTGCTCGAAGATCGACTCGGGCTGGATCCGTGGCATGATGCGTGGCCTGGCGAAATCGAGGGACATGGTCATCACCCGCGAGGCGTCGGAGGCAAAGAGCTGCTCGACGTAATGCTGGATGATATCGGGCCCGCGATTGGGCTCGTTGGTCACCATCCGGTAAAGGTTCTCAAGATCAAGGCGGCGGCCGTTCACGAGAATCTCGCGCGGGCCGGTCAGGTCGACCGAGAAGTCGGGTTGTTTGTCGCGGAGAAGTTGAGCAACCATCTCGGCGAAAGCTTCGGGTTCGTAGGGAAGACCGGACATGCACCACGCCCTTTCAAAAGCGGTGAGCCGGTTTGGTTTGGCAAAGCGCCAGGGACCTCTACGGCACCGCTCGCGCTGCATTCATCGATCCCATGCGCTCGCCATACCACTCGCTGTTCCACGATTCGGCACACTCGGTGCTGTAGAAAATGAATGTGCCGCGCCTGCCCGTGCTGGGGGTCGTGCCGGTCCTGTCGCCGGGGGGAGTTGGCGGGGCTCGCACGGGAGGGTTCCCATAAGACCCCCATCAGGTCGTGCCGATCGGGACCCATTGTGGCCAGGCTGTCGATGGACTTGCCTGAGGTATCCCGCCGAGAACACCGGGGTGCCACGTACTGGTGTATTCCACGGGCTCTGCGCGGGCGAGGGGCGTGCCCCAACCCGCAACAATTGACCTAGGGCAACGTGCGGCGCGGGGGGTTGGTATAATGGTGTTGCCGCTTGGAGCAATCTGTGCGTCAGGTGTTCGGAGTGACGGGGCGGTCCCAATCGGGACGGTCGGCACGCGAATCGTTGGAAATCGTGGTTCAACAAGATTCTGGAGTTTGTCCATGACCGAGCAGGAAATCGAAGCCAAAGTGATAGAGATCGTCGCCGAGCAGCTCCAGGTGGAGAAGGGCAAGATCACCCGCACGACCGCCTTCGTCGAGGATCTCAACGCCGACAGCCTCGACCAGGTCGAGCTGGTGATGGAGCTTGAGGACGAGTTCGGTACCCCGATTCCCGACGACCAGGCCGAGAAGCTCAAGACGGTTGGGAATGCCATTGATTTCATCAAGTCAGCCAAGGCAGGCAAGTAAGCCGGGGTCCCCCCGAAAAGGGATCGCGTGAGCACAAGTGGAAAACCGCGAGTGGTGATCACCGGCATGGGCGCGGTGACGAATCTGGGCTTTGACGCTGCGGCCACATGGGCCGGGATGCGCGAGGGCAAGAGCGGCATCTCGCTCATCGAAGGCCCCGAGTTCGTCCGCTACGACGGCCACTGGGACTGCAAAATCGCAGGCCAGGTCAAGAAATGGGATCCGATCGCTGCGGGCGTGGTGGAGGGCAAAGAAGCCCGTCGCCTCGATCGCGTGACCCACCTTGGACTCGGTGCGGCGTCTGAAGCCGTAAAGCAGTCCGGCATCGACTTCTCGAAAGAAGATCAGGAGCGATGCGGCGTTGTCGTCGGCTCTGGCATCGGCGGCATCCGCACGATCGAAGAGCAGATGGAAGTGCTCGAAGCGCGCGGGCCCGATCGCCTGAGCCCCTTCACCGTCCCGCGGCTCATGGTCAACGCGACCGCCGGCAACATGTCGATCCGCTACGGGCTCAAGGGCCCCAGCAGTGCGCACGCGACCGCCTGCGCCAGCTCGGGTCACGCCATCGGCGAGGCGATCGACCACATCCAACGCGGCTGGGCCGACGTCGTGCTCGCAGGCGGTGCCGAGGCGGCGGTGACCCCCCTGTGCATGGGGGCGTTCATGGTGATGAAGGCTCTTTCGACCCGCAACGATGAGCCGTCGAAGGCGAGCCGCCCGTTCGACAAGGACCGCGACGGGTTTGTGATGGCCGAGGGTGCGGCCATTCTGGTGCTCGAAAGCGAGGAGCACGCCAAACGACGCGGTGCGACTATCTACGCGGAGTTCCTGGGCGTGGGAAACACCTGCGATGCCGGTCACATCACCGCGCCGGACCCTAACGGCGGCGGGGCGGCCCGCTCCATGAAGATGGCCCTGCGCGAGGCGCACCTCAACGCACAGCAGATCGAGTACGTCAACTGCCACGGTACCAGCACACCCCTGGGCGACAAGGCCGAGGTGGCAGCGGGCCTGAGCGTCTTTGGCGATCACGCGCGCAAGTCGGCGGGTGGAAAGCTCATGATGAGCTCCACCAAGTCCATGCACGGGCACACGCTGGGTGCATCGGGCGCGGTGGAAATGATCGCGTGCGTGCACGCCGTCCGCGACGGCATCATCCCACCTACCATCAACCTCGACAACCCCGACGAGGGGTTCGACGTCGACCTTGTGCCGCACCACGCACGTGAACGGCGAATCAAATACGCGATGAACAACACGTTCGGCTTCGGCGGGCACAATGTCACGCTGATCGTCGGCCGATACGAGTAACGCTGTAGGCGCATGTGATGCCACTTTCGATCACTCCCGCCCGCCCCACACACATGCCAACCAACCGGAGACTTTCGATGAACCAACGCCAGCACATCGTGAACTACCTCAACTGGACCCGCTCGATCTCAATCATGCTGCTGAAGGATTGGCCCCAGGACAAGCTCGCCCATCAGATCCAGCCCACCGACAACCATCCCATCTGGGTCATGGGTCACCTCGCCAGCACCGACGCGTGGATCGGCAGCGAATACGGCATCAAGGGCACCGACGTGCCCGAGTCGTACAAAGCGCTCTTCGGCAGCGGCACCAAGCCCACAATGAACGCGAGCGCGTATCCCTCGGCTGCGGATGTGCGTGCCACATTCGACCACACACACGCCGCCGTTCTCGCGTGGTTTGAGGCTACTCCTGAGGCGGTCCTCGACGCGTCGATCAAGGAAAAGACCGGCGGCTTCGCCGACGACGGCTGGGACGCGATGCTCAAGCTCGCCTGGCACGAGGGGCTGCACTTCGGACAGGTGGCGACGATCCGCAAGGGGATGGGCCTGCCGCCGGTCATGGGATGAGTCGACAGAGGTTGATCCCACAGAGCCCCTGGCGCAAGCCGAGGGGGTTTGCGCGAGTGTTGGACCAGCCGTGACGAAAGCCCCTCGGCTTGCGCAGGGGGCTCTGTCAGAAATCTCGGCGGCAGAAAATCCAGCCCGCGATCGACAGCATCACGAACTCGAATCCCAGCGAGGTGCCCACCACCCAGGTGTTGGTACGCGAGGCCATCACCGCGTCATAGCGTCGCTGCCTCTCGAACTGTGGTCCCCGGTGACGCGGCGCGTCGGACTCGTCGTCGTCGGTGTCGGGTGGAACGTAGTCTGGCAAGAAATCTCCGAACTTGTGTTTGAGCAAATCAATCGTTTCGGAGGTCTTTGGGAGCGGGAGCTTGCAGGCGAGGGTGATGTTGCTCCAGGTCTCCCAGCCTTGCACGCCCGACTTTGAGGCTTCAAGGTCCAGACGAACTGATGCCAGGAATGGGTTGGTCTGGTCCAGCTGCTCTTGTGTAGGCTCCAAGACGGGCTCTCCCGCGACAGGCACGTGGGCGGACGCGAACATGGTTCGCGCAGTCTTCTCTGCTACCTGCACTCGCTTGATGAGTCGATCCTGTCGCATCTGGTTGTCCACGAACTGCCCGACGATCACTGAGTCGGCCACGTTGAGCACAAAGCAGACAAACCAAACAATCATGGTGACGATGATCGACGTC
>JAYVUC010000076.1:0-11872 GCA_043788295.1 Phycisphaerales bacterium
CGGCGGTGATGCCGATGGCCGTGGGCGCGACGGCCCACGCCGCGTTGTGGGCTTCGCAGAACTCGATCTGAGCGATGGTGGTCTGGGGGAGGACGGACATGGGGGGCTCCGGGTTGCCAAGGATGTTTGGGGTGGGGATTTTGGTGGCCCAGTTCTCCGAACTGGGTCCCCGTGTGAGCAAATCGGCTTTGGCAACACCGAGCCGCTCGTGTACACTGGCGAATCGGCCCACGCGATTCCAAGACTTCAAATCGGAGCCCCTCCATGCAACGCACGAGTGATCTGACCTCAACTCCCAATCAATCTGTCGCGCTCCATCCCATTCTCGGACCAGCGACCACTCCGCATGTGGCCGCTTGGAAGACTTACGCGGCTGCTTGGACAATCTACGCGGGCACTTTGAAGACGTACGCAGGCGCGTGGAAGACCCATGCGACCGCTCGGAAGACCTAAGCGGGCGTGTTGAAGACCTGTGCGACCGCGTGGAAGACCCATGCCACCAGCCGAACGTACACAAGGGATCCGAAGATGAAGCACCCGTCGCTCGCCATTGTTCTCATGGTCGCGGCTTTAACCGTCGCGGCCCACGACGCCCACGCGCAGTGTCCGTTGTCCTTCGCCCCAGCGGTCAACTACGCCGTCGGCACCAGCCCGCGGTTCGTAGTGGTGGGCGACTTCAACGGAGACGGCAGGCCCGACCTGGTCGTGGCGAACAGCAACATCCCCTTCAGCACCAGGAGCACCGTCTCCATCCTGCTGGGCAATGCCAACGGCACATTCCAAGGGGGGGTCAGCTACCCAGTGGGCATCAGACCGCTCTCCGTCGCGGTGGGCGACTTTAACGCCGACGGCCGGCCCGACTTGGCCGTGGCGAACTCCGGCAGCGCAAACGTCTCCATCTTGTTGGGCAATGGGGGCGGCACGTTCCAGGCCGCGGTCTCCTACGCCGTGGGCACCACCCCGCCCTCGGTAGCGGTGGGCGACTTCAACGCCGACGGCCGGCTCGACCTGGCCGTGGCGAACTACAACAGCAACACCGTCTCCATCCTGCTGGGCAACACCAACGGCACGTTCCAGGCGGCGGTCAACTTCGCCGTGGGCGTCAGGCCGAACTCCGTCGCGGTGGGCGACTTCAACGCCGACGGCCGGCCCGACCTGGCCGTGGCGAACCAGACTAGCGATAACGTCTCCATCCTGCTGGGCAACGCCAACGGCACGTTCCAAGGGGCGGTCAACTACCCCGTGAACAACGGCCCCGTCTCCGTCGCGGTGGGCGACTTCAACGCCGACGGCCGGCCCGACCTGGCCGTGGCGAACGGCGACAGCAGCGCCTACGTCTCCATCCTGCGGGGCAACGCCAACGGCACATTCCAGGCGGCGGTCGACTACGCCGCGGCCAGCAGACCATATTCCGTCGCGGTGGGCGACTTCAATGCCGATGGCAGGCCCGACCTGGCCGTGGCGAATGCCGGCAGCGCCAACGCCTCGGTACGCCTGAACACGACGCCGAACGCGGTGGTGGTGTCTCAACAGCCCGCGCCGGTCTCCACCTGCCCTTCCGGCACCGCCACTTTCTCCGTCACCGCCGCGGGTGGCGGGGGCGGCCCCTTCACCTACCAGTGGCAATGGCAACCCGCGAGCGGGGCGGCGTTTGTCGATGTGATCGACGGGCTCAACACCGACCCGCAGGGCGGGCTGATCTCCTTTGTCGCCGCCGGGGCAAGGACCGCGACCGTCTCCACGGAGTCGTATGGCGGGTCGGGCACCGCCGCCTCCCATTGGGACATGCGCTGCATCGTCTTCAACGCGGGGGAGTGCGGCAGCGTCACCAGCAACCCCGCCACGCTCACCATCTGCCCCGCCGACTTCAACTGCGATGGAGCCACAGACTTCTTCGACTACGACGACTTCGTGGTTGCCTTCGAGACCGGTGATTCCAGCGCCGACTTCGATCACGACGGCACGGTCGATTTCTTCGACTACGACGCCTTCGTCGTCGCGTTTGAGACGCCGTGCTAGCGAACCCTGCGGGCCGCCGCACGCCCAAGCACTGAGGTCGCTCGGGGCCTCTTGCTGGTCCGAGAGCAACGGGCGTGCGACCTCAGTGGCACGGGAAGGATCGCAATGCCACCTGCCTGAAGGAAGTCACAGAGTCACGGAGTCAGAAACGCGCGAGCCCCTCACTTCTGCTCCACCCACCGCGCCACCGCCCTATCAAGCTCCGCCAGCGGCATGCCATACACCTCTTCCAGCGCACGCTGGTGCGGCACATCCCGCGATATCTTGCCCATAAGCACGCTCAGCCGCTCGTTTGGCGCCGAGAACCCGCCGTATCGCAGGAAGTCGATCGCCAGGTGCGCAAGGTCGTATCGCACGGGCTCCATCCTGTCCGACGAGGGCGGGCTCGTCCACGCGATCAATTCGCGGAACGTGCCGTGATCGATCATCGTGCGCTTGTCGGTGCCGACCGCCGGCATCACGCGCTGCGTCGTGGTCCGGGCCGATCGCTCGATGCTGCGTCCCAGCCCTTCCTTGAACCACCGCGGCTGACTGACGAACATCGACATGTGGATCATGTGCACATACTCGTGCGTGATGAGCCCCGGGATCGTGCTCGCGGTGTCGGCCCGGATGATGATCTCGTTGTCCTGCATCACGCTGGGCAGAAAGGGCGTGCTCGACTTGCCGCCATATGACGTCTTGTCGCACAGAAACAGTCGCACGACCGGCAGATGCACCGGCCCCACGATCGGCGCGAGCGCCGCCTTCGCCGCAATCGCCGCCCGCCCTGCCATATCAACCATCGCCGCCGGACTGAGCGACCCGTCCTTGGGCGGCTGCCGCTCGCTGCCGAACTGGTAGTACACGTCAAAGTCGGCGGTGCGCACGATGGGCTGCGCGTTTCGCGTGCCGACAAGCTCGTACTTGGTGGTGGTGGGCGTCGCTCCGCCGGTCTGGCGATACCACTGCGCGATGTCGCCCGGCGTCACCGCTCGCACCCCGCTGAGCCGGTACGCCGCACCGTTCATCGCCATCTGCACGACAAGCTGCGTGCCCACCGTGGGCTTGATCTCAACCGCCGGAACCAGCGCGATGCGGCTTAGAAACTCTTCCACGGCCTTTCCCATCCCAAGATCGGCCAGCGAGTAGATCGCGGCGGCCTGCACCTCAAGATCCTCGTCGTCGAGGAACCGTTTCGCGGCGACATAACCATCTTGCAGGTACGTGGTGGCGAGCGGGGTGCCCTTGGGCTCCGCCGCCGACAGGTACGCGGCCCGCGTGCCGACCGCCCGGACCAGAATTCGCCGCTCGTCGGCCCAGTTGATCCCCCTGAGCGTCCACGCCAGCGCCCCAAGCTCCGCCGGCGTGTCGTTGCGAGCCAAAAGGCCCAAGCCGACGATCCGGTTCGTGATCGACGCTGTCTGGAGGATCGACAACGCCGCCGCGCGGGCGGCGACAGGCTCACGTGCCCACGCGGCCTCGATCGCCCTCTCGACCTTGGGCCACTCATTGGCAGCGATGTGCTGGGCGACCTGCGCATCGAGTGGCTGGGTCTGCACCGACGGCCGAGTCACGAGCGGCGCGGTACGCACCGCGGGCTGCGCCGGTGCCTGTCCCGCGAGACACGCCGCCGTTCCCGCGACCAGAGCCGCCCACAAAGCCGCCAACAACGCCATCGGGTGATCTTGCATCGTGCCTCCCTCGTATCCCTACATGTGCCGTCGAGTCAGTCCGGCTCCTGCGCGCCGCTCACATCATTGGCGCGCGGCACCCTGCACAGCATTCTGCGGGTGGCCATTCGCTGGCGGCTGCCCGCTGTTCAGCGGACGCCGAAGCCGATCGATGATCACCGGAATCGCGACGGGCACGCTGGCTGCGGGCGTCTGCGGCTCGGGCTCGCCTGTGACGCTCCGCACGGCGCCGGCGATCGAGATCGTCACGAGCATCGTCCTGTGGTTCCCCACCAGCTCGACCACATCGTCAACGCCCGCGAGCCTCGCCGAGTCGACCGCCACCACACCGTCGCCCACTGAGTCGGCCGTCGCGAGATACGCGCTCTTCACGAAGCGCGGGGCCGACGCCGGGTCCATCATCCGCCCGACGATGATCGTCCAAGCCAACCCACGCGGCAGCGGCCGGGCGTTCAGCTCCTTCAGAAACGTCGAGTCCGGCAAGAGATCAAACCCGGCCCGACCCGGCGTCCTGACCGACTCCGACGGGGCAACGGGCGCTCCGGTGAAGAGTCTCGCCGCCTGCTCCCGCGCCTCGCCCACCCACCGGTATTTCGCCCAGTCCGACCCCGCGTTGGGCGTTCCGATCGTGACCAACCGCTCGACCGCCGGGCGGCCCGCAGCGACCGAACCACCAGCGTCGCCGTTGTACATCGTCGTGCGCGTCAGCACGTCGCGCGAGACGAGCCCACCCATCGAGTGCCCTACAAGGTCCACCGACAGGACGCCCCGCTTCCCAAACCGCATCAACGACGAATAGAGCATCGGCGCCGACTCGGCGATCGCCTGATCGTTCGGGTACTCGAATCGCGCCACCGCAAACCCATCGGCGTCCAGCGCGATGGCGACCTCGTCCCACACCGTCCCCGGCTCGTCGAGCCCGTGAACGAGCACGACCAGGTGCCCGGGGCCCATGCCCCCTTTCCTCGACCACAATCGCCCGCCCGATGGATTGGGAGTCCCAGGCTCTCGCACGGATCCCGGCTCGTTCACTCCGCTCAGAAAGAACACGCCAAACGGCGACGTGCCCGTGCTGTCGTCGATCAGAACCTGTGGCCTATCGGTCTGGCCCACAATGCCCGGGTCAAACTTCGCGCCCACGCTCCCGCCGAGAAACCAATCGATCCCCGCGATGGCACCGACGAGCACCAGGACGCAAACCGCGATCACGACCGCGTGCATCACCGCCCGGCGTGGATCAGATGGGGTCGAACTCATGCGTGAGACTCACGGATTCGAGCCGGGCACGGCAGGATCGGGCTTGGACGACCCGTTCGCTGGCGCGTCCACCGGAGCCGCCGATGGAGGCCTTGCAACAGGTCGGCCACCCCTCGACAGAATCAAGAGGTCAAAGAGCTGGTTCTCAAGCTCACGTTCCTTCTGCCTTGTGCTCTTGAGCGCATCCCGCAGAGTGCCGACAACCCTCTTGACCTCGTCCGGGTCCGCGTTGCCCGCGTTGACCATCGACTCCAAGCTGTCGCTCAGGCTTCGCAAATCTCCCACCGCCGTTGCGTACGCACGGGCCGAGTCGTAGATCAGCTCTTCCTTCAATTCCTTTGTCGAAGGCCTGACAGCCAAGCGCCAGGGCTGGGCGACGATCTCGTCAACCCCGATCTTGGCGCTGTCGGCGGCCTGCCTCGCGCTGGCGAGCATGCGCCGGATGCCCGGCAGCTCGGCCGCAAGCTGCGAGCTGATCTTCGCCGCATCGTCGGTCATCTTGTTCACGTTCTTTGTGATCGCGGGAACCTCGCGCATCGCCTCGAGCACAAAGCCCAGCGCGTCGCCCGCGAGCCCCGACATGAGCACGTCCGCGCTCTTGAGCGTGTTGTCCAGGTGCCCCCGATTGTCGTCGAGCACTTTCTGGACATTGTCAATGAGCGCCACAGCGTGTTCAATTCCGCCATTGAACTTCGTGAGCAGCGGATCGATGCGGTTCACGCCCGTATCGACCGTAGTGATGATCTTGTCGAGCGATCCGCTCCACTGCGGAACCTTGTCGGCGAAGAGTTCGACCGCCTTCGTCGCCCGGTCAACAGCACCGGTCAGCTTCCCCGAGTTCGCATCAACGAGCGACTTTGCCCCGGCCATGAAATCCCGCCCGTCCGCGAGAATGTCCTTGAGCTGACCGGCCTGAGCCGGGCCGAAGCCCGCCTGTGCCAGAAAGGCCGGCGGGGCCACTCCACCCATCACGACCACGCCCGTGTTGGTCGCGATCTCCTTGAACTTGTTGCCCTTGTCGTCGGCCTTTGCCGGGTCGCCCGCGTCGACAATGTTGAGCGAACTGATCGTGCCCAGGAGCGGCTTGTCGAGCACGATGACCGCGTTTTCATAAAGATGCAGATTGCCCCGAACCTGCAATCCCACCAGCACGCCCACAGGAATGTCTACCGTGCTCGTGCCGACGCCCGCATCCTTTTTTTCAAAGTCAATCCAAGCGACCCGGCCCACCTGCTGGCCTCCCAGGTGAACTGCCGACCCCGCCTTGAGCCCGGCCGTGCCGTCGATCAACGAGAACCTGACAGTAAAATTCTTGTCCCACCCCAGGGGTGCGCCCCCCGCGAAGACGAACGCGAGCAGAACCGTCCCAGCCAGGCCCGAGAGCAGAAACAGCCCGGCCAGCCAGTTGTACTTTGTATTGGACCACGAGCTCATAGGCCAAGAGCATATCGCATGGGCCGCCAGTGGGCTTGCGAGCCGCGCGATGCCTCGGTTCTGTCTGGCGGATCGGTTTCCTGGTGGCACCGGTCTCCAGACCGATGCAAAGAGACCTTGAACTCAGCACTGCTCAGAGAACAATGCCACCAAAGGCATCTGCCAGACAGAGCCTAGATCGGCCAGATGGTCAGGGCGATATTCCCGGCGTTAAACGCCGCGTGCATGACGATCGGCACCGCGATCCGCCCCGTCCGGGCGAACGCGATCCCGAATGCCAGTCCCAGCACAAAGAGCGGCGGGATCCCCGGCCAATCCACCACGCCCATGTGCTGCCCAGCGAAAACGGCGGCGGTGAGAACGACGCTCCGCCACGGTCGCCCCGTGAGCCTGAGGATCGCCGTCTGGAGAAACAGGCGATACACCACTTCCTCAAAAATGGACGCTCCAACCACTGCACACAGCATCATCACGATCGCGGGCCATGACTGTGGGTTGTCATTGATCACCCTCAGCGTCTCGTGCGCGATCGGGTCCGAAGAATGGTGATCGATCCGCACCGCAACCCAAACGGCCAGCATCGAACACCCTGCAACCACCGTGTATACCACCACCATCAATCCAACCCCGGTCGGCACATCCCGCCAACCCGCGATCCGCCTCAGCCCCCCACTCGCAAGGTGCGCCATGAGTATCGCGACCGGAACCCCCACCAGATACGATCCGGCTTGCAACGCAGCCTTTCCCTTCAATGTCAGCTCCGAAATCTCGCACGGGAACGGCAGCGCAAACTGATGTGCCAACGTGTATCCGACGGCGGAGGCAACATACACGATCATCCCGGCGCATAGCAGTATTGCGGCTGGCTGGTCGCTCGGCATAACTGGCTTGTTTCGCTTGAACGAGCCCGGCCGGATCACGTCCAAGGCCCACAGACAAATCAACACCATCGGACCCGCCACCACGAACGCGACCGCGACCCAGTTCGACTCCCAATGCCCCGCCGCTTGTCGCGCCACATCGCCAGGCACGGGCATGACCGGGTCGCCAACTGGCGGCACCGGACCGAGTTGGCCCGCACCTACGCACGCGCACGCGATCACCAAACCGGCAACAATGCTCGCGACAACGCGTCCCTCACGCGACGGACGATTGATCTTCGAATCACCCAAGGAGCCCAGCGTGGCTGTCTCCGTTCTCAGCGACATCATCGAGCACAAACGACGCGAGATTGACGCCGCCAAGCGGGTCACAAGCGTTGAAACGCTCCACGCGAAGGCAAACGCCCAGCCAACACCCAGCGATTTCGCGGCTGCCCTCACCGGCCCAGGCCTCTCAGGCGTTTCTGTGATCGCTGAAATCAAACGCAAGAGCCCCTCTGCCGGGCTCATCCGCCCCGAATACGCCGACGAGTCTTTTTCGCCCGAGTCCATCGCCGCACGGTATCACGCGGCCGGGGCACGGGCGATCAGTTGCCTCACCGACGAACGATTCTTCGGCGGCTCGCTCGCCTACATCGATCGCATCAAAGCCCGCGTTCCCCTGCCCGTTCTCCGCAAGGACTTCATCATCGATCCCTGGCAGGTCGTGGAATCACGCGCTTCGGGGGCCGATGCCATACTCCTCATCGCCGAGTGCCTCGACGACCAATCGCTGGTTCAGCTCCACACCCTCGCCCGCGACTTGCACATGAGCGTGCTCGTCGAGGTCCACGATCAGGACAACCTCGCGAGAGCAACTTCGCTCGTCGGCGCGGGAACCGTCTACGGCACGCTGCTCGGCATCAACAACCGCGACCTGCGGACCATGGTCGTGGACCTGGAACAATCCATCCGGCTCGCACAATGTCTGCCAAATCGTTCGGGGTTTGTAAGCGAATCTGGGATTCGATCAAAATCCGACCTAGTGCGACTTGCCGAACACGGGGTGAACATCGTGCTCGTCGGTGAATCTCTCATGCGCGAGCGCGATCCTGGCGATGCTCTCGTGCGCTTGATCAGTGGCCAATGATTCCAAACACGTCGCCTCGGCGCGACCCCATCCGCTCGGAGTATCCCATGCAGCCACAACTCTCGAAGCACCACCGACTTCCCGCCCTTCTCCTCGCACTGGCAGGGCTTTCCTTGGGCACTCTGAGCAATCCTGCCTGTGCGCAACCCGTGGAGGCAACGCCCGAGTCTCAGCCCGCCGACGAGAAGACGCCCGCACCGCCCGTCGAGCCGGAGGCAAAGCCCACTCCCAAGGTGCCGCTCAAGCCGAGCGCGCAGCTTCCGGCCAAGAACCACGACGCGGACGCGCTCGCAAAGCTGGAACAGTCCGCCAAGGCTCTCAAAGATGCCAAGAGCCTGAAGTTCAAAGCCTCCTTCTCCGCCGATGGCAAATACAAGGACGTTACCGGCACAGCGAGCACGACAGTCGTCGCGATGCACGAGAACAATGCGTGGATTTTCCGCATGACCGGCAAGGGTCGGCGTATTCCTAAGGACGCGGAAGTCGCTTTCGACCTTGCACACAGCGGCGGAAATGTCGAGTGGCTCGACGCCGAGGCCAAGAAGCTGATGGTCAAGCCTGTCGCCCTTGCCAAGTCCCAGTTCAGCCAGGCAGCGTCGAATCTCAAGGGCGTGACCGAACTCTTTGGAGCCAATCCATTCGCGGGCGTGTCCAAGTCGATCAAAGTACACATGGGCGGGGAGGAAAAAGCCAGCGGCGTCGACTGTGATGTCGTTGTGGGTGAGAGTGCCGACGGCCTCAGCACGCAGCGAGTCTTCCTGGGCAAGGAGGACCACATCCCGCGCCGGTTCGTGATCGAACGCACGAGCAACTTGCTGGGTGCCTCGACCATGACCACCGAACTGACCGAGATGAAGACCGACGATGCTGTCTCGCCCGGCGATGTGCATCTCGCATTGCCCGATGGCTACACGAAGGACGAGCCGCCCCCTGCCAGCAAGTCTCAGCCCGTCAGGCCCACTCCGATAGCCGCTCCCCCCCCCAGCCCCGCCCCTCCAGTTCCAGAGAGCCCCAAAGTCACTCCCGACGGTGCGCGTGATGAAGCATCCAGCCCGTTTGAATCCAGCCCGACGATCACACACCAGAACAATGACTCGGCCCCGCCCAATGGCGAGCATGTTCGCCCGAGCGATTCAGGCCTTGTTTCTACGCCGATTTCACCCACGCCGACGCCATTGGCTCCAAAGCCAACACCCCCGAACGTTGTTGAGATCGCATCTCTTCCCGACTTCGAACTCAAGGATTCCAAGGGGGCCAAGGTCACGGCGTCGACACTCCATGGCTCACCGTCCGTCATTCTCTTCTGGGGCACCTGGTCCCTCTCGTCGAAGAAGGCGTTGCCCGAGCTCGCCACACTTGCCGAACACTACAAAGACAAGGCAAAGGTCTACGCGGTTGCCGTGCGGCAAAAAGACTCAATGGCGGCGATAAAGGCAATCACCGATGGCGGTTACAACTTCGACCTCTTGCTCGATGGCGACACATTCGCCGAGTCCTTGCACGTAGGTGCCTACCCCGCTCTGTATGTCTTCGGCAGAGACGGCGAGCCGCTCAAAGCCCCCACAGGCCAGACAGTTTCCGAGATGTTCACCGACGCGCAAGCTGCCCTCGATACTTCGCTTGGAATCGTGAGCCCAGCGCCCCTGCCGAAGCCAGCCAGCGACTCCAAACTTGACGCCAAAGCGGATCCCAAGCCTGACGCCAACAAATAGCCCCGCAGTGCTTGTCCGAAAGGCTTGGTTTTCCACAGGTTGTCCCCAACCCCTGTCGGTCGTGGCATGAGGTGGTTGGGCCTACTAGCCGTGGTAGACTGCGCATACCGTTCACACGGTGGTATTCGGTTTCTAGCGGACCTGGGTGGGGATTGACCCGGACTGTGTTTCGGCCGGGATGGAGAGTCTATGAAAGTCATCTGCGATCGTTCGGCCTTGCTCGAAGCCATCAACCTCGTCTCCGGTGCTGTCGCCTCGCGCACACCCCGCCCACAGCTTCAGTGTGTCAAGCTCGAAGCCACCAAGAAAGGTTCCGCCGGTGAGCTCGCGCTCCTGGCGACCGACGGCGAGCTGTCGCTTCGCCTCAAGCTCTCCGCCGTTGATGTGCAGCAGGTCGGCGAGTGTCTCATTCCCGCCGACAAGCTCCGTCAGATCGTCGGCGCCGAGGAGTCGGAGCCGACCCTCACGCTCGAGACGGAAGAAGACGCGATCCGTATTCGAGGCAAGGACGCACAGTTCAAGGTGTACGGATATCCCGTCGCCGATTTTCCGCCGATCCCCGACATGGCCGCTGTCATCGCTGGCAGCGCCGAAGCGGGCAAGGCTAAAGCCGTCTTCTCGCACTCGGCGGGAGCGTTCGGCACCATCATCGAGCGCACGGTCTTTGCCACCGCCCGCGAGAACAGCCGCTACGCGATCAATGGCGTGTTGCTCAAGCGCGACGGCAAGCGGCTGGAGATGGTTGCGACCGATGGCCGCCGCCTGGCCCTGTGCCGCACGCAGCTCGCTGCGGGCGACAAGGATTCCAAGGCCGTTTCGTGCATTATCCCGACCAAAGCCCTGGGAATGATCCAGAAGCTGATCCGTGACCCGCAGGAGCAGGTGCAGATCGCCATCACCGACAACCAGATATACTTCTCGGTGATCTCCGCGACCGAGAAGGCCGACGCCGCCAACGCCCGCGCGGTCCTGTCGAGCAACCTGGTCGAGGGCAGCTTCCCCCCTTACGAAGACGTGATCCCCAAGGACCACGACAAGCGGGTCGTCTTCGACAAGGATGTGCTCAGCAGTGCCGTCCGCCGGGCCGCCCTGCTCACCAACGAGGAGAGCCGCGGCGTGCGCATGGCGTTCACGGGCAAGAACAAGCAGCTCGAGCTTTCGAGCCGTGCGCCCGAGATGGGCGAGGCCCAGATCACCATCGAACTGGCCAAGTACGACGGCGACGACGTGGAAATCGGCTTCAACCCGCTCTTCCTGACCGACGCGCTGAAGGTCATCTCCGAACCCGAGGTCATCCTTGAGCTCAAGGCTGGCAACAAGCCGGGCGTGGTGAAGGTCGGGACCGACTTCGTGTACGTGGTGATGCCGGTGAATCTGCAGTAGGCTCGCCGAATCCGCGATCAGGCACCTTCGACATGTCAGATAGCGCCGCCATTGGCGTGCGCTCTGTTCGTTTCTTCCCATCCCGTCATGCCATTCCTATAGTCGGCCCCTAGGAGATTTTACCATGGCCGAACGCCATTTCGATATCGTCGTGATCGGGTCTGGTCCGGGCGGGTATGTCGGAGCGATCCGTGCTGCCCAGCTCGGGTACAAGGTCGCCATCATTGAGCGCGACAAGCTCGGGGGCGTGTGCCTCAACTGGGGCTGCATCCCGACCAAGGCCCTGCTCGCCTCGGCGCACCTGCGTCAGGAGATTGCCCACGCAGAGGTCCACGGCTTCCACGCCAGCGACGTCACTGTCGCCTGGGACAAGCTCATCAAGCG
>JAYVUC010000077.1:0-7767 GCA_043788295.1 Phycisphaerales bacterium
GGTGCCCACCTTTGATGCGTTGTGCAAAGTCACGATGGAGGGCTATGTCGCGGGTGTCTTGCAGAAGGAATTGTACGACCGCTGGCCCGTACAGGCATATGCCGCGCAGGCGATTGCGGTGCGGTCATACGCGATGCACGAGCGGGCGCGGGCGCTTCGGGTCGGGCGGCCCTACGACGTTGAGAGCACGACCATTTCCCAGGTCTTCGGTGGCATCGCAACGCGCACGCTGGCGATCGACGCAGCCCACACCACGCGAGGTATGGTGCTCACGAGTGACGGGCCCGACGGGCGCGGGGTGCTCCGGGCGTACTTCTCCAGCACCTGCGGGGGGCGGGCTGGGTCGGCAGGCGCGATCTGGCCTACGGGCGCGGGCTATGAGTTCAATCTCGCGGGGCCGCTGCAAGGGAGAGTGCGAGAGTTCGCGTGTCAGGGCACTCCGACGTTCGTGTGGGAGGTGGTGCGCAAGAACGACGAGCTTTCGCGGCGGATTCGGGCTTGGGGCAAGGAATCGGGCAAGAGCGTTGCGAAGATGGACCGGCTGAAGTTGGTCGAGGTGGTGAGCCGGAACGCGGCCGATCGGCCCGTGGTATACAAGCTCATCGATGTTCGCGGCGGCGAGTACAAACTTTCGGCCGACGAGCTTCGCGTCGCGTGCAACGCCCGAGTGACCGGCAGCGGGCCCGACGTGCTCGCGGACGTGCGTGCCGGGCCCATGCAGGTCAAGAGCAACGATCTTGAGTTTGCGGTCTCGAGCGACGAGGTGAAAATTCGCGGTCGCGGCTACGGCCACGGCGTGGGCCTGTGTCAGTTCTGCGCCAAAGGCTTCGCCGAGAAGGGAATGAGCGCCCCGGCGATGCTGGCACTCTTTTATCCCGGCGCAGAGATTTCCCGGGCGTACTGAGCCGGATTCCAATTCATGCGTGCCACTGAACGCGATGGGTGTGCTGAGAACCCCTCTCACCGCTCGATCGACGGGCAGACGAAATAGCAGTACGTCGAGACCAGCAGGATCGCGATGATGTTCAGCACGATCCCAGCCCTCACCATGTGCCGGATGTTGATGCGCCCCGTCGCGACCGCCATCGCGTTGGGAGGCGTGCCCATCGGCATCATGAACGCGTAGCTGCACGCGAGGGCGACGGGGAACATGAGCACATATGGATGCACCCCAAGCCCCTTGGCCCCCGCATAGGCGATGGGAAGGAAGGTTGTGGCGATGGCGGTGTTGCTCGCCACCTCGCTCGCCATCGTGATGATCGCCGTCACGCCCAGCACGACCACAAAGGTCGGCAGGTCCTTGAGGTGTGCGAACAGGGAACCGACAGCCGTGGTGACGCCGCTTCGTGACATGGCTTCGGCGAGGGAAAGCCCGCCCCCGAAGAGTACCAGCACACCCCAGTGGATCGTGCTCGCGGTCCGCCAGTTGAGCGCGGGCACAAGTGTGGGGGCGTTTGTGACACGGGCATCCTGCCCGGGATCTACCCTGGACGACTCTTTCACGGGCAGGATGCCCGTATCACGCACGGGCCAGATGAAGAGCGCGACAGCCGCAGCGATGGCGATGCCGGCCTCGCTCAGTGCGTTCTTGATCCCCGGCGACACACCCGCGACCTCGGTCAAATCTTTGATCCACTTGTTCAGCGGGTTTGTCGCGATCCACAGGGCCACCGCCGTGCCCAGCACGATGAGCACCGCCCGCTCGCCGCCGTTCATCGGGCCCAGACCTTGCAGCTCGCGTTTCACCTGCTCGTGCACGGCCAGATCGCGGGCTTTGGAAACGGGGAACATGATGATCAGCACGAGCCACGCCATCGGCAGGTACAGGACCATGATGGGCGTGCCCACGCGTGCGTAGTCGAGAAACGAGAGCTTGGTGCCCATGAGCGTGCTGACGTTGGATTGCATCACGATGTTGGGCGCGGTGCCGAAGAGCGTCCCGACCCCGCCGATGGTCGCCGCATACGCGATGCCCAGGATCATGCACACCGCGAGGTTGTCGTTCTTTGCCGGCTGATTCGGACCCGCCCCCACACCCGCCCCAACCCCGTGCTGGTCAAAGAGGCGCACGATCGAGAGCCCGATGGGCAGCATCATCACCGTTGTGGAGGTGTTGTTGACCCACATGGAGATGATCGCCGTCGCGGCCATCGCGCCCAGCACCAGCATCCGCGGGCTTGTCCCCACGCGCGAGAGGACGATGAGGGCAAAGCGTCTGGGCAGCCCCCAGCGTTCCATCGCCGCCCCCATCATCATCCCGCCCATGAAGAAGAAGACCGTGGGGTCGCCGAACGGGGCGCACGCGGACTTGACATCCATCACGCCCAGGGCCGGGAAGAGCACGATCGGGAGCAGCGCGGTCGCTTCGAGCGGGATAGCCTCGGTGATCCACCACAGGGCCATCAGGGCACCGACTGCGACGACGCAGCGCCCGCCCTGCGAGAGGCCCGAGAGAAGCTCGCTCGACGCGTCGCGCGACTCGGGCGGCAGCACGGCGTAGAGCACGATCGCGGCGAGCGGCCCGCCGATCAGCACGACCCACTTCCAATGGGCGATTGATTGGTGTTCGCTCATGCTCCCCCCCCCACACCCACACCCGCCACCTGCGACCTTTCACCACATACGACGTGAAACGCCTGCCAGCGTACCCGAAGGCCGGGAGGCCTGCCATGAAGCGGTTCGTGGGCGTGCCGCCGACCGCCGTCTGTTGACATCCGAATACCCAAAGGCATCGCGGCGGTCGGTGTCTTGGGTCCCAGCGCATCACGATCTCTCCTACGCCCGAAAGAACCCGTGTCCAGGCGGCCGCAAGCCCGCCGCACTCCGTTTCGCGCAGGGTCCGCGCGTCCCAGTATGCGGAGGATGCTCCGTAGTGGTCATGGTTTGCTCCGTGGCGGGTGGGCCGCGGCGGGCCTGCCTCCTTCAGAGCCCTCGGCGCAAGCCGAGGGGCTCAGTGCCCCGTCTATAAAGACCTGCTGGCCGTCGCCTCGACTTCGGGGCTTCCGCGAACGACCAACCGTCGCTCATCCTGCTTGGGATTCTTCAAGTCGCGCGGAACTCGAAGCGACTTTCGGGGCGCGGCTCCGGCCGTTCGGGACACCTACCGACGGTGTCCGGAGCACGTTGTGCGGGTTCAGGGCTTGATGGCGCGGATCGCCCTGGCCCGCTCTTCGAGCGGCTCGGCCTCTTTGGCGCGATCCGTCTTGCGGTAGAGTTTGGCGAGGCTTTCCAGGCACTTGGCCACGTAGGGGTGGTCCTTGCCCAAGGCCTTTTCCACAATCGCAAGCGCCCGCTTGCTGTGCGGCTCGGCCTCCGCAAATCTGCCCAGCTCGGCATAGAGCAGGGCCAGATTGTTCAGGCTCGCGGCCACATCGGGGTGGTCGGGGTCCAGAGCCTTTTCCCACATCGCCAGAGCTCGCGTGTAGAGCGGCTCGGCCTGGACGTACTTGCGCTGCGCGACGAAGAGCGCAGCCAGGTTGTTCAGGGTTGTGGCCACCTCGGGATGGTCCTTGCCAACGGCCCTTTCCCAGATCGCCAGCGCCCGCGTATAGAGCGGTTCGGCCTCGGCGTACTTGCGCTGCGCGACGAAGAGCGCGGCCAGGTTATTCAGGCACGCGGCCACGTCGGGGTGGTCCTTGCCGTGGGCCATTTCGTAGATCGCCAGAGCCCGCGTGTAGAGCGGCTCGGCCTCGGCAAACTTGCCGTTGTTCAAGAGGATCGTCGCGATGGTGTCCCGCAGATCCGCCTCGGTTTCAGGCTCATCCTTGAATGCACCCGCATCGATCTCCTTGACGGCGTTATCCATCGCCTGTGCGATGGTCGTCTCCTGCGCGCCGCTCTCCATCGGATCGCCGGACTGGAGCGCTTTGGTCACAAAGGTGTTGATGGCTTCGGCGTGGGCGCGGGCCTTTGTTTCCTTGGCCGCGTTCTCCTCGGCGAGGCCCTTTTGCTTCTGGGTTTCGGTGAGCTGCACCGTCAGGCCCGACTCGGCCGTGAGGGCTCGCTTGAGCGCCAAGCCCGTGCCCGCGATGCCCGCCAGCAGCAGGATAACCGCCAGAGCCACACCACCGACCAACCCCTTGTGCCGCGCGGCGAACTTGCGGAACTGGTACCACGTGCTCGCGGGGCGAGCCGCGATGGGCTCGTCCTTGAGATAGCGGCGGATGTCCGAGGCCAGGCTCTCGGCCGACTGGTAGCGGCGGGTCTTGTCCTTCTCCAGCGCCTTGGAGACGATGGTTTCGACATCGCCCCGCAGCGTGCGGTTGATGCTCGAGAGACGGGTCGGTTCATCCTCGCGGATCACGCGGGCGGCCTCGTGGATCATCTTTTTCTGGAGGTCGTAGGGCATCCGCCCCGCGAGGAGTTCGTAGGCGATCACGCCCAAGGCGTAGACGTCGCTGCGGGTGTCCATCTCGCCGGGATCGCCGCCCACCTGCTCGGGACTCATGTAGGGGATCGTGCCGATCAGCTGGCCGATGTCTGTGCGGAGCGTGGCCTGCTGCACATCGCTGTCGGTGGCTCTTGCCACGCCGAAGTCAAGAATCTTGGGCTGGCCTGATTCATCCACCATGATGTTGCCGGGCTTGAGATCCCGGTGAATGACGCCCTTCTGGTGGGCGTGGTAGACCGCATCGCAGACCTTGGCGAGCAGGTCGAGGCGATCACGGGTGCCCAGCTTGCGTGCTGCGGCGTAGTCCGTCAGGGGCAGCCCTTTGATGAACTCCATCGCAAAGAAGGGCACGGGCCGCCCCTCCTGGTCCGTGGCCATCCCCGCCTCGTAGATCTGCGCGATGCCCGGGTGCTGGAGCCTGCCCAGGACCTGCGATTCCTGCTTGAAGCGGCGGAGGTGCTCGCCCGAGAGAAAGCCCGCACGGATGACTTTGAGTGCCACAGACCGGCGCGGGCTGTCCTGCTGGGCCTCGAAGACCGTGCCCATGCCTCCCTCACCCAGCACCCTGACCAGCCGGTACGGGCCGATCGCCCCGGGTATCGCCTTTCCGGGGGCCGGGCCCTCACCGCGCGGTGCGAGCGGAGAGGTGGAGGCGGTCGATCCGGTGGGCTCGGTCGGTTCGCCGCCGAGTGGGAGCGTGGGATCGTCGCCCTGGTGAGGTGAGCCGGGGTGTTCCATGCGAGTCGTCTCCGTGATCGTGAAGGAGTGTGCGGTCTACAACGTCCCGGTCATGCGAGTGCCCGCCTCTACCGGCATGCGGCGGCAACGATATGTCAACGATGTCCCCGCACTCCCGCTCCGGGTGCTGAAGCGCATGGCGGGTGGCGTTAGCGAAATACCATGGGCGGCACCTGACGCTTTGACCTTGCGAGCGCGGGGCGCGAGCGGACGCCCGAAGGTGCTGGGGTGTCCGGTACCCAACCACCACGCGCCGAAGCGGCTGGTGGTGGCACCCTGACGCCAGCGGCCCAAGCCACCCGCCACGATTCTGGGCTTCCGGGCATCTGCAGGGGGTCCAGGTAGAATGAAGGCATGAGAACCGCCGCGATGATGCTGTTATGCGTGTGGAGTGCCGGTGCGAATGCCGTCGCGCCGCCCGAGGGTGCGCCGGTGGTTGCGGCTGCGGGTGTGCCCTTGCCGACGATGACCGTGCCGTCGTACAAGGACGTCATAGTCACCGGGGGCCCTCTGGGCGATCAGCTCGCGATCGCACGCCGGTTCCTGCTCGACCTTTCGGATGACAACCTGCTCCACGGGTTCAGAACGCGTGCGGGTCTGGCCGCGCCGGGGTGGGCGATGGGAGGCTGGTACGACCCCGAAGACTTTGCAGGAGCGCACACCTTCGGGCAATTCATCTCGGCCCTCGCGCGGATGAGCGCCAATATCCGCGACCCCGCGCAGGCACAGGCGTGCCGCGAGAAGGTCGCGCGGCTCGTGCACGGATTTCGCGAGACGATCGCGGGCGACGGCTTCTTCTACTCATCGCAGAAGGCCTGCAAGGACTGGGGCTGCTACATCTACGACAAGAACTGCACCGCCATGCGCGATGCGGCCACACTCGCGGGCTGCACCGAGGCGCTCGAGGTGCTGCGGACGATGACCGACTGGGCCCAGAAGAACCTGCCGCCCCGCAACGACGAGTGGTACACGCTCCCGGCGAACCTGTACGCGTGCCACGCGCTCACGGGTGAAGAGCGGTACCTCGAACTCGCACGCCGGTACGACTACTCGGCCGACTTCTACGACACGTTCGCGGCGGGCGGCGACGGCTTCCGCACCGATCGCCACGCCTACAGCCACGTGAACGCGCTCCTGTCGGCGACGAGCGCGTTCAAGGCGACGGGCGCGCCCAGGTACCGCGTCGCGGCGATCCGGGCGTGGAACCTGCTCACCACCACGCAGTCGTACGCCTCGGGCGGCTGGGGAGGTGGGAAGGCCGGCGAACGCTTCGTCATCCCAGGGAAACTCGCGGACACGCTCACCGCCACCCACAACCATTTCGAGACCTCGTGCGGCACCTACGCCACGGTGAATCTAGACCGCGAGCTGCTGTCGCTCACGGGCGAGTCCAAGTACGCCGACAACGCCGAGCGACTCATCTTCAACGGGATGCTCGCATGCCTGCCGCCCGAGGCCGACGGCCGGGCGTTCTACTACTCCGACTACTCGCCTGGTGCGACCAAGACGTTCTTCCGCGAGCGCTGGTCGTGCTGCGCGGGCACGTACGGGCTCAACTGCGCCGACTACCCGCTGGACATCTACGCCAACACGCCGGAAGGGCCCGCCGTGCTGTTCTTCGTGCCGTCGCGCCTGGGCTTTGACGTGGGCGGGGCCAACCTCTCGCTCGAGCAGGCGACCGATTTCCCCCGCTCGGGCCACACTTCCATCACAGTGCATTGCCCGCAGCCGACGCGTTTCACGCTCAGTGTGCGTGTGCCGGGATGGGCGGGGGCGGCGAAGCCCGCCGTCAGGTTGCCCGCCGGCGATCTCGCGACGCCGCCGGAGGCCAAGGACGGCTGGCTGCGGATCGCACGGGAATGGAAAGACGGCGACGCGATCTCGATCGACTTTCCCATGTCGCTGCGCTGCGAGCCCATCGACGCGGAGCACCCGCGACTGGCGGCGGTGATGTACGGCCCGCTCATGCTCGTGGCGCTGGCGGCCGGTGAGGTGCAACTCCCGTACGACCCTCAAGCCCCCCACGCATGGCTATCGCCTGTCCTAGGCCGCGAGCTGACATTTCGCACGCGCCCCGCCGCCGAGGGAACCACCCCCAAACCCACGCCAGAAAACCCCGTGACGTTCGTCCCGTTCTACAAGATCGCGGGCGAGCGGTACACGACGTATGTGCGATTTGCGGACGCCAACGGTCTGCCCAGGGAGAGTGGGGGGCGGTAGAGCCGACGAAACCCCCGCGTCCGTCCCGGTGGAAGGGGTGAGCGTTTCGTCGAACGGACACGGGCCAGGGCGGTGCGGTGGGCCGACTACTTGCCGAGTTGCTTCTGCACATCAACGGCCATGACGCCCACTTCCTTGACGGCTTGCGCCAACTGCTCGGGCGTGCATCCGAACTTCTCGCGCCAGTACCGGACCTCATAGTCCTCGTGAATGTTGATCCGAGCCGCATCTGCGGGGCCGCGTTTGCTTTTATCATCTGGCATAAAGACCTCCTTGGAACGGGACGCACCCGTTCGATTGTGGAAAGTAGAATCGCAAGACCCTAGGTTGTGTCCCACGGATAGCGTGTTCGGCGCGTGTGCGGTTGCGCCCTGCCTGAAGATCGGGGATGATCTGCGTCGGCAAGGAGGCCGACGATG
>JAYVUC010000078.1:0-13390 GCA_043788295.1 Phycisphaerales bacterium
CGTCTTTCGGGGCCGCTTCGGGTTGTGCGGGCAGTTACGGCTTGCTTTACCTTGCCAGCTATTAAAGTGTCCGTCTTTCGGGGCCGCTTCGGGTTGTGCGGGGGGCTGCACTCGCGGGGGCCTGAAATCATGGGGTTTTGGAGGCCTCGGGCGAGCGTGAGCGGGTTTCGGGTGCCGCCGACGTGCCGTTTGCGGCGTGACGCTCGCGGCGACCCCCAATTCCCCCATGATTTCAAGCGTTTTTTGACGCTGCGAGCGTGCCCGGACCCCCTATGCACCACCGTCGCACTCGCGGCGGCGGAAACGACCAAAGAACGTCCGACCTCCCGCCCCCTTTTGCCTGCTTTCGGGCGCGGGGGGGGGGGGGGGGGCTGGGGGGGGGGGAAAGGGAACCGCACAAACCGACTTGTCAAAGAAGCGGGCCTGAAAGACGCCGTATGCCAAGCCCATCGAAGGGGAAGACACGTGTACGGAGATGCGACCTCCGTATAGAGGCCGAGATCAGAGTATCACGGCTCTTCGTCCGGTGCAACCTCGGGTGTGTTTCCGGTCAACCCGTTGAACTTCCAGAGGGCCGCGACCGTGCGATTGCGGACCCACTTCCAGTACGCCGGGGTGGGCATCCAGAATCCGCCCTTTGCCGCTGGCCGCAGGTCCCCTGTGCCAACGTCGCACCAGTAGTTCGTGGTTTCTGTGGCCTCGGATTCCGTGCTCTTGCCCTTGCTGCGCTCCGGCTTGCCGTTTTCAGTTTTCTTCGGCTTTGCTTTCCAGAGAGAGCCGAACTTCTCCGGCTTTGCTGGATCGTCCCCGAAGCACACCGAACCGCGAACCTTGTCGGATCGGGGAATGGCGGTCCTCGCCGCCTTGTCTTCGATGCAAGGAACGTACCACCACTTGCCCATAAAGTCCGGGTCAAGCAGCGCCCTCAGGCCGATGTTCGCCGCCGCGTTCAGGTCGGCCTGGGTACCCCGCCGCTCCGCGGCTGGATCGGGTCGATTTGGATTGGGCGCGGGGACGAACAGGTCGCCGCCTTTGGAAATAAGCAGCAGCGGTTTCGAGTCCCGTGCCCTGCGTTCGTACACGGCCCGCTTGTCGGGCTTGGTCAGTGGGTCCGGCCACATGCTGTCGAGTGCGACGAGCATCTGTGCCTCGGCGTCATAGGGCTTTTCGCGTGTTGACTTGATCTTTCGTTCGAGCGCATCCTTGACGCGCTTACGCCACCAAGACTTGGTGAGGAAGTCCCACACGGGAACATCCGAGCAGCGCATCCCCGGCAGCCCTGTTCTGCTGCACTGGCGGCTGGTGTAGTTGGGCTGGACCTTGCGCAGGTGCAGGCCGTGGAGTTGGCAGGCCTCTTCGAGATATTTGCGGACCTTGCCGCTTGACCACGACATGAGTTGCTTGTTCTCGCGCCGGGTCTGGAGTTCATCGGGACGGTAGTTGCGGAGGTTCTCGATGACGACGGCGTGGCAAGGCGGATACTTCGCATTGGGCTCCTCCTGCCAGACAGACTTGATTCGCGTCATGATCGACCCGTCTTGGTTTCGCTTGGTCGCACCGCGAGCATCTCGTACAGGAACGGTCAAATCTTTCCAGTGTCCACCAAGTCCCAGCGCGGACGCTGCGATGCGGCTGGCGAGCTGCTTGACGCGCTGCTCGCGCAGGCGGTCGCTCACGTCGAGAATGCTCTGGGAGAACTTCTCTCCGAGCTCCGCCTTCGAGCCGTTGGGTTTGAGGCGCGTGAAGAAGCCGACCTGAACCTGACGCCGGAACTCCGTCAGCGTGGCGAGCCGTGTGAGAGAGAGCCCGCCGACGTTCATGGCCGCGCCTAGCCGGGCCTTTCGGGCGTTGGTCTGTTCCTGCGTCTCGTTGCGCCGCGCCCGCAGGCCGCGCGGGATGAGCCATAGACGCAGTTGTTTCAGGCGTCCCGGCCAACGTGCATCCTCGGCGTCCCACCGAGTCTTCCACCACGCCGAGAGCGATTCGCGCGAGCGCGTATCACGCCGCAGCGATTCGGCGACTGGCGCGAGCAGGGTGCGGACGGCCTCTCGATCCGCCTTCCGGGCGGCACGGTCGGGTTCGTCGTCATCGTCTGATCGTCGTGCGAGCGGCTGGCGGAGTGATTGCCACAACTCCATCCACCGCGCGATCTTCTCTTCTCGCCTCACTTTCTTCTTGTCGACCGCATCCTTTGCGTCCAATGGCGGTGGCTCCGTAAACGGGGAAGTGTCGATGAGGGGTCGGATCGTTTCGTTCCAACGTTTCAGCGCATCGTCGTCCTGCCATCGGGGCGAAATGGCAAGTTCGCGCCAGAGGGCGAGCAGGTCTTGTAGGTGCTCCCGGTGCCTGACCGCGCGATCAGTTGTTTTCTTTTCGGTGTCCTTCAACGGCTCGGTGTCATTGTCCTGCGGTTTGTGGAACCAGAACTTGCGGCTGCCGGGCATGGGCTTGTGGTCGCTGGCGAACCCGAAGGCAAGCCGCGCGGCATCCCCGTGCCGACGCAGCGCGAGCCGGAGCGTTCGTACCGCCTCGAACATCAGTTCATCGACCTGCCACGGTAGAGGGTTTTCAGCACTCCTTGTGTGGTGCAGATCGGATTCCAACTTCTCGACCGATCCGTTTTCCGCCTCCGACGCCATGCGAGCGGGCCGTTCTTCTCCCTGCAACTTGATGAGGAACTGCCGATCCAGCCGCGCCCACGGGGCGGGGTAGTCCTTGCCGTCGAGTATGTCAGGGCCGATACGGCGGTAGATGGTTGTCTCCACCACCGGCTTGCCTTTGTTCCGACCGTTCTTCACGATCTTGTCTGTCGGCACGGAGACATGGCAGAAGAGGCCGCCAAGTCCTGTTTCATCCGAGGCATTTGCCCGGCCCGCGATCTCTTTCTTGAATGCCGCCAGCGAAAGAGTTTCCCAAACCGCGCACGAAGCAGCAAAGCGGTGGCCGAGGTCCACGGAGAGGAGTCGCAGACTCGGGATACGGGACAGGATCAGACACGCCTTGTCGCCGCGCCTTGCCTTCTTGTCAGGAATGAGGGATGGGGCTTCGTCGTCTTTGAGTTTCTCATCGGGCTTCTCCAGAAGCGGCTGGTTGAACTCCTGCCACGGCCAGCCGATCGCATCGAGGTACCGATCGCCCTTGCGCTTCGCCAGCCCCTTGGCGAGGTCGTCCTTATCCTTTGGTACGTCCTTCGTAACGGTGCGGGTGAAGGGTGCCGCATCCGGACAACCCTCAACGAAGCGGGGCCACGGTCCCAGCCCTTCCATCTCCATCGAGACCGTCAATGTCCAGCGCAGTTGTGCCCTGAGGCGATGGGCACGCGAGACGTCGCCTTTTTCGAGACACTTATTGATGGCTTCAAGGTCACGTCGATTGGTGGAGAGCGTGCCGTTCCATTTGGGTTCCTTCAGTTTCCCGGTCTCCCCGTCGTCGTCGTCCTCGTCTGCGTTGCGGCCCTTGATTTCCTTGAGGTCGAACACCCCGGCGACACGGGACGGAGCATTTGTGTCGGTCATTCCTCCCGCCGCCGCTCCGAGACGCCCTCGACGGGGAACCATCGGGAGGGAATCCGCGCCAATCTGCACCGAATCGCACGCAGAACCGATCTCGCGGTCCATCCTGCGGCTTACGGCGTGCATGAGCACGAGTCTCGCCCCGTTGACCCTGGGTTGCCACAGCAGCATCCCGACCGCGCGCGGGTCATCCCCGGCAGCCTCGTTGGTGAATGCCTTCAACCTCCGGAATCGGATCGTCGGGCGAGATGTACCGAACTGGCAGAAGATCGGGTTTCGATACGCATCGGGGTGCCGGAATGCCGCGACTTTCAATCGCTCGGAATCGCTGCGGGCCTTCACGCCCTTCACGTATTTGTCAAGAATCGTCGCGTCCGATTTCTCCTTGTGGAACCAGACGCGCATAAATCGCTCCTCGGCGAGCCGGAAGAACAGATTGGCATCGCCGAACTTCTTGTCCTTGTCCTCGTCCTGGGCTGCCTTGACTGCGTCGATTCTTGCTGCGCACGCGACTTCGGCATCGGTTTCCTTGATGGCGTTCCATCGCTTCACGATCCTGTCCCAGCCGGTGATCTGCCGGGGACGAAGGACGAACGATTCGATGGAGCCGGAGGAACGCCCGTATTCGTCTGAATACTCTCGAAGCGCTGCCAACGCCTCGGCGTACGCGGGGTCGGCCTCCATGACTTTGAGATCTTTGTCGGCCTCTTTGCGCGCAAGCCGGTCGGCCTCTTGCTGACGCTGCTTCGTGACGATCTGGGCGATCCGTGACGCCGACTTTGAGAACATCTCGCGCAGGAGTTCCGTGTGGGCCGGGCCATCGTCCTTGCCTTTCTTCTTACCCCTGACGAGAGGCGGAACAGGAATTCCGGACGACTCCACTCGCGGCTTCAAGTCCTCATACCACTTGTCGTGCAGCTTCAACTGTCGGGTGGGCTTGCCGAACGGTTTGCCCTCACCAAGCAGGTGAGAGAACGGGTGGCGTGTGCGTTGGCCCGCGCCTTTGGACGATGCTTTGATCGCGCTCTGGCGTTCTTCCTGCTCGTCAGCCTCTTCTTTTTCCCCATCGCCCTTCTTTGTGCTCTTCTTTGGCGTCGGCAACACCAAGTAATCGTCTTTCAGGATGAACGAGATCAGGGTGTGAGCATCGTTGCGGGCGATGTCCGCATCCCATCCTGCGGTCATCGTGTCGAACATGGCGGATCGGTTTACCCACGCGGCATCATCACGAATGCGAGCCGCGAACGAGGGGCCGCATTGACCGAGCCAAGTCGTGTCTTGATTCTCCGGTTCCACTCCCGGATCACCAATCTCGGATTCGCTGACCCCACGTTCGCGGAGAATCGTCTGAAGCGCAAGCCGCAGTGCAAGTTCCGAATTGTGGAGACTGCTTTCCTTGGTGTTGCGGGCGTCGCGTCCGCAGGCGACCATGAACCGCTTGCGCGGATCATCATCGGTAGGAGCAGATTCGACGCTCAGCCACGAGAGCGAGAGCAGAATGCGGTGCCCTTTGCGCTCGTCGTCCGTGGGTTCCCTCTGCGTTTTCTTGCCCCCTTTTTTTTCAGAGACTCTGGCTTCCGCCAGTTCATGGCTCAGCCCGCCACGCAGCGTGAGCAGCCAGTCGCCGAACACCTTGGCCCCTTTGTTGATCGCCTCGTGCGTGGCCCAGAGGGCGTCCCGCCAGGCCGTGTCGCCCTCGACGCCGCGTAGGCGGAGCGTGTAGGCCCGTTGGGTCGTGATGGTCGTGGGAGGGCTTGGCGGCGTTACCGTCGCGCTCGTGGTATCCTGAAGCGGTTTGTTCTTGTTCGCCATGTGAATCTCCGATTCGGACCAGAAGTGGCGGTGTGGTTGAGCCGAAGAATGCCCTATAGGCAACATTCCGGGAAAGCATAGGCGAGCATCTTGGACGTGGCCGCATACCTTCATGAACTATACTTTGGCGACCGACGCGGCTATCCTCGTCACGCCGTCTACAGGACGGCAGAATCCCGTGGACGTGTCTACGCCTTCGATGGCCTTGGCACACGGCAGCGATCCCATCCCCCATCCCACCCCACTCTACCCCGTTCCACCCCGTTCCGTTCCCGACCGTCAATCGTGGGTGCTGGGATCGTTGGACACATGAAGGTTCCGCCGCGGCATCGGGTCCGATGACGGGGCGGATGGCGAGTGGTCGATCTGCTCGAAGGTGACGATCCGAGACGGCTGCGGAGTGCCCTGGAGGTTGACGCTTGTTTCGCTCGACTGTCCGTCGATTTCGACGATCAACGTGGCTCGGCACGCTGGGATCATCACCGGGCTCTCAAAGTACAGCCGGTCGCTGCCCACTTGCGTCAGCGGGATCAAACGGCCGTCCACGCGCAGAGCAAGACGAACCACCGAGGAGTATCCACGGCCCCCACGGTCCCCAGAACCCGAAAGAGGCATCGTGATGGAGCCGTTGGATGAGGACATACAGCGTCGTTCCAGAGAATACGCCGAGCGACACGCTCTGCGGTATGAGCGTAGGCTGGGGTTCGGCAAGGACGGAACCGTCTGGTCCACAAACCGCCAAACGGCGGTCAAAGTCTTTGGCCGTGAGGAGCCCTTTCGACGGGAAGCCGCGGCCTACGGGCGACTTGCCGAACGGGGCGTGCTCGATGTGCACGGCCACGCCGTGCCGCAGGTTGAGCGTGTTGACAAGAACCTCCTTGTTATCGAGATGACAATCGTGATGCCGCCTTTCGTGCTTGACTTCGCGAGTGCTTTCCTTGACGACGAGGCACCGATCTTCCCCGACGACGTGCTCGCCGAATGGGTGGACGACAAAAGGGAGGAGTTCGGCACGAACTGGCCCAAGGCCTCCGCCGTGCTCGCGGCGCTCCGCGGGCTTGGCATCCAACTGACCGATGTACACCCCGGGAACATCGGTTTCCCGGGCGAATAATCAGCGACGTAAAGTACAGGCGTCGCGATTCATTTCACAACCAGATCAGATGACCTCTCAGATTACCACCATCCCCGTCGCCGCGTCGGGCACGCCCGCGCCCATGAACGTGCTGGACTCGCGGGCGGCCTCCTCGTTCCCGCCCAGGTCCACGATCAGGATCTGGTCCTCCTTCAGGTTCACGATCTCGCGCAGGGCGTTCTCCAGCCGCACCCGGTCGATCGCCTTCAGGCAGCAATAAAACACCGAGAGTTGCCAACCCTCGCCGTAGGCCTTCATGCACTTGTGCACACGCCGCAGACGCTTGGGGTTTCGCACGTCGTAGCACACCAGATAGCAGCGACGCATCGTTCATCCTCCGATCACCGCTCGGGAGAGCGATCCCCACCCCCACCCACCCCTATCCGAGTCCATGTGGCCCGGTTCGGAGAACCGGGCCACCAAAGAGCCGGGCCACCAAGAGTCACCTTGTGGTGAGGAACGCCAGCGTCGGCACCCCGCCGCCCTCCACGCCCACCACCCACGCCGCCACGAGCCGCGCGTGCAGCATCAGCATCCTTCGATAACTCAGCCGATACTCGAACACCGGGTGCGTCACCTCCGTCTCCATCCGCCGCCCCCACGCCCCGAAAAACGCCTTGCGGCCCGAGTCCGTGAGCGCGCACCCCGCCGCCGTGTCCAGAAAGTGCCCCTCCGTCAGTTCCCCCCGGTTGAACGCCGACACCGCCAGCGAGTCCGCGATCAGCGGGCGGAACGGCTCCATGAGGTCCAGCGCGAGCGCGGGCCGTCCCGGGCGCGTCGTGTGCAACGCCCCGATCGTCGGTTCGAGCGACGCCAATCGGCACGCCGACACACACTCGTTGGTCAGCATCGAATAGGCGAACGAAAGGACCGCGTTGATAGGGTCACGCGGCGGGCGGCGCGTCCGCCCGTTCACGTCGAACCTCGCGGCGGGCGACGACGCCACATCCTTGAACATCCCCGCGAAGTGCCGGAAGTAGATCGCCGCCGCGTTTCCCTCCTGCCCGCGCAGCTCGTTCATGCTTTCCGCCTTCTCGGCACACTCTCCCGCGAACGCCATCTCGGCCGGGGCCACCCCAGGCAGATCCACATGGTTCCGCATCAGCAGCGTCCGCTGATTCGAGATCTTGGCCAGCGTCACCGCCCGGGCCAGTTCCAAGGCCTTCTCCGGACGATCCAGCGTTCGCACCTGCCCCAGCCGCACCGCCGCGCTCGTGGGCCCCATCGGGTCCATCATCGCCACCAGCCGCCCCGCCGCCGACATGAACGCCACCGGCACCTCGTGATCCGCAAAAACCGTCAGCGCCTGCGTCGAGACCTGCACCCCGCCCAGCACCGCCAGCGACTCGATGCTCGTGAGCGGCAGGTCGCGCACCAACCCGCCGTCCTTGTCCGTCACCCGCACGCTCTCACCCCGCACCCCCACACGGATGCCCTCGCGTTGCAACACCACATGGATGCCGTCGTCGCGCGGCGGCCACAGTTTGCGCGGGGTGAAGTCTCCCAGAGACCCGGTTCGGAGAACCGGGCCAGCAAGAACCGGGCCACCTTCGACCGTCGCCGCCGTGAACCGCTGGTGGTTCACCTCGTCGGGCAGACAAATCGGTTGCAACGAGCAGCGCGGGCAGCGCGGATCGTTCACCAGCGGCGCGGGCCTTGACCCTTCTGCGGTACGCTTCGCGGCATCCAAGCACGCCAGCGCCTCTGCCCGTAGCACTTCGTCCACAATCATCCGCAACCGAAGTTTCTCCGAGGCGTAGTACACCACCGCCTCGGTCACTGTGTACCCGGCCTCTTCTAAGAGAATCGCCTGCAACCCCACCTGCGCACGATCCGTCGGCCACGCCTCGGGCGTGGGTGCGAGCAAGGGGGTTTCCAGCATCTCATCGTGGGCCTCACTCGGCATCCACGCGCGTTTGGGCTTGCCCTTGCGATACTCCACGGGTACGGCAGTGGTTCCGCTGATCTCAGCGAGATCGAGCCTGGCGGTGAGCGAGAGTCGCTCGCTCGTAAGCACCAGACTACGCACCACCAGCGGTCGCTCGGCGTCGATCTCGCCCTCTTCCGCCTTGACCCCTTGCTTCTTGCCCGAACGTGTGGGGATGGGGGTTGGGGTGGAAGTGCTGGGCTGATCGACGCGCCGGTGGACACCCGTGCCCGTCTCGGTGTCGGCGCTGGGTACGAACACCCCTTCCACTGTCATGTAATAGAAGAGACGCGGGCAGTATGCGTGCTCGGCTACTCCCCGGCAGGGCCAGATTTCCCCGCTCATCGCAAGCCCCCAACGCCATGATCAACATGAACGCGCATCATGCCAAACCCCCGGCAAAATAACTTGGCCGCCGCCGTGACCCTTACTACCGACGCGCAGGAGTGTACCCGATCCTCACCAGCGAACGACCATGCGACGATGGTCCGGGGCGTTTACATCCGCCCCCACGCGAGCCGCCAACCCCCCCAGCCCTTCCAACCCCTCCCACCCCACCAAAGTCTCTCGCCGCATCCGCCAACGGCTCAACCCGCCCCCAAGAGCCGCCGATCCCTCCTCCGACAGCTCGCCCGGCGTGTGCCGCGCGGCTGTCGGTTCCGTTGCGACCGATGGTCGCAGAAAGGGTGGGGCGGATGCCCACTGTGCCAACCAAAGATATCGAGGTCATTCAGTTCTTTGAGTATCACGTCCCCGTCTGGACCGCCGCTCCGCTCACCATGGGTCTGACAGTCGCCCAGATGACCGCGCTCGACACCACCACCAAGGCCGCCCGCATCGCGTTCACGGCCCAGCAGAACGCCAAGAACACAGCCAAGGCCGCCACCGTCACCTTCCACAACGCCATCGGGGCCCTGCGCAACAACGGCGCCGACCTTGTCAAGGCCATCCGCGCCTTCGCCCAGACCACCAGCAACCCCGGCGTCTACGCCCTCGCCCAGATCGACCCGCCCGCGCCCGCCACGCCCCGCCCCGCGCCGGGTCAGCCCACCGACTTCACCGTCACCCTCACCACCGAGGGGGCGATCACGCTCAAGTGGAAGGCGACCGACGCATCCGCGAGCACGGGCGTCTACTTCAATGTCCGCCGCAAGATCGGCGACGCCGCGTACGAGATCATCGGCAACACCGGGAGCAAGAGCTTCGTCGATGACACGCTCCCGTTCGGGACGTCGAGCGCGACGTACATCATCCAGGGCTTCCGCGGCACCCAGCCGGGCACCGCCAGCGACCAGTTCATCGTGCAGTTCGGCGTTGGCGGCGGCTCGCTCTCCAGCGAGCTGAAGATGGCCGCGTAAAGCCGGGCACACATTCAAACTCATGTCGCAGGGAGGAATGGCACAGGGCCGTTCCTCCTTGTCCATTGAGGCCCGGTTCGGAGAACTGGGCACCACTGGGCCACCATCGGGAACCCGGTTCGGAGAACTGGGCACCACTGGGCCACCTCAAGCCCCTATCCTGCTGGCCATGGTTCGCAACGCTGTCGAAACCGGTCTCGCGTATGACGCTGCTCAGAAAGTGGTCGAGGCCCACCGGCGGATATCGGCGTGGCTGCGCGTGGGGAAGACGCTCGCCCAGATCGACGCGATGGTGGCCAAGACGCTCAGCGATCTTGGGTGCCGCTCGTGCTTTCTAGGGTACAAGTTGCCCAAAAGCCCGGCGTTTCCGTCGCACGCGTGCCTGTCAGTCAACGCGTGCGTGGTGCATGGGACGGCCAGCTATTACCTTGAGCCCATGAAGCTCGGCGACATCCTCAAGATCGACATCGGCGTCGCGCACAAGGGCTGGATCGGCGATGCAGCGTGGACGTACTCCTTCGGTGAGCCCGGCCCCGAAGCCCGGCGGCTTATGGAATGCGGGAAGGAATCGCTGCGGCGCGGCATCCGGCAATTGCAGCCCGGCAAGCCGCTGATCGACTGGGCGCGGGCGGTGGAGGGGCACGTCGAGAAGGAGTGCCGGTTTCATCTCGTCCGCGGGCTGGGCGGGCACGGGATCGGGCTCAACATGCTGCATGGGCCCCCGTTTGTGTCCAACTCATCGCCCGCGTTTCCCGGCGAGTGGTCCGACGCGTACAAGAAATGCGAGCCAGGACTCCTGGTCGCAGTCGAGCCCATGCTCGCGGTCGGAACCGGGCAGACAACACACAAGCGATCGGAGTGGCCGGTTTTCACCGCCGACGGCTCGCTCGCGGTCCACTACGAGCACGATGTGTTGGTGACAGCCGAAGGGCCGCGGGTGCTGTCGGAGGGGATGGACGAACTGCCGGACGTGGTGGGGGTCTGAGGTGCTGGGGGTCTGACGTGGTGGGGGTCTGAGGCCGTACTGTTCGCCATGCCACGCATCGACGACATTTTCTCGCAGCGCCTCTCGCAGAATCGCAAGCTCCTGATGCCATTCATCTGCGGCGGGCACCCTCGCCCCGGCATGACCAGCCAGCTCCTCTCCGCCATGGACCGCGCCGGGGCCGCCATCGTCGAAGTCGGCATCCCCTTCTCCGATCCGATCGCCGACGGCCCCGTCATCGCCGCCGCCATGCACGACGCCCTCGTCGCCGGCTCCACTCCCAAATCTGTCTTCGACGAGGTCGCCTCCGTTCGCGGCTCCCTCGAGTGCGGCCTCATCGCGATGGTCAGCGTCTCCATCGCCTACAGATGGAGCGGCGGCCCTGCGGGCTTCGTGAAGGACGCGGCGTCGGCGGGCTTTGATGGCTTCATCTTCCCCGACGCCCCGTTGGAAGAGTCGCGGGAGTTTGTCGAGGCAGCGGCGAAGGAAGGCAAAACCGCATCACTGCTGATCTCGCCCACGACCCCGCCCGAGCGGGCGTCGTTGATCGCAGCTGCAAGCACGGGCTTTGTTTACCTTGTCGCCCGCGTGGGAATCACCGGGGAGCGCGACAAGGCCCCCGACGTGGCGGCCCCTGTTGCAAGACTGCGGCAGGTCACGAAGCTGCCGATCGCCTGCGGATTCGGCATCTCCAATGGCGAGCAGGTGCGGGTGGTGGTCAAGCATGCCGACGCGGCGATCGTCGGCAGCGCGGTGGTGCGCCGGATTTCCGAGGCTCCCAAGAACGGTCAGGATCCGGTGGTGGTCGCCGAGTCGTTCGTGCGGAGCCTTGTGGGTGGTTTGGTGGTATAACCGCACGAATCGGAACGTTTCAGCGTTCAGTGGTGTGATTCTGAAACAAGTTTTGGGCGATAGATCGTCGTCTACAGCGTGGAAATTCAGGACAAGCGGCGTGAACCCGTCTACGCTGTCTGGTACCCGCTTTGGGATTCCAAGGATTGGATTCTCAGAGGTCAAGCTGTACGACAATCGCACCGGCACGCGGCAGGCCTGAGTTGGCCTTCCGGGTGCTGGCACCATTTCAGGCCCCGCTCGCGGCTTCTCACGCGTGCGGGACAGGAGACTGGCATGAGCACCGCTGCCGACCACGTCCATTCCGCAGGCACCAATGGCAAGGCGACCGAGCAGAGCGGACGGGTCCACCAAGGGTCCGTCGACGCGATCTTCGGGACCGATGTCTTCTCTGAACGCGCGATGCGCCAGCGTTTGCCCAAGGATGTCTACAAGCAGGTGCTCCGCACGATCAAGACGGGCGAGCCGCTCAACCCGCAGCTCGCGGACGTGGTTGCCGCCGCGATGAAGGACTGGGCGATCGAGCGCGGCGCGACGCACTACACCCACTGGTTCCAGCCGCTGACGGGCCTGACCGCCGAGAAGCACGACGCGTTCATCGTGCCAGACGGGCACGGCGGCGCACTCAGCGAGTTCACGGGCGGCGCGCTCGTGCAGGGCGAGCCCGACGCGAGCAGTTTTCCATCGGGCGGCATCCGCGCGACCTTCGAGGCCCGCGGGTACACCGCATGGGATTGCACGAGCCCCGTGTTTCTCACCCGCAACGCCGGGGCGGTCACGCTCTGCATTCCGACGGCGTTCGTGTCGTGGACCGGCGAGGCACTGGATCACAAGACGCCCTTGCTGCGTTCCATGGACGCCGTGAGCGAGCAGGCGATCCGCCTTCTCAGGATGTTCGGAGCGGCCGGTGGCGTGAGCCGCGTGATGGCGACGTGTGGGTGCGAGCAGGAGTACTTCCTGATCGACCGCGAGCACTACTACAAGCGGCCCGATCTGCTCGCCTGCGAGCGAACCGTGTTCGGAGCCAGGCCGCCCAAGCATCAGCAGCTCGAGGACCATTATTTCGGGTCGATCCCGACGCGCGTGATGGCGTTCATGGCCGAGAGCGAGCGGGAGCTTTATCGCCTGGGCGTGCCGGTGAAAACGCGGCACAACGAGGTCGCGCCCGGTCAGTTTGAGCTCGCGCCGATCTTCGAGACGGCCAATGTCGCGGCTGACCATCAGATGCTCGTGATGGAAGTGCTCAAGCGCGTCGCGCAGCGGCACAACTTCGCGTGTCTGCTCCACGAGAAGCCCTTCGCGGGGATCAATGGCTCTGGCAAGCACGTGAACTGGTCGATCGCAACCGACACGGGCGTCAACCTGCTCGATCCGCGTGACGACACGCACACCAACATCATCTTCCTGTGCACGCTCGCGGCGGTGATCCGCTCGGTCGATCTGCACGCCGATATTCTGCGGGCGAGCGTTGCCCACGCGAGCAACGACCACCGCCTGGGTGCGAACGAGGCCCCGCCGGCAATCATGTCGATCTTCCTGGGCGACATGCTCATGGACATCGTCGAGCAGATCGAGGGCGGCGTTGCCAAAAGCCAGATCAAGGGCGGCAAGCTCGACCTGGGCACCAAGAGCCTCCCGCAGATTCCCAAGGACACGGGCGACCGCAACCGCACGAGCCCGTTCGCGTTCACGGGCAACAAGTTCGAGTTTCGCGCGGTGGGAAGCAGCCAGGCGGTGGCGTGGCCCACGACAGTGCTCAACACGATGGTGGCCGACAGCCTCGACTACATGTGCGGCGAGCTTGAGAAG
>JAYVUC010000079.1:0-5663 GCA_043788295.1 Phycisphaerales bacterium
GTTCCACGGCCCAGCCGCGATCGGTGTCGCGAGGATCGTTCACGGTGCCGTGGACACGCACGGCTTTGCGAAGCCCTCGCACGTTCCAGTCGTGGTCGGCCTTCACACCTTCGCGGTACGGCTTGGGTAGCCACAGATCGAACACGGTGCCCAGGGCGTTGATCTCCAGCTCGTAGTAGTTGTGATTGCTCCCCTCGGGCCCGATGAACGCCTCCCAGTCGTTGTCGTGGTACACGATAGAGTCGTGCTCGGTGAGCGTCGCCCATACGTGCGGCTCTTCCATTTCTGCCAGCATGTACAGGTAACGATCGTCCCACAGCAATTTGTTTCGCGTCCGCCAGGTGGGCCGATGCTTGGTGTCCCCCTCGATGTCCACGTAGTCCTGGGTCCATGGCACATCGCGCCACGCGGGCTTGTCGCCGTCACCATTGATCTCGATGGGCTCGGGCGCTTTGTGACAGATGTATTGACGCGGCGTGTTCATCCAACATCCCCCAGGCCAAGTGACTCGCCGAACGACTTGAACAGTCGGCGTCGCACGAGGGCCTCTTCGGGTGCAGCGAGAATCGGCGAGCGTTCCACCCACTCCGCCGCGTCACGCCGCGCCATCGCCAGCAACTCCCGGTCGCGCATCAGGTCGGCCACCTTGAACGGCGGGAGCCCCGATTGCCGCGTGCCAAAGAGTTCGCCCGGCCCGCGCAATTCCATGTCCTTTTCTGCGAGCACGAACCCGTCGTTGGTTTTCTCCATCACAGCGAGCCGTGCGACGGCGATCTCGTTGGTGCCTGTGTCGGGCGCGTTCGGTGTCGCGGCGATGGCGGGCGAGTCGGCGATCAGGTAGCACGCCGACGCTTTCGCCCCTCGCCCCACGCGCCCGCGAAGCTGGTGGAGCTGCGCCAGCCCGAATCGCTCGGCGTGCTCGACGACCATGACAGTCGCTCCGGGAATATCGACTCCGACCTCGATCACCGTCGTCGCCACCAGGGCATCGATCAGCCCCCCGCGGAAGCGTTCCATGATCGAGTCGCGCGTCGCCTTGCGCAATCGGCTGTGCATCGCCGCGACACGCTTTCCCGCAAACGCGCCGGCCTCAAGCTCTCGCACGAGCGATCTGGCCGACACGAGATCGCCGTCGGCTGTCGGTTCCACGCCCAACCGCTCGTCGTCCTCGTCGCCGATCGCGGGTACCACGACAAACGCCTGCTCGCCAGCGTCGAGCCGCTTGCGAACGTCCTTGTACACCTTGTGCCGTTCGCCCGCGTCCACCACCTTCGTTCGCACCGGCGTGCGACCCGGCGGCAGTCCCTTGATCGTCGAGATGTCCAGATCGCCAAAGAGCGTGATTGCGAGAGTGCGCGGGATGGGTGTGGCGGTCATCACCACCACGTGGGGTGTGATGCCCGTGACTGCCTCGGTGCCGCCGCCCCCGCCGCCCTTGGCTCTCAGGCTTGCGCGCTGGTGGACGCCGAAGCGGTGTTGTTCGTCGATCACGCACACCGCGAGCGACTGGAACCGCACGTCGTCGGTGAGCAGTGCATGGGTGCCGATGAGGATATCGACCGAGCCCGACGCGAGCCCCGAGAGCACGCGGGCACGGGCCACAGGGTCGATGCCACCCGTGAGGAGTTCGACGCGCACGCCGCCGCCCGAGAGCATTCGGCTGATACTCTGGAAGTGCTGTTCTGCCAGAATCTCGGTCGGTGCCATGAGGGCCGCCTGATGCCGCGACAAGACCGCCATGAGCATGGCGTAGAGCGCGACCGCCGTCTTTCCCGATCCGACATCACCCTGCACCAGCCGATTCGTGGGCGTGGGCTTGGACAAGTCGGCGGCGATCTCGCGTACCACCGTGTCCTGCGATGGGGTGAGCGTGAACGGAAACCTCGCTCGAATCTCGCGGTCGATGGCCTCGTTCCATCGAAGGTCGGGCGCTCGAAGTGATCGCCGCAGGTGCCAGCGTTTCATGTGAACCCCGAGCTGCAAGAGCAACAGCTCGTCGTACGCCAGCCGCCTGCGTCCCATCAGCACCTCGTCGGTGCTCGTGGGCGCGTGCATCATCCGATACGCCTCGGCGAGCGAGGGCAGGTTGCGGGCCCTGCGAAACTCGGCTGAAAGGTGATCTTCCAGCAAAGGCCACGCCTGGGGCAGCACGATCGCTGCCAGCTTCTCCACCTGCCACGCCCGGATCATCTCGCTTGCCGGATACACGGGGCGGACCCGCGAATCGCGCGGCGGCGGATCGTCGTTGCCGGGCTGGAGCACCTCGTGCCGCGGGTTGACAAGCTGCACGCCCGAGCCGCGCTTGGTCGCCTTGCCCTGCACGCGGAGGCGTACACCCGGCTTGATCTTCTCGCGCAGGTACATCATGTTGAACCACAGAACTTCGAGCCGCCCGGTCCCGTCGTGTAGCACCGCCTCGAGCCGCGGCCTTTGCCCCTGCTGCGAGAGCTTTGTCGCCGTCACCTCGCCCCGCGCCGACACAATTCGCCCCGCGACGATCTCACCGATGGGTGATTCGGCCTCCTGAATCTCGTGGCGAAGCGGCAGATGGGCGAGAAACCGCCCGACGTTCGTCACTCCGAGCAGCGCCATCGCCTCGGCCAGATTGGGCGGCACGCCGGGCACCAGCGCCAATGGCGTCGTAAGCGCGATGGGCATGAAGACGGGCGGCTTGCCTGGAGTGGAATCGGCCATGGCAGGACGATACGTGAGCTATCGCGTGGCTGGGGAGGTGAGCTTGGTGGCGATCACGGCGAACTGCTTGATATCCCGCGCCGCAATCGCTTTGGCGGCTGCGATCGAGACCGCCGGGTCAAGTTTCAGGTGGGCCACCGCGTCCGACGCCTTGGTCCAGAGCTTGTCCACTTTCTTGGCGGGCTCCTCACCGGCGACGGCAAGAAAGAGCTCCGACACAAGCTCCTGCAACGCGGCCAGGTGGCGCGTGTCGGCGTGGTCGTAGAAACGGTTGATCGCCTTGCGGGCCGTCTTGCTGTAATGGTCCTTCGCCGTCATCGTTCCTCCGGCCCGATCTGTTGCTCAACCTGCCATGTGAGTGCCGCACCGCGGCAATCGATGTGGACCGCAAAAAACCCCGGGAGTCCCTTGGCTGTCCTTGGCTCGGTCGCCCGCATCAAAGGCCAGATGATCGCCCGGTCGGTCTCGGGCACAGGCAGCCCTTCAAGCTCTGCGGGCGTGAACCAGTCCAGCATTCCCTCGTTCATCTCGTGCGGGCGCACTTCCACAGCCCCCATCACGCGATAGACGAACATCAGCCAGTGTCCTTTGCCCTCAAACGCCTGCTCGCTCACCATCCCGATCAAGCGGATGCGGTCGATGGGAACTTCGATCCCGGCTTCCTCGCGGATCTCGCGCTGTGCACACTGTGCGGGCGATTCGCCGAGCTCCACGTCCAGTTTTCCGCCGATGGGCGAGCAGAGTCCCTGGTTGGGCGACTTTTTCCGCCGAAGCAGCAGGATCCGCCCCTGAGCGTCGCGGAGATCGCACAGGCACGCGAGTTTGTAGGGCAGCGGTTGTGGCATGGGGGCGGCAGGCACTTGGGACGCCAGTGTAGTTGTTCAGTGCCGCATCCGCGGAGGCTCGGCCCACCGGAGCTTGGTCGTGAGGGCCGACCAGAAATCCGCCTGAGGATTCACGACGAATCGCAGCGTCTCTTCCGCCCGACAGATCAGCACCCGATCCCCCGTCCGCAAGGGCTGCATCACCTGACCGTCGAGAATCAGTGTCGTGCCTTCCACACCGTCGTCCGAGTTGGCCCGGGAGAGCTTCAATTCGATCTGGCTGGTGCCGGGCACCAGAATGGGCCGAAACGAGAGCGAGTGCGGGGCAATCGGGGTGATCGTGAACGCATCCACCCCCGGCGCGACGATCGGGCCACCAGCTGACAGGTTGTACGCGGTGGACCCAGTGGGTGTCGAGACGATGAGGCCGTCCCCGCCGAAGCTCGGGCCAGGCAAGTTGTCGATCGAGATCGCAAGTTGGATCACGCGGTAGGGCGGCCCGGCGGTGATCACGGCTTCGTTGAGCGCGATCGCCTGAAACGAGGGCGATGCGTCGGCGTGCGCGATTGCGACCGAGAGAAACCGCAGCTCGCGCGTGTGCAGCGGGCCATCCCCAAAGATCGCCTGGGCCTGTTCGGTCAGCGCGTGCAACTCAAACTCGGCGATGAAGCCCAGACGCCCGAAGTTCACACCGAGTACGGGCACACCCAGGCCCGCGATCCTTCGGGCCTGACCCAAGAGGCTGCCGTCGCCGCCCAGCACCACCACGATGTCTGCACGGGCCGCAAGCCCAGGAATTGCCGGATCATTGCTCTGGGTCTCGGCCAGCAGGCTCCCGTACCGGCGGATGAGCTCGACCACCTCACGCGCCGATGCCGCCGCCTCGGGGCGCTGGCGGTTGACGACTAATAGGGCCGAACGGGGCATCGGGGATGGTAGACCGAGCCACAGAAGTGGGGGTTGCAAATTTTCTTGTGCAAGGGTGTCAGAAACGCGGGCGAGCAGGGCACCCATGTGTCGACCCTCCGTGTGGAGTGTCTTCCAAGACCACGTAGAAAAGGAGTCCTCCCATGACCAATCGCATCAACAACACCGCCCGTCTGACCCGCCTCGCCGGCCTGGCCGTCGCCCTCGCCAGCGCCGCCCCGGCGATGGGACAGCTCATCTCGTACGAGGGCTTTGCCTATGAACCGACCGCTCCGCTCATCTCGGTGGGCAACGGCGGCCTCGGCTGGGCCGGCGCCTGGAACGCCTCGGGGCCTGGGAGCTGGACCGTCGACGCGCTGGGCTCGACCTACAACGCGGGCGGGTACAGCCTGGTTCGTACCGGCGGGCGCATCTTCTCGAACGCCGCCAACGCCCAACGAACCATGAATGTCGCTCCGCCCCTGGGCAACGTCATCCCCCAGACCGTGTGGATCAGCTTCATCGCCCAGCAGACCAGCGGCTCGTCGTCACCGCCGTCCCGTTCTCCGACTGGGCAATCGCGTACGCAATCTGCTCCACACTGAATCGCTTCCGCTTCATCGTCGGCCTCCCAAACAGAGGCCGGAATCACCCCAGAAAGCGCTCTCTCACGCTGGACCAGGATTCGGGGTCAAGACCAGGTCAGCACGGGGCGGTACCGGGGTCAAACTCCGACCACGCGTCGCCGTTGCGAGCATCGCGGAGCGAGTCGAGCAGGATCGTCGTGGTCGTTGGCAACGCTTCGGACATCGGCCCATGATATCAGAAATGCCCTGGTTCGAGAACACGCTGGCGAGCTTGCACGTACCTCGCAAATGCTCTACATGGTCGTCGAACGTTTTCGGGCCGGCAATCCGCACGCTGTCGGCGAGCGATTCAAGGCACGCGGGCGCCTCATGCCAGATGGCTCGGGCGTCGCGTATGTCTCGAGCTGGATGGCGGCCGACGGCTCGTGCTGCTACCAGCTCATGGACTCGCCGGGACTCTCCGAACTTCAGCCCTGGATCGATGCCTGGAGCGATCTCGTCGATTTCGAGGTCATTCCCGTGAAGTCCTCCGCCGACTTCTGGTCCGCGCGGCACTAGGCTCTGTCTGAAAACAGTAACCTCAAGTACCGCTTGATTATCGCCAGTTGGAGCATCCCGTGGAAGTGAACCGCGAGTTTCTCGAAGCGAGTGC
>JAYVUC010000080.1:0-7899 GCA_043788295.1 Phycisphaerales bacterium
GCACTCGCTTCGAGAAACTCGCGGTTCACTTCCACGGGATGCTCCAACTGGCGATAATCAAGCGGTACTTGAGGTTACTGTTTTCAGACAGAGCCTAGATCGAGGGCGGCAGTTGTCCCGCAACTCCCCAAATCCGTACTGAATGCCCTGACCCGGTAGCCGCCCAAGCGAGTTCCGAGTGTCTTGCCAGGTCACAACGAAGCCAAAAACCTGCGGCACGTCCTTGGCATGTGGCACCCAGCGCCGTGAACTAGACGGCCATTCTCACGGCCCGGAGTTCGCTGGCGTCAAGGGCTTGCGAGCGTTTGGCTTTGGTGATGCTGGGCGGGCCGCGCGGGGCTGGATTCTACTTGTGCGGCCAGCGGTAGGCCATCTTCGATGTGCGTCTGTGGGAACCGTCGATGACGCACCGACGCAGCCGACGGTGCAGGGCGCGATCGCCGAGTCCCGAGTGCATGGCGTGGCGAATGGCCGCCAGTGTGAGCGCCGCGCTCAGGCAGCGCGGGACGTGACCGGCCGAGCGGATGGCTCTGACGCCCAGGAGCGTCAGCATCCACAGCCCCACGACCGCCCACGCCAGCTCGATCCGTGCGTGGCTGGGCGTGCAGGATCGGACCTTGCGTCGCTGGAGGGTCTGCTTGAGCGACCGGAAGGCCACCTCCAGCCCCCAGCGCCGCCGGTAGAGTTCCGAGGCCATGCTCCTGGACAGCTCACGCGGGTCGGTCACATCGGTGATGAGGAACGCCTTGCCCACGCGGATGAGTCGCAGCACCAGCGGCGTGCGATCCCCACGCGCTGGTCAACGGACCCGGCAACGCAATGATGAGGCGGACCAGACCATGCCGATATACTCCGACGCGAGCGGCATCCCTGCCGCCGAGCGATGCACTGGACGTCGTGGCCTCCTGGTTGCTGCAGCACAACAACCATCGGCTCGGAGGCCGCGCCGACTTGTGTGACGCGCATGTCGGAGCCAGCAGCGCACTTGCAGATCAATGACCCGTCGAAAGTTCACGGCGGCGTGTGGCACGGATCAACACTGGGTGCGGCCCGGCATGTCGTCGGAGTATCAGAACATCTTGATCTGCTCGCTGTCGGCGACGATGTCGGTGCGGGGGTGGTCGACGTCGAGGCGGTAGTCGCCGCTGTAGCACGCGGTGCAGTAGCGGTCAGGCTTGCGGTCCATGCACGAGAGGAGGCCGTCGAGTGAGAGGTAGTGGAGCGTGTCCACGCCGAGATAGGTGCGGATTTCTTCGACGCTGCGCTTGTGGGCGATGAGCTGGTCGCGCGAGGCGAAATCAACACCGAAATAGCACGGGTGGCGGATGGGCGGGCAGGAGATCCGCAGATGGATTTCCTTCGCCCCAGCCTGGCGCAACTGATCCATCTTCGCCTTGGTCGTTGTGCCACGCACAATCGAGTCGTCCACGACGATCACCCGTTTACCCTCGACGATCTCGGGGATGACGTTGAGTTTGAGACGTACGGCGCGCTGGCGCTCGGTCTGCGTGGGCTTGATGAACGTTCGGCCCACGTAACGATTGGGGACGATCCCCTCGCGGTAGGTGATGCCACTGGCTCGTGCGTAGCCGCTCGCGGCCGAGCGTCCGCTGTCGGGCATGGGCATCACGCAGTCGGCATCGACGGGTGCTTCGCGGGCGAGCACCTCGCCCATGCGCTCGCGTGCCTGCTGCACGTTTTGCCCGAAAATGCGGCTCGCCGGGTTGGCGAAATAGACGTGCTCGAAGACGCAGTGGGCTGTCTGCGGTGCTTCGTCGGCGAATCGGCGGCTCTTGAGACCAGCATCGGAGATTGTCACGATCTCGCCTGGGGCTACCTCGCGCACGACCTCCGCGCCCACGACGGCGAGGGCGACTGTTTCGCTGGCAACGACCCACGCGTGCGGGCCGTCGGGTCCGCCGGGGATGCGACCGATGACCAGGGGCCGCCAGCCCCAGGGGTCACGTGCGGCCTCGATGCGGTCGGGGTAAAGGAAGACGAGGCTGAAGGCCCCTTCGAGGCGGCGGAGCGTTGCGGCGAGCGGGTCGGGACTTTTCTGCTGCTCGGGGCTTGCGAGGAGGTGGACGATGACCTCGGTGTCGCTGGTGGTGTGGAAGAGGTGCCCGAGCTCCTCGAAGCGGTTGCGAAGTGCGGCGGCGTTGATCAGATTGCCATTGTGGGCGACGGCGACCTGTCCCCCGATGTAGCTTTCAAGCAGGGGCTGTGCGTTGCACGAGAGGCTGCCGCCCGAGGTCGAGTAGCGGTTGTGCCCGACGGCGGCCCGCACGTTTCCGCCAACGCTATTCTCGATCTGGTTGAGGATGTTGTCGTTGAAGACCTCGGGGACCAGGCCCATGCCGGTGTGCCCGGCGAGGAAACGCCCGTTGGAGGCGACGATGCCGGCGGATTCCTGTCCGCGGTGCTGCTGGGCGTAGAGGCCCAGGTAGCAGACACGGACGGAGTCGGGGTCACCCCAGATACCAAAGACGCCGCATTTTTCCTTGCGTTCGTACGCGCCGTGGCGCGGACCGACTGAATCCAGGATGGTCAACGGGATCGCGTGCCGAATCGTCCTTGACATGCTGCGTGGCCCCTGTGAATGTGTGACTGTAGCTCGGGGCGGACAATTCAAGATGATTCCCCATCCCTGCGTCGAGAAAAAACCAAATGGGTGACGAACGAAAGTGAGTTCGTGGGAGCCTTGGGGTTGACTTTGGCGGTCTGGTAGGCATCAATTCGGACTCAACCCACCGTACCCCGCGGGCGGCACGTGCCGTCCACAAGCGGGAGACCGGATCACACGCCGGACCGAAGACTCGGCCCCCCGGCAGATCGTCGCTCCTCAACGCAGGAAGCGACACCCAGTATTCCAGGCTTTGTGCCCGGAGTACTGGAGACGGAGAATCTGATGGCTCGTTATACAGGTCCCAAGCTCAAGCTTTCTCGTCGTGTCGGCGTGCCGATCGCCGACAACCCCAAGCACACGAGCAAGCGCTCGCTGGTGTTCCCCGGCATGCACGGGTATCGCGGGCGGCGTCTGCGTGCCTACGGCATCCGCATGAACGAGAAGCAGAAGGTGAAGTACCACTACTGCGTGCAGGAGAAGCAGTTCCGCCGGGTGCTGGCCGAGGCGGGTCGCCGTCCGGGCAACACGGGCGACATGCTCATGCAGCTTCTTGAGCGTCGGCTTGACAGCGTGATCCGCCGGGCGGGGCTTGCCCGCACGATCTGGGCGTCGCGTCAGCTGGTGGCGCACGGGCACGTGAAGGTGAACGGCAAGAAGGTCGATCGCCCGAGCTATTCGCTCGAGGTGGGCGACGTGATCACGCTCAAGGAGCCGATCCAGAAGCTGGCCAAGGAGAACATGGAGAGCCTTCCGGGGCACGAGATCGCGGATTGGCTGGAGTTCAACCCCGCCGAGCTGACGGTGAAGATTGTCTCGATGCCAACGACGGATCAGATTCCGTTTGACTGCAACCCCAACCTGATCGTCGAGTTCTACAGGTAATCGGCAGGTCATTGGCGCCGGCTATGGAGCGGCGTCTAGCGAGCGTTCACCCGCCCGGGGCGAGCCGGCGAATCTCGGGATTCGCTTGCTTGTCTCGGGCGTTTGTCTTTCACGGTGTGACTTCGATGGTGTGCGAAGGTGCGGCTGGTTCACGAGGCCTCGCTTTGGAGAGTTCATGTACAAGTCCCTGAAGAAGTACAAGAAGTGGATCATGGTCATCGGCGGATCGTTCCTGATGATCGCCTTTTTGCTCCCGCAGAGCATCTCCACATTCTCGGGCGACCCGACCAAGCGAGTGATCGGCACCATGGACGGCACGAAGCTGCGTGCCAACGAGCGGTTGATGTACGACCAGGAGTTCAAGGCGCTCATGCAGTTTGTGCCAACCTCCCTCACCCTGGGCTCGATGGCGGAGTCCGGGGACCACTACATGCTCCTCTCTAAAGAGGCCGAAGCGGCGGGATATGTCGGTGGACCGGGCGACGGGGAGGCCTTCGCAACCGAGGACAACGCGATCGGCATCCTGCTTGCGGCGGACCAATTCAAGAGCACGGGGCTCGACAAAAAGTTCTTCATGCAGTACCTCCAGTTTGCGTACCCGCAGATCATGCAGTCTCCCGACGGCCGCAAGCAGATCGAGGGAATGAAGGGCGATGGCATTCGCAACTACATTGCGTCGGTCGTTCGCAGCAGCGGGCTCACGCTCGAAGGGTTCTACCAGGGGGTCTCGCGATTCATGGGAATACGCCGCATGACCGAGGGGTACGAGAACGCGGCGCGGGTCTCGGATCGTCGCTCGGGTGCGGCGGCCCGCGAGGCGGCGGAGGCGGTCGTGCTGGACTTCGTGGTCGTGCCCGCCGACAGGCTCATCTCAACGCTCCCGGAACCCACCCAGGACGAGATCACGACGCACTACGAGAAGTACAAGGCGATCAACGCCTCCGAGGGTGAGAACGGGATCGGGTATCGCAAGCCCAACCGCGTCAAGCTGGAGTGGCTCGAGATCAACAAGGCGGCGGTCGCCAAGTCGATCAAGCTCATCGAAGCGCACGTGCGTGAGGAATGGAACAAGTACAATCCGACAGGCACGCAGGAGGCGTTCGAGAAGGGGCGCGTCGCGTTTGAGGCGACGCTTCAGAACCAGTACGCCGATGATCTGATCAAGATCGCCGACAGCAAGTTCAGGGAGCTGGCGGCCGAGGCGATCAAGAAGCTCTCAGCGGATGGCAAGTTCCGCAAACTGCCCGAGGATTGGCTGGTCAAACGCCTCCCGCTGGAACAGCTCGCAACGGGGATCGCCGCGGGCGTGAAGGCCGAGACCGCGGTGCGAGATGAGCGTGAGCGCTGGCAATCGCCCGTCGAGTTCCCTGCGCCGATCATCCACGAAATGAGCGGATGGCTTTCTCAGCAGGAGTTGCAGGCTGAGAAGGGGCTCAACTCGGGCCCATCGCTCCAGCGCGGGACAGCCCGTATGTCGCTCGCCGAGGCGATGTTCAACGTGCGCGAGCTGGTGCCTGCCACCACGCTTGTGCTTCAGGTTGGCGTCATGCCCGTCTTCGAGCGCTCGGTGTCGGATCCGATCGGCAACGTATTTTACCCGCGTGTGATGGCGGTGAGGCCCGAGGGAGAGCCCGAGTCGCTCGACGAGGTTCGCGTGCAGGTTGTCAAGGACATCAAACGGCTCAAGGCGTTCGAGATGCTCAAGGCCGACGTGGAAAAAACCACATCGATCGCAACGACCGGCGGCCTCGACGCCGTCACCGCCGCGTACCCGCCGCCGACGGTCGCGCCAGTGGTCCCGACGATTCCGCCGACGGAGCAGCCTGTTCCCGAGGCCGCACTCACCATCCAGCGAAATGCGACGGTCAGCAAGGATGCTGTTCGAGGCGGGGGCGGCGGGCCGGGCATTGCGGCCATCAACACGCCCGAGTTCCGGGCACTTGTCATGGGCCGCTTCGGATCCATCGATCCGTTCCAGCCTGTCGAAGGTCAGCCCGCGCCGGCTCGCACGGTGGGGCTTGTCCTGCCTAAGTCACTCTCGGCGGTGTTTGCCAGGATTACCAAGGTCGAGCCGCTGACGATCGAGCGGTTGCGTTCGACGAGAGACGACGCGGCCATCCGCGCGGTCACGGGCCCGGAAATACAGAGTGTGGCGTCGCTGGGGTTCCCGTTCACGTTCGAGGCCCTGAAGACGCGGCACAACTACAAGCTCTTCGGAGCGTCGGATGACACGGACGCGTCCACCGGTAAGTGACGCCTTGGCCGATTGGTGGTAGTCTACGGGCATGAACCCGTTGGCACTCGTCGGATTCGCATTTCTCTGCTCACCGCTCCTCCCGGAGTTGCACGCGCCGCCACCCGGCACGCCCAAGCCGTTCGAGTGGACGGCGACGGGCTCCGAGTGTGCGCACTACGCGGCCGCCGATGTCAACGCCGACCGCTTCGACGATCTCCTGTGCCTGGGAGCCGACGGGAAGCTGTGGCTTGCCCTGAACGTTCAGGGCTGGAAGTCTGGCGGCTGGCAGGTTGTGGCGCAGACGTTTCCCTCCAAGCCGCTGCGGATCGTGAACCCGCGCTCGGGCGACGCGAAGCACGTGGTGCTGGTCGTGTGCGAGGGGCAGACCGTCGAGCTGCTGGACTACAAGGACGGCAAGTTCGCCACGATGAACACGAAGCCGGGCGAGTTGCCGGCCGAGTCTGCGTCGGTGCTGTCGCCAGCACCGGCACCCGTCTATGCGGGGGATGCCAAGGTCTTCGAGACCATCACGGGCGATATGAACGCCGACGGGGTGCTTGACACGATCACGATCTTCGAGGCCCACAAGCCCTACGACCATCACGCCGTCAGCGTTATGTTTGCGCCAAATCCGAGCTCAAACGATCAGGATTCCGACGGTCTCACCGATGACGAAGAGATCGCGCTGGGTACCGACCCATATATCCGCGACACCGACGGCGACGGGCTGCTCGACGGGTGGGAGGTCAAGGGACTGCCGCGTGGGATCGATATCGGGACGCTGATCAAGCTTTATAAAAAAGATGCGTCCGATGGCGACAGGGACATTCAGCTCAACCCGATGCGACAAGACGTGATCTGCGCGGTGTCGTACTTCGAGGGCGTCGATCCAAAGCAGTTCCAGGGCGAGATGACCAGGGTCAACGCGGTCTACAACAAACTCAGCAACAAGAACCCCGACGGCTCGACGGGCGTGTGGATGCATTTCATCGAGCTGCCGGGGTTCATCTCCAAGGCCGATCAGGCGATGCCGTGGTGGGACGTTGGCAACAAGTACTTTCCAAGGCCTTGGAAGGGTATCACGCACTGGATGCAGATCACGCCCTGGGGCGGCGGACAATCGAGCGAGACCAACGACATGGGCGGCTCGGGCAACGGGTGGCAGGTCTTCGCGCACGAGTTCGGGCATCAGCTCTCGCTGAGTCACACCGGCGATTCCGCGCCCGCATGGTGCCCCCTCTACCCGTCGCTTATGTCGTACGCCTTCAGCTATTCGTTCGACGGCGACGGCAACAAGGTCCACTTCAGCAACGGGGAGTTCCGCGACGCCGTCCTCGATGAGCGCAAGCTCGTCGAGAAGCTGCCGTACCCCTACGAGAAGCTGAAATACCTCGCGGCCTGGCCCTTCCGGTTCACATTGAAGGACAACGGCGACGGCACGACGCTTATCGACTGGAACCAGAACGGCAAGTTTGACGAGGGCGAGGTCGAGGCCGACATCAACTATGGCGGCTCGACATACGCGGGCACGCGAACCACGCACGAGCGAGTGGGCTCCGCGCCGCAGCTCGCGTATGTCGGCGGCACATGCTACGTCGCCGCGCTCACCCAGCCCCAGGACCTCGTGTACATCAAGGCGTACAAGGGCGGTGAGAAGTGGGGGGAGGCGAGAAATCTTCCGTCGACGGCGAGCCGGTTCGATCCGCTGCTCGTTGGCGGCCCGGCCGACGGGCTGGCTTTCTCGCGCCGTTTCAACGACTGGATTTACACGCGATTCACGGACGCCGCGACCGATCCCGTCAAGCTCGTTCCTGGCGTGACGGCGGCCGATCTTTCCGCCTGCCGCGTCGATTCGCGCATCCTACTGATCTCCAGGCACGATGATCATTCGCTCGATGCCCGCTGGTTCACGCCGGGCGACAAGCCCGTTACCAGTGATCCGATTGTGCTCAAAGCCAAGTCGCAGACGCCCGTGGGGCTTGTCGTTCATCCTTCGGATGGCACGATCACCATGGTCACGTCGATGCCCAACTCCAAGGGCGGACAGTTCTGCATGCGGGTGAACTCACTCACCCCGAAAAAGCTCGACACGGGCGAGACGATCGAAGAATCTGAGATTCTCTGGACGCGCGGCGAGACCAGCGGCAACAACTGC
>JAYVUC010000081.1:0-23237 GCA_043788295.1 Phycisphaerales bacterium
GCACTCGCTTCGAGAAACTCGCGGTTCACTTCCACGGGATGCTCCAACTGGCGATAATCAAGCGGTACTTGAGGTTACTGTTTTCAGACAGAGCCTAGAGCCGCCGCCAGCGCGGCGACCAGGTCGGTCATCGTCCATCCTCGGCGTTGCATGTTCGATCCCCATGAGTGTGCCCCGAGCGGGGCGACGTCGAGCATACCGGAGTCGGTCTATACGGGCCACACGATCGTTCGGTTCCAGGCTCTTTCGCCCGCGGCGGGCGTACGGTTCTGGCATGGTAGAAATCGCCGTCCGATACAGCGGGCACAAGAAGTGCGACCTGCAGCACCCTGAAGGTGCGACGCTGCGAACCGATGCCCCCAAGGATATTGGGGGCGAGGCGTCGGCCTTTAGCCCGACCGACCTGGTTGCGGCCGGGCTCGCGTCGTGCATTCTGACGACGATCGCGATGTGGGCTGAGCGGCAGGGGTTGGACATCACCGGGGCAACGGCCAAGGTCGAGAAGCACATGACGACGCCGCCCGCGCTGCGGCGGATCGGGAGGCTGCCGGTGGTGGTGAAGATTCCGGCGAGCGTGCCGGCGGAGATGCGCGAGCGGCTGGAGCGCGTCGGGCACGCGTGTCCCGTTCATGCGAGCCTGCACCCCGACGTGGATTCGCCGATCACGTATGTGTATCTGTGAGCGCGCAAGAAAAAGCCCGCCTGCGATTCGTGCGAGCGGGCCTCTTAAAATGTCTCAGGGTTGGTGCCGATACCAAAGTTACCGGCGACGACGGCCTAGGCACAGAATGCCGCCCGCGAGCGCGGCGAGCGATCCTGGCGTGGGCGTGATGTTCATGCCGACAACCAGTTTGTACTCGAAGGCGGTCTGGTTGTTGAACGCGGTGACGCGGAAGTAGTACGTGCCGCCCGCAGAGGCGTTGTAGCTCAGGGAGCTGAAGTTGTTGATGCCGCTGTTGTCGTCGAAGGCGACCAGAGTGCCCGCGCTGTCGAAAAGTTCGAGAAAGCTGTCGGCGGGCGGATTGCTGTCGGGGCGGCCGTAGGTGGAGGCGACGATCTGCGAGGGGCCGCTGACGGTGAACTTGAACCAGTCCTGATCGCCCAGCACGCCGATCGCGCCGTCGACGAGAAACGAGTCACCCGGGGGCGTGTAGTTGCCGCACGCGTTGGCGGTAGCGAGGGAGTTGTTCGGCTCGGTCTCGAGGATGATCCCCGCGTGAGCGGCTCCGGCCAGGCCCGCGATCGCACACACCGCAATTGACTTCACCATTGGACAAACCTCCAGCCAGCGTTCCCGACCCGGTCGGAACGTGAAACGCATACGCCGCGATCCACGAACACAGGGATCGGGCGCACGGTTGGCTGACTGGAATGTGCCACAGGATCGCTAACTTACCAGCGGATTCCGAATAAACGCGCAAGATTGCACAAGTTGTTCAAACGGGCGAAGTGGCATCGCCCTCCGCATTGAGGTTCTCGGGCGTTTGGGGCTTGGCGCGATGGGGTCAAACCAAGACTGTGTGGACCAGAAACCGCAACTGGGGGCAAGTGGTCCGTGTGCGACCGGTCCGAGAGGTTCTATTTCCGGGGTTTCCAGGTGGGTGGGTGTGCAACTCTCGATCCTTGGGGTATCTGTTGAGGGTGCCGCGTCCCGTTGGGCGAGGCGAGATCAACAGGAGGAGACGAGATGAAGATTGCAGCACTTGGCTTGATAGCCGCCGTCGGTTTGGCCGCGTCGGCGAACGCGTCGTTTTTCAGCTTTGCGTCCGATACGGGCGACCGCCAGTGGACGTTTGCGGGCCTAGGCAGCCAGGTGCGCCAGGGCGACACGGCGGGCGTGAACATCGATCTGATCGTGAATAACGACAACGGCGGCGTGGACGGGGTGTACCACACCAAGTTCTTCGCCGACTGGTCGCTCGGGTATGAGAAGTCGTCTGCGGTTGGCTCGATCATCACGCACCAGTACCGGGCCACGGGCGTGTTCCAGTGGCTCGACGCAGACTCGGGCGGGCTGATCCTGTCGTGCGCGTTCGAGAACGCGGTGTTCATCGCGGCGGGTAAGCAGGCTGCCTGGAGCTCGACCGCGACGGTGATGGGCACGGATGATCTGTCGTTCGTGCAGTACACGAGCGGGATCACGAACGCGGACCTGGGGATCGCGGCGGGCGCGATGGGCGGCCCGCAGGATTTCGCGTTCACGATGACCGTGATCAACACGAGCGGGGCACTGCCATATACGCCCAACGCGGCCAACCGCGGCGTGGCACTCGGGACCGACATGCTCCCGAGCCGCGCGTGGTACGCCGAGGGCTCGTACAGCGGTTCGGCGGTGCCGACACCTGGTTCGGCCGCTTTGCTGGGTCTTGGCGGTCTTGCGATGGGCAAGCGTCGCCGGGCGTGAAGATTGAGGGGCTACTTCCATCCCACAGGCGTGGTGCGGATGGTTGGTTTCCGGGCGTCGGCTGCGAAACGCGGCCGACGCCCTTTCAGTTTCAGGATTCCGGCTGGTCACTCGCGGGCTTGGGATGAGTGAGCATTGGAAAGCGTCCATCCTCCACAACCCGCACAAAGGCTTCAACAAGTTTCCTCAACGTAGAACCACCGACGTGCCCAGACCTCTTTGCCAGCTTTGATCGATCGGTGATTCTGAGAATCCAGTGGGTCACGGCCCAACAGGGCTTGGTCAGGCCTGTTGTACATGGCCTTTGGGTCTGGATGTTTGGCATTGCGATGTGGTCAGACCCTGGCTTGGGAACTGACGAACTCACCACCATCGCATGCACGGGCTGCTTGGGATCGCCCAATTGAGTCGGCGGACTCAGGATGACAACCATGTGGGGTGCGGCCACTCGCCCATGCAAAGGGGGACAGTCCGTCACCCAGTAGATTTCACCCTGCCGCAAGGCCACTCATGGAGTCTACAGCACCCGCAGCGACGATGCTCCAACTCGCCTCAGACCGAATCGCGTCCGAGCAGGCGCTTCGTGCTCGCCTTCGCGTGGGCATCAACCTTGGCAGCATTCTTGAGAAGCCACGCGTTGGCCTGGGCAAGTGTGCGACGGGACCGCAGCTTGGCACGGGTTGAATCGGAACACGATACAAACCGCACAACGCGAAAGTCAACCATGTTCACACCGCCGTAGGAGGTCGTGGACGCAGTCATCGGGCTGGTTGTATTCGCAGCGGTATTCATGGGTTGTTCTCTCCCGACTGGGCTCCGATTGGCCACCCCGGAGGCGGACTTGGGAACGCGGCTTGAATCATAATCGGGACCGAGGCGATCGGCACTCCTTTGTGCTTTGCCTCCAGCAGGTGCCGCCCTGCCTTGTCGACCATGAACGGGGGAACCTTTGCCACCAGAGTATGTACGTTCAGGGGCTCGTTCAGGTTGACGATTTCGGCTTCGATTACCCATAAAGGCTGGTTGTCATCGGCACGAACCAGACTGACGCTCACTTTCTCGTGCTGGTGAACGTTTGAGATACGAACGTACACCACACTTCCAGCTATCGGATGCGGCACAAACGGGACGTTCATGCTCCCGATAATGCCCTCAAGCCTGTGTTTGTCCCGGCCATGGCTGATCACCACGTCATCGCAGAGGACAAGGCAGCTACACGTCGGCGTTCCCGATGATCCGCCGCGTTTGGGTGTCGCTGCTTTTTTGGACATGTGTATTCGATTCCCGGTCCACCCGGCCATAGGCGGATGGACTCTGAGTATACCAAAGATGCGTGGCTGGGTTCATCGGTCACCCGCAGACTGGGTCAGGTCAGTGCGCTGTGACTGCGGCGATCTCACCGGCCAGGATCTGTGCGGCACGAGAAACGGCGGCCTGCCACGATTCGCCCGCGGCTGGTTTCGCGTAGATCACCGAGCGGCTCGCGGTCACGAGCACCCCGCCCCCACCCGCACCCCCACCGTTTGGCGTGAGGAGTGCCCGGATGTCGTGGGCGGTGCCGCCCTGGGCTCCGTAGCCTGGGACGAGGAAGATCTGGTGTGGCATGCGTGCGCGGAGGGCCTTTCCGTCGGCACTTTTGGTTGCGCCGACGACCGCGCCGGCCGCGCTGAAGCCGCTGGTGCCGATGGACTTTGCGCCGAGGGCGGCGACCTGATCGGCGAGGAGTTCGGCGACGCTGCGGCCGTCGGCGAGCCTGGGAGATTGGACGGCATCGCTGTCGGGGTTGCTGGTTCGGACGAGCACGAAGACGCCGAGACCGTCGGCGAGAAACGGCTCGACGCCGCTCATGCCGAGGTAGCCGTTGACCGTTACGGCATGGGCACCCAGCCCGGCGGCAGCGGCGGCGTAGTGTGCGGCGGAGATGCCGATGTCGCCGCGTTTGGCGTCGAGGATGACGATGATGCCGCGTGAGCGGGCATGGGCGATGGATCGTTCGAGGGCGGCGAGACCGCGTGAGCCGTAGCGCTCGAAGCAGGCGGATTGGAACTTGACGGCGGGAGCGACGCCCGCGACGGCATCGACAACTCCCACTGCAAATCGTTCGATCGCGGTCGCGGCATCGGCTGCGTTGCGGCACTCGGGTGGGAGCGATTCCAGAACGGGGTCGAGCCCGACACAGACCGGAGAACCGGCGGCGCGGATGGATGCGCAGAGATCGTCGGCAAAGTGCGGCACAACAGTCCTTTCGCGGCTACTTCCTGGCCGGTGAATCCTCGACTGGGACGGCCTTCACGGCGGCGGGCGGAGATATGAGCGTGAGGGCACCGTCGACTGGCTTGCCCGCGATGAATGCGGCGATCGCCTGATCCAGTTTTTCGGGGGCATCGTCCATGACGAAGTGCCGTGTGTTGGCAAGGGCGACGGCGACGGCGGCCTTGCACGGCGCAAACTCGCGGTGGATGTTGGCGGTGATTTTTTCGGCGTCGGCTGCGGAGGTGCCGTCGCGGATCGCGCCGACGAACAGGAACGGGGTGGTTGAGGCTGCGAACTCGGCGGTGCAGTCGCTGGCAAGAAGCTCGAGCATGTACCGTGCGCCGGTGGCCTTGGTAACCTTGGCAGCCATCTCCCCGATCTGCGTGGCGCGCTCGGGGCTTGTGACCCAAGCGGAAATGTTGCCCCTCATCTGTTTGAGCCACTCTTCCTCGGTCATGCTGTCGAACTGCTTCTTGAAGAGATCGTCGACGCGGGTCTGCCGCTGCTCGAGAGAGAGCACGATATCGAGCGACAGCGGGAAGGCGGGGTAGCCGTCGATCGCAATCAGAGAACGGAACTTGCCTCCATTGTTGGCTGAAAGGCGTGCGGCGACGAACGCGCCCATCGAGTGCCCGACGAACACGGGTTTGTCGAGCTTTTTCTCGGTGATGAGTTGGAGCACGGCGGCCTGTGCGTTATCGAGCCACACGGGCGTTGACGAAGGGATGTCCTTGGCGAGCGGGGGTGCCTTGCTGCCGCCGAAGCCCGGCAGGGTGATGGCGTACATGGTGTACTTGTCGGCGTTGCGGGTCATGAAAGCGTCGTAGACGGTCCAATCGCAGAGGAGGCCGGGCATGAGGATCATCGGGATGGGGCCGGTACCGCGTTTCTCGATGTGGGCGAAAGGTGTGATGGCCACTACGGCGGCTGGCTTGGCGGGTTGGGATGAGGCGGGCTGAATGATGTTGTCAGAGCGGACGGGCTGCCCTGAACTGGCCACGGCAAGGAGCGCTGCGGCGAGGAAAGCGAAGGGGCGGGTGAATTTGGGCTTGCTCATGTCGGAAGGGTAGAGATGGTCGGGCCCTGAGCCAACCATCACCCGTGGATGCCCCCGTCAAGCTCGATCTGAAGAAGGACCGCGGGCTCACCGTGGAATGGAGCGACGGCACGGCGTCGTACTACTCGATCGCATACCTGCGTCGCATGTCGCCCTCGGCCGACATGCGGCAGCTTCGTGATGAGATGGTGTCCAACCCGTTGACGGTGCTGCCGAATCGGGGAGGCGGGCACGGGGGCCCCCTTGTGGCCGAATCGGCGGAGATGGTGGGCAACTACGCGATCAAAATTCGCTTTTCCGACGGGCACGACACGGGCATCTATTCGTGGCGTTACCTGCGGCAGATCGATCCCGAAGCGCCAAAGCCCGACGGAGGCTGAGTTGAGCATTCACTTGCCGTGATCGGCCTTGAGGTGGTCGGCGAGCGCGTCGCCGCCAAAGTCGCGGGTTCGGTCGTGCCAGACGGTGTGCGGGTGGTTCGCCTCGTTCTGCGTGTTGTCGTACTCGATGACGAACGTCGGCCCGACCAGGCGGTAGTAGTGCCCCTGACCCTTCTCGACACTTCCCGCCCAGCAGAAGCGGATCTTCTCGATGCCCGCGGCACGCATGCGGTCCATCTCGGCGCTGGCGAGGGAGCCGCGGAGGTTCTGCGTGTACTCGGCGAGCAGCTCGTCGAATGTGCATCGCTGATCGGGCGTCAGATCGGCACACGCGAGCCCCAGCGGGGGCTCGGGCCACATGCCGTTGATCGGACGCCCGGGAACCGTGAGCACGTCCGGGGGTGCTTTCTCGGCGATGACAGCCTTGGCCCGCTGCTCGGGTGTGAGCGACTTCACAAGCTCGCGGCCCAGGTCTTCTTCGGCGGCGAGGGCTCGTTTGCCGGTGCTGGTGCCGGTGCGCACGTCGCCGGGATTGGCACCCAGGAAGTACGGCGTCGTCGAGATCACCTCGCCCTTTGCGCAGGTGAAGTTGAGCGAGATGTGGTGCCCCTCGATGTGCCACCCCCACTGGCCGGCGTTGTCGGGCGAGCCGAAGATTGCGATCGTGTATTTCATCGGATCGCGAACGGGATTGCCGTTCTCAAGATCGCGGAGCACACCGTCAAGGGCCATGATCGCCTCGACTTTCATCACGCCGCGGGAACTGAGCCCGGCGCGGAGCAGATCGCGCGCGGCGATGCGATCGGCGTCGCCCATGTCGGCGAAGGTGAGCCCGTGATGGTCGCCGGGAACGAACCGCCAGTCACGACGCTCTTTCCCTTCGAGCGTGAACGCGGCCTTGGCCTTTTGCTCGGGGGTAAGACCCCCCAGGAATCGTTTTGCGGCATCGGACATGGCCGAAGTGGCGGTCGCGGTTGCGGGCGGCGCGGGGCGCGAGACCCATGCGGCACCGGCCGAGAGCGACAACAGCATCACGACGAGGGTGGCTTTGGCGACTTGTTTCATGTCGGCAGCATACCACAACACGATCAGTCTTCGTCGAGTTGTTTCTTCCGCCGCAGCACATGGTGGTAGTGCTGGGCGAAGCGGTGGGCTTCGTCGCGGACGGCCTGGAGGAGCCGCAGGCCCAGGTTCTCGCGGCCCAGGCGGATGGGATCGCTCCGCGCCTGCACGTAGACGAGCTCTTCCTTTTTCGCCAGGCTGATGACCATCGGCGGTTTGATGTTGAGCTGGGCGAAGGCTTCGAGCCCGGCGTGGAGCTGGCCGAGGCCGCCGTCGATGAGGATCACCTCGGGGTAAAGCTCGTGACCCGCGCCGGCCTCGCGATATCTGCGGCTCACGACCTCGCGGATGCTGTTGTAATCGTCGTTGGTCACTCCCCCACCAGAACCCTTGATCTTGAAGCGGCGATATTCACTCTTGAACGGGCGACCATCGACGAAGCAGACCTTGCTGCCGACGGTCTCGCCACCTTGCAGATGGGCGATGTCGATGCCCTCGACACAGCGGATGGGCTCGACAAGCCCGAGCGTTCGCTGGAGGCTTTCGAGCGATTTCTTCGGGTCGCCGTAGCTGAGCTCGCTTTCGGGCTGCCAGCCGTCGCTGCGATCGGCCCGCTCGTCGAGCTTCTGGATCGCCTTGATCTGGTCGCGGATGGCGGCGGCCTTCTCGAACTCCAGCGCGGCGGCGGCCTCTGTCATCTCGGCGGTCATGTCGCGGAGCATCTCGCTGCGCTTGGTGTCCAGGAACTTCACAAAGCGGTCGCAGTCGGCTTTGTAGGCCTCTGTGGTGATCTTGGCGGCACACGGGGCGGTGCACTGGTTGATCGCGTGGAGCAGGCAGGGACGGAAGAACTTGTTCTTCTCGTCGCCGTCGATGATGTCGAGGTGGCAGGTGCGGAACTTGAAGACGCGTTGGAGGATTTGGACAGCTTCGCGCAGGGCACCGGCGTTGGTGAAGGGGCCAAAGACCTTTGCGCCTTTCACCTCGGCTGCTCCGCCGCTGTCATCGCCCGCGCCGGTGGGGTTTCGCGTGACGAATATGCGAGGAAAATCCTCGCGCTGCGTGACGACGAGGTATGGGAAGGTCTTGTCGTCCATGAGGCGCACGTTGAAGCGCGGATGAATGTCCTTGATGAGGCGATTTTCGGCGAGCAACGCCTCCCACTCGCCCTCGCAGACGATGTGGTCGAACGTGTGCACGTGGTCGAGGAGCAGGTGCTTCTGCTTCGTGCTGATGCCCAGATCGGCCGAGGGGACGAAGTAGGACGCGACGCGATCGGGCAGATTGAGTGCCTTGCCGACGTAGAGGACCACACCCTTGTGGTCTTTCATGAGGTAGACGCCGGGGCGTTTGGGGAGCTTGCGGGCGAGTTCGAGGAGGCGGGCCATGCGGGCGTCGTGCGACTCCGAACCCCAAGGCGGCGGCGCGTTGTCGCCCACGATGCCGTCGGCGTCAGGGATGGCGGCGGGATGCGGGTCTGGATCGTCGCGTGGCACGGCCAAGGGTATGAACCGAGCCCCCGGCGCAAGCCGGGGGGCGAGGGGAGAAAAAAGCGTCCTACTCGCTCGGCGGAACTTCCACAAGCTGGCATGGAGGCAACAGGGTGAGAGCCTCAAGTGCGAGGGGCACAAGTTTGGTCAATTCATCAATGTCGTTGCTCACCGAGCGAATCACCAGCACCGCAATCGGTAACGTCGCCAGATTCTGTTGATGCTTCAGATTCTGATCGACAGTGATCATCGCATCAAGGCCCGCCTGTGCTGCCGCGTTCAATAGCATGCCGTTGCGAAGGCGATCCCACTGCATCACGGCAGCCGTCACGACTTGATGACCGATGAACAGAGGTCCAAGTCGGCGCGGTACGCAGTGGTCCAGAAGCAGCCTCACGCCGCGTAGTCCTGGGGGATGACAAACTCGGCCGCGCGGTCCAGGACTGCCTCGGCCTGCTGCCGCGTCACGCCCGGAAAGTCATCGAGAAACTCGGCGATCGTGTGGCCTGCGCGGAGATAGTCGAAGAGGTGCTTCACCGGAACCCGCGAGCCGTAGAAGCATGGCGAGCCGCTCATGCGATTGGGGTTGATCCACACTGTGCCAAAGAGGGGGTTTCCGGGGCGAATGGCATCGCCCTCGAGGTCCTCGGGGAGGACGGGACGTGATGGGTTGGAGGGCTGACTTGCCATGTAGAACTATACGCGGGACCCGAGTCATATTATTCCACCACCGCTATCACCACATGATTGAGATTCATCCCCGTCGCTCCGCCGGGCAGTGCCCCGTGGGTGGCGGCGAAGAAGGTGGCGGAGTCGTGGCTTGCCAGTGCAGCGGCGGGGTCGAGGCCGCGGGCTCGGGCGGCTGCGGCGGTCTGGCCTGTGGCGATTGCGCCCATGTGGGTGGTGGGGCCGTCGACGCCGTCGGTGGAGATGGCGGCGAGCATGACGTTCGGGACGCCATCGAGCGCGAGTGCGGCAGCGAGGGCGAGTTCCTGGCTTGGGCCGCCGGTGCCGGTTGAGCCGGAGGCATTGACGGTGGGTTCGCCGCCGGCGATGAGGCAGAGGCCACCGCTCGGGAGAGCGGTGCCACCAAAGGCAGCGGATGGAGACGCCTTGGAGATGCGTGCCACGTGGGATACCGCCAGCACGGGGAGGCGGCGGCCTGCGGCTGCGGCGTCGCCGGAGAGCCACTGGTGATCGCGGGCGACAAAGAGGCCGAGGCGCTGGGCTTCGGCAGCGACGGCGTCGAGCACGGTTCGGTTGTTCGCGATGATCTCGTGCGTGGCACGGGCTTCGGGCCCGTGGATTCCGTTTTGCTGCACATCCTGAAAGGCAGAAGACACGGGCAGGGTGCCCGTGACACCGTGCCGACACAGCACGGCGACGGCGTCAGCACGGGTCGTCGTATCGGGAAAGAATGGCCCCGAGCCGATCACGTCGAGCCGATCGCCCGCGACGTCGGACATGACGAGCACGCGGATGTGGGCCGCTGGGCACATGGCGGCAAGGCGGCCGCCCTTGAGCTGCTCGCAGTGCTTGCGGGCGGTGTTCAGTTCGTCGATGGTCGCGCCGGCACGGTTGAGCGCGCCCGTCATGGCCCGGATGTCGTCCAAGGTCACTCCCTGGGCGGGCAGGGTCAGATGAGACGACGCGCCGCCCGAGAGCAGAACGAGCAGGCTCGCGTCTTTGGGGAGCCTCGAAACAAAGTCCCGCACCTCGCGGGCTGCGGCGACATTGCGAGCGGTCGGCAGCGGATGATCGGCGAGCAGCACGCGAACGCGAGGATTGTGCAAAGCGGCCGGAATCGGCAGGTCTGGGCCGACAACGAGACATTCGCCCACATCGGCGCACGCAGCCATCGCCGCCGCCGCCATGCCGAGCGATGCCTTCCCCGCAGCCAGCATGTGCGTGGGTGCGGGTGCCGTCGATCGCTTGATCGCCCGGGCAACCGCCCGCCCCGGATCGGCCCCGTTCATTGCCGCACGGATCAGCGAGCGCATGATGTCGATTGCCTCTGGCATGGCACCTCATCGTGTCAATTTGCGAAGCCGCCAGATCGCCTCGTCGATCGTCTCGGGCTTCTTGCAGAACGCGAAACGCGCGAGGTGCTGCCCGTTCGACGGCGTGTTATAGAAGACGCTGGGCGGGATGGCCGCCACCTTCGCGTGCTCCACGAGCCAGCGGCAGAACTGCTGATCGTCAACCAATCCTAATCCGCGTGACACCGGGGTGTGGTCGACCATGAGGAAGTAGGTGCCGTCGGAGCGGAAGACGCGAAAGCCGATCTCGGCGAGTGCAGCCGCGAGTTTGTCTCGATTGGCCATGAACATCGCTCGTGTCTGACGGATGGTCTCTTCGCCGGTGTTGATGATGGCGGCTGCCCCGTGCTGCATGGGCGTCGCGGTGGCAAAGGTGAGGAACTGATGGGCTGCCCGCACGCCTGCGGTCAATTCGGGCCACGCGATCGTCCAGCCGACCTTCCAGCCCGTGAGGTTGTAGCTCTTGCCCAGGCTGCCAAGCGTCACGGTGCGGGAGGCCATGCCCGGCAGTGTTGCGATCGAGATGTGCGGCAGAGCGGGGTCGTATGTCAGGTGCTCGTAGACCTCATCGCACACGACAATCAGGTCACGCTCCACGCAAATTTGGGCAATCACATTCAGTTCAGCAGCGGTGAAGACCTTTCCAGTAGGGTTGTGCGGCGTGTTCAGCAGAACCATCCGCGTCTTGTCGGTGAAGGCTGCCCGAAGCTCGTCCTCAGCGAAACCGAATCCCCGCGCGGCTCCGGAGGCATCGGGTCGAAGCGTGACGTACTTCGCGGTGGAGCCCGCGAGCGCGACGCACGCGCGGTAGCTGTCATAAAACGGCTCGAACATCACGATCTCGTCGCCCGGGTTGAGCAATCCCAGCAACGTAGCGGGGATCGCCTCGGTGCAGCCACTGGTCACGGTGACATGGGTGTCGGGGTCGATGTGAAACCCGGTGCGGTGTGTCCAGGCGTCTGCGATCGCCTTATTGAGCGTGGGGACGCCGAGCATCCGGGCGTACTGGCTGTGGCCTGCGTTGATCGCGTCGATGGCGGCCTGTTTGGCGATCTGCGGCCCGTCGAAATCCGGAAAGCCCTGGGCTAGGTTGACAGCACCATGCAACTGTGCCAGCCGAGTCATCTCGGAGAAGATGGTGGTGCCGAAGGGCGCGAGGGTGCTGGAAACGGGCATGGGTGACGGTAGACATTCAGAGCCCGACGCACAGCGAGGGTTCCTGTCCGGTGGCCATTGGCGTTGAAGGACACGCCGGGTTGACGGACATCCACCCTCGCTCGCGCGTCAGGCTCTGATCATGCCAGCCATCGCCCGCCATCGACGCGAATGACCTCGCCCGTGATGTAGGCTGCGTCGAGCGCGAGCCACCGGACGACCTCGGCTGCGTCGTCGGGCGTCCCGGCCCGTCCGAGCGGCACACGCGCGAGATAGGCCCGTTGCATCTCGGCACTGGGTTCGGAATCGGGCTCGGGCCACGCGATCACACCGGGTGCGACGGCGTTGACGCGAACCCGGGGGGCAAACTCGCGGGCCAGCGTCTGGACCATCTCGATGAGGGCGGCCTTGGACATGGAGTAGGCAATGAGGTTCTTTCGGGGCCGCCCAGTCGCGTGCATGTCGGCCATCGCGACGATCGACCCGCCGCCAAGCTGCGGCGAGCCCGCCAGGAGCCCCGCGAACACTTTGCACAACACGAGGGGCGACACGGCGTTCACGGCGTACGCGCCGAGTGTCTGCGCCACGGTCAGGGTCGCCAGCGGCGTCGCTTCATAGGACGATGCGTTGAGGACGAGCACGTCAAGACGTGTCAGCCGGGCGGCAAGTTCTCGCGCGGACACTTCGACACCCGCCGGATCGGCCAAATCGGCTCGCCACAGAGTCACGCTCGAGCCGAGTGCCGTGAGCCTGGCTGCGGTCGCCTTGGCCTCCATCTCGCTCTTGTTGAAGTGCAACACGATGTCGTAGCCCGCCCGCGCGAACGACTCGCCGATCGCCGCCCCCACGCGCCGCGCCCCCCCCGTCACCAGCACACAAGGTCGGCTCGTCATTCGTCCTGTCCTTCTGCGGGCGGCGGGTTGCCCTCGCGGCGGGGTCTGCTTGGCGGGGAGAACTGCGATTCAAGCTGCTCGTTGGATAAGGGCACGACGCGTTCGCCCGCGGCCGCCCACGGGTCTTGTCCCTTGCGACGTGCGGTGTCGGCCTTGAGGGTCTGGATCCGCCGCAAACGCCGATTGGTGGACCAGACCGCAGCCGCGACAAGCACCGCAAGCATGAGGGCGATCGCCAGCCCCCCACGCCAAAAAAGCGACTGCATTTCGCCTTTCGGAGGCTCCGGCGCCGGTCGGCTCTGCTGGGTGATGGTCGGGGGCTGCCCTTGGGTCATGGTCAACTCTATCGGCACGATGCGCCCCGTGGCTATCATGGCCCATGCATTATGAAGCACATCCCGCAATCATCGCCGAACTCGAGGCGCGGATCTTGACGATCCGCGACTCGCTTTAACTTTCCGGCCAAGCAGAAACAGCTCAAAGACCTCGAAGCCCAGATGAACGCCGACGGCTTCTGGGACACCCAGGACAAAGCCAAGAAGATCGTCGCCCAGATCAAGCCCCTCAAGGCCCAGGTCGAGCCTCTCGCCACCGCGATGCGGGAGTTCGAGGACGCCAAACTGGGGTACGAGATGTCACGCGAGGTGGGCGACCCCGACCTGCTCGCCGAGGCCGACGAGACGCTCTACCGTATCAATAAGCGGATGGAACGCATCGAGCTCCAGTCGTTTTTCACGGGCAAGTACGACGCGGGCAGCTGCTTTCTCACGATCTCGGCGGGCGTGGGCGGCACCGAGGCCAACGACTGGGCCGAGATGCTCCTGCGAATGTACATCTTCTACTGCGAGAAGATGGGGTTCACCATGGAAGAAGTGGACAAGGGGTTTGGGTCCGAGGTCGGCATCGACTCGGTCACGATTCACATCAAGGGGCCTTACGCGTTCGGGCACCTTTCATGCGAACGCGGCTCGCACCGCCTCGCCCGCGTCTCCCCCTTCAACGCCCAGGGCAAACGTCAGACAAGCTTCGCCACCGTCGAGGTCACGCCCGAGATCGCCGACACCGACATCACCATCCCGGACAAGGACATCGATGTCATCCCGTTCGTCCGCGCCAGCGGCCCGGGCGGGCAGAACGTCAACAAGGTCGCCTCCGCCATCCGCATCGTCCACAAACCAACGGGCATCCAGGTCGTCGCGAGCACGTACCGCGATCAACCGCAAAACAAGGCACAGGCTCTGAGCGTGCTGCAGGCGAAGCTTCAGGTGATGGAAGACGAGCGCCGCGACAAGGAAATCGCTCAGGCAAGCGGCGGGGCCCTCGACATGGGCTGGGGAACGCAGATTCGCAGCTACGTGTTCTATGACAACCGCGTGAAGGACCACCGCACGGAAGTTGAAGACCGCGACTACGAGCGCGTGCTTCGCGGTGACATCCACCAGTTCGTCGACGCCGAATTGAAACGCCGGCGATCGCTCAAGGAACACGCCAAGCCCTGATCGGCCTATATGATCTGATCGGCCCGGTGGCACGCACGTCCGGGGCGTGTCACTGCTTGGGATCGGGGCGTTTGGGCCTGCCGGGCGGCGGAATCGGGCGGTCCGTCTCGATTGTCGTGGAGCGGAATATCTTCACATACTCGGCCAGCGGCACGTCGAAGCGCCCGGCCTTGGTCACATACCCATGCTCGATGTTGGACTCGCCCTTGGGTCGAAACGTGTTGCCGTGGGGATTCCAGATATTCACCATATCCTTGGCCTCGTCGAACGCGAGCACCGCGTATGCGTGCTTGGCCGACATGCCCGGCGGAACCTTGTCGGTCGAGCCGGTGCTGGCTGAGGCGAGCCGCCTGGCGTCCAGTGTGGCCTTGAGCGTCTCTCGCACACGCTTGCAAAGCTGCTGAATTTCCTCTTCGCTCGATTTCTCAGCCTTGGCTCGCATCGCCACCGAATCGACATCGTGCCCGGTGAGTGTCTTGATCGATGTGGTCACCGAGCCGCCCTTGGAAATCGCGTCGATCGACTGTTCGGTGCGCTGGGCCGCCGGCTTGCCGTCCATTCGGAGTTGACCGAAACCTTTTTCCAGCACGCTGAGCCAGAGCCCGTCCTTACCGGTACGTGAACTGATCGCGAGTTCCACGTCGGTCAGGGGCGTCACATCCTGGGTCTTGCCGTTGCCGAACGCCACTGTGTAACCGCCACCCTCCTTGGGCGTGATCATCCGTTTCACCGATTGGCTGTCGCGCTCGACATACGCCCCGACGATCGAAACGAAGAAGCAGTCACCCAGCGGCCCCTGATGCGCCTGTCCCAGGTCCGGTGTCTCGTCGCCGAACAGGTCGCGGGGTGTCGACCTCAGCTTTTTCACGGCCGACACGTACTTCGCGCGAAACGGAGGATCCAAAAGCTTCGGCACAGCATTGGTGGTGGGTGTGGGTGCGTCGGCGTCATCCTGCCGATCTGTATCAACGACCGGTGCCTTCGCCGTTGTGGTCGGCGACCGTTTCTTGTCCGGCTGCGTTGTCAGGTAGTCGAGCGTGAGCACTTTGGGCAGCTCGTACTTGCCACTGCGCACGGTGAGCTTAATCGAAGCGATGGCCGCCGCCTCTTCGCCCACGATCGTCGGGTCGATGGTGAGGCTGTCGAGTTCAGCGGGTGAAAGCTCGCCGTCGTTGTCGGCATCCCACAGATCGAAGTGGGCCGCGACTACCACGGTAAAGTCGTGGTCAACAGCAAGCACGGGACTGGCCAAACCGACCATGAGGGCCAAAATCGCAACAGCTTGATGCGTGCGGAACTTCATGGGCTGAGTCTACCACAAATCAGGCACTGGACATTGCCAAATCGAGGGAAAAAGCCGTCTCAGAAGCGATTGGGGCCGGTCGCCAGCACGCTGTAGATCAGAATGCCAAGCGCCGCCCCGCCGAAGGCCAGTGACCCTATCCAGAACCAAACGCGCTTGGTCAGCATTGAGATCGCAGCGAGCGCGATGGCGATCTGAGCCAACGTGGCAGCGTTGGCGGCGATCCCCGCCCGATGCCGGTGGTCCGCCGCACTCTTCTGCTTTGCATCGGCATCCGACTTGATTTTCGTCTGATCGTTCCGATACTCCTCGGCCTTGGTCTTGTCCTGGGGATCCACAGCCTTGCCCAGCACGGGCAACATCTCCAGCTTGTTTTCCAGGACGGCCGCCTTGATCCCTTTGGCCTGGTAATAGCTCCACTGGTCCGAGCATTCGATCTGATCGATCATCGCCTCAGTCGTGTGCCGATTCGCCAGAAGAGCCGAAATCGCGGCGACACCCGCGAGAATCGCGGTGGTGATCGCGACGCCGCCAGCCCACTTTGCCCCGGGCTTCTTGTCCGTGCTTTCGGATACGCTTTCCGCAGTTGTTGTCTGTGCCATGAGCGAAGTCTACCGGGCCGCGACGCTGTTCGCCCGATCAACCTCCGCGTGGGCGATCTTGGTGATGTGATCCGCGAAATCTCGGTCCTCACCGTTGAGCAGCTCGGGCAACGCCGCACGGAAGTCCTCCCGGCGACACCACTCCCGCATGTAGTCCTCCCAGGATTGCCAGAGCCGGGCGGTCTCACGCTTCATGTGGTCGTCATACACCAGGATGTACGACCTTTCAAAGAGCGCAACGAGCACGTTGAACAACGCGGCCTTGCGTTCGGCCTGCTCGGGCGAGAGCTCCCGTGGCCCGCCATCGGTGTGCTGCGCGTGCTTTCGCAGGAGTCCCAAGTCAGGATTCTCCAGCACGAGCCGCATGAACATGGTGTACTCGGAGCTGAGCCGCTGATATATCTCGGCCTCTTCGTTCCGCCGTTCGCGCGATTGCTGATAGAGAAAGACCCCGATGCCAAAGGGCAGGCCGACAACGGTCACGACAAAGCTTGCAATCTCCCATGAGTCGTGGTCAAAGATGAGACCCAGCGTCGCCAGCATCATGCTACAACCATAGCCCAAGCACGTCTCAATTTGACCATTTGTCCATTTGACCATTTGTCCATTTGACACTTTGACCATTTGGCACCCCGCCTATCCTGTGCCCGGAGTCCCCGAGATCGGCGGCCGGGCCCGTCGCACGGACGATCCGTGAACCTGGTCAGGGCTTGACCGCAGCAGCCATAAGCGGCGTTGTCCGGGTCGAAGGCAACCTGGCCGTCGATCACGGGGATTCCATCACGATCGGGCGACAAGGCCCGAGCGATCCGGTACACTCGGCGCATGACGACGACCTTGCGTGGTTTTTGGGTGGCTCTTCTCGCGTTGCTCGCCGGATGCCATGCGACCAGCGGGCCTGATGCGGGTGCAGCCACATCCGCCCTCGCCGGCCACCTGATCATCATCGGCGGTGCGATCACCGACGACAACAAGCCCGTGTACGAACGATTCATCGCGCTGGCGAGCGCACCCGCAGCCGGCCGCCCCCCTCACATCATCGTCGCCACCGCTGCCAGCGCCGATCAGCTTGTGGGCGGCCTGAGCAAGACCAAATCTCTGCGGCCCTACTGCCCCGCCTCTGTCATCGGCGTCATCACGCGTGAGACAACCACCGACCAAACCGTCGCCCTCATCGACCAGGCAACGGCGATGTTTTTCACCGGCGGCGACCAGAAACGAATCACCGACCGCTATCGCCCTGGTGGTGCTCGCACGCCCGAGTTTTTGGCGATGAAACGGCTCCTGGCTCGCGGCGGCGTCATCGCGGGAACAAGCGCGGGCGACGCGATGATGTCCGATCCGATGTTCCTGACCGGGCGAAGCGCCGAAGCTCTGGGCATCGTCTCGACTCGCGCCGATCCGGACCAGGACGCCGACCCCGAAACACCCAAGGGTGACGCGAAAGCCAAGCCCGTGCTGGGTCCACAGATCGGCCAGGGCATGGGCTTTCTACCCTGGGCGATCACCGACTCACACTTCTTCGAGCGCAATCGCTTTGGCCGCCTCGTCGCCGCACTCGAAACCAGCGGGCAGCGGCTCGGGCTGGGCGTCGGAGAGAACGCGGCGGTCGAGGTCGATCTCGCCACCGGAGATCTTGTCGGCCTCAGCACTGCCAGTGCCCTTCTGGTCGACGTCGGCGGGCTCACGCGAGAAGGCCTCACACGCCGCGGCGTGCGGGCTCGCGTGATCACCCTTGGCGACTTGGTCTCGCTGACGCAATTGCTCGCGAGCAGCAAACCGGTCAACGCGCCATTCAGGACAACAATCGCGCCGCACGAAATACTCCGCGTCAAACCCGACGCGGGCAGTCAGACTCCATCGCTGCAATTCTTCAATCACTCGGGCGCACGCACCCAGAGCTCTTGGATCCTCAAGCTCGATGGCTATGAGCAGGTGGGACAGCCCGACCTCGGCGTGGGCCGCGAGGTCTGGATCATCGTCGAGATTCGCCCGGCCTCACAGCACTGATGCAAGGAGTGCGACCCATGGGCCATTCCGACGAAAGCGAACCCGAGTCACTGCCAATGGCCACCGGGACGAAACCCGCTCCGGCTATCTCATGGGCCGGTGATCGCTTTCTGCGAATCTCATTTGGCAATGAAATCTCGCCGGCGACGCAGCAACTCGTTCATGCCGCGTGCGAACGGCTTGAATCGGCGTCAATCCCCGGACTCTGCGATCTGACCCCCGCGTACACGACCGTGCTCGCAACCTTCAGCCCGCTGAAGCTCACTCCCGATCAGGCTGAGTCGGCGGTGCGGTTCGCACTTCACGACCTCGATGCTGCATCGGAGCGTGATGCTGGCCGCTCCGTAGAGATCCCGGTGTGCTACGACCTCCGCTATGGAGCGGACCTCGATGAACTTGCGGCGCAGCACAACCTGACGCCACAACACCTAGCGACGATCCACAGCGGCGAAACATACTCCGTTGCGTTCCTCGGTTTCATGCCGGGATTCGCGTATCTGCACGGCCTGCCGACGCGGCTCGCGACGCCGCGACTGCAAACACCTCGCCCGCGAGTGTCACCGGGAAGCATCGGGATTGCCGGCACGCAAACGGGCATTTATCCGGGAACATCGCCCGGCGGATGGCGGCTCATCGGCCGCACGCCCCTGCGAATGTTCGACCCGATGCGCGAGCATCCATCGCTCCTGGCCATGGGCGATGCCGTTCGCTTTGTGCCGATCACGATCGAACAATTCGAGTCGATGTCGGATGCCGCGAACAAGGAGAAGGCCTGACGTGGGCACCTTTCTCGTCATCAAGCCCGGAATGCTCACCACCATTCAGGACTTGGGCCGCAAGGGCTTCGGGACCATGGGCGTATGCGCTGGCGGCGCCGCCGACACACTCGCGCTTCGCGCGTGCAATATGCTGCTAGGGAACGATGACGGTGCGGCCGCGCTTGAGATGACCCTGACGGGCGCGACGATTCAATTCGAGAACGAGGCGACCATGGCCCTCTCCGCGGGCGTGACAGCCGCGACGGTCACCTTGCCTTGCACGTTGACGCGAGCGGTCAAGCCTCTGGAGATCGTGCGGGTTGCCGCGGGCGATCGGCTCACGATCGGACCGATCATCGGGAACGCTCGTGGATACCTGTGCGTCCGCGGCGGGATCGAGGTGCCGCCTGTACTCAGGAGCGCATCGACTCATCTGGGCGCCGGATTCGGCGGATATCACGGGCGGGCACTCCTCGCGGGAGATCGCGTTGAGTTTCATGGCGTCGCAGGCCCAGCGCCCATTCGCGGGGTCGGACGAAGTGCTTGTGAATGGCTGCGCGCGGGAATTGGCGAGTGGACCATCGCCGCCATCGATGGCCCCCACCGACCGAAGTTCAATGACGCAGCCGTCGCGCTTTTCTGGTCGTCGGCGTTCAAAGTCTCACCGCAGTCCAACCGCATTGGAGTTCGACTCCTTGGCCCGTCCATCGCCGCACCCGCCGCTGGCAACATGGTCAGCGAGGGAATGCCCCCAGGTGCCGTGCAGGTGCCCGAGAGCGGGCAACCCATCGTGTTGGGCGTCGACCACCCCACTACCGGCGGCTATCCGCTGATCGCCTGCGTCGCGACGGCGGATTTGTGTATTCTTGGCCGCGTGCGCCCCGGCGACACCGTGCGCTTCCGCAGCGTGAGCCTCGCCGAGGCCCGCGAATTGCTCCGCGATCAGGAGCGGCGTTTCCGCGACCTCTTCGAGCCCCCATGACCACCACACAGGAATCACAAGCAACCGACGGACCTTGGTATCGCGGGATCGATCCCGTCGCGTGGCGTTCACTCTTCGCCGCCGGCGCGGGGTGGATGCTCGACGGCATGGACGTGATGCTCTATGCCCTGGCACTTGGACTCATCAAAGCGGAGTTCGATCTCTCCGACAAAGAGGCCGGTGGTGCCGCCTCGATCACGCTTCTTTTCGCGGCGGTGGGCGGCAGCGTGGGCGGCTTACTTGCCGACCGCTTCGGCCGCGTGCGCATGCTGATGGTGTCGATCCTGCTCTATTCCGTCTTCACCGCTCTCACCGCAACATCGCACAACTTCGCCATGCTATTGGTGTGGCGGGCACTCGTGGGCCTGGGCATGGGCGGCGAGTGGTCTGCGGGCGCGGTGCTCGTCGCCGAAACATGGCCCGCCAAGCATCGCGGCAAAGCGATCGGGCTCATGCAATCCGGATTCGCCATCGGGTACATCCTGGCTGCGCTGCTCGCCGCGGGAATCGTCCATCGCTGGGGCTGGCGGCCGCTCTTCGTGGTCGGCATCGCGCCCGCACTCCTCACCCTGTGGATCCGAAAGTACCTCCCCGAACCAACGATCTGGTCGAAACAGGCCTCGCCCGAGCGTGGCCTCACCGGTGCACTGCCCATCCTCGCCAGCCCGCCATATCTCCGCCGGGCGATCATCGCGACGGCGTGCTGCACGGTGCTGCTGTGCGCCTACTGGGGCCTCTTCTCGTGGATGCCGACGTATCTTGCTCGCACTGTCGAGAAGGGCGGCGCGGGCCTGAGTGTGGCCAAATCAACCCTCTGGATCGTCACCACGCAGATCGGCGCATTCTTCGGCTACGCCTCGTTCGGATTCATCGCGGACAAATGGGGACGCAAGGCCACGTTCCTTGTCTTTGTTCTCGGCGCAGCCGTTGTCGTTCCAATTTACGGCTGGAGCACACGCAGCGAGACCACCCTGCTCATCGTCGGGCCGTTCATGGGTTTCTTCGGGCACGGCTATTTCAGTGTCTTCGGCTCCATGCTCGCCGAGCTCTTCCCATCTTCCATCCGCGCCACCGCCCAGGGCATGTGCTACAACCTGGGCCGCGCCGCCAGCGCCGCCGCACCGCTCACCATCGGTGCCTTGTCGTCGAGCATCGGCCTGGGCCCGACGCTGGGCTTCACCAGCGTGCTCTACGTTGTCGGCGCGGGGCTCATGCTCCTGTTGCCCGAGACGCGAGGGAAGGAGATCGAATGAGGATCGATCTCAACTGCGACATGGGCGAGAGCCCCGTGCGACTCGCTGACGGCACCGATCTCGCCCTCCTCGACGTTGTCACCTCGGCCAATATCGCGTGCGGCGGGCACGCGGGCGATGATCACACGATGCGCGAGACCGCACGGGCCGCGTTCGCACGCGGCGTTGCCATCGGTGCCCACCCGAGCTATCCAGACCCCGCAAACTTCGGCCGCGTTTCGATGCACATGCCCATCGCCGCCCTCGAGGCCACCATCTTCGAGCAGATTTCGGCCCTGGATCGCATCGTGCGGTCGATCGGCGGGGGTGGGGATCAGCTCCGCCACGTCAAGCCCCACGGCGCACTGTACCACGACGCCACCACCAGCCCGCAGGTCGCCGCCGCACTCGCCGCCGCCGTCGCCCGGGTCAACCTCGATCTGATTCTGGTCGCCATCGCCGGCTCACCCGCGCTGGACCTCTGGCGCGCCCAGGGTTTCCGCGCCGTCGCCGAAGCCTTTGCCGACCGCACCTACGAGGCGGACGGCACGCTCCGATCGCGCACACTCACCGGCGCGGTGATCACCGACCCGGAGATCGCCGCACGTCAGGCTGTGCGACTGGCCATGGCCGCGGGCACCTCTGGCGCCGTTCCAGGCACCCTGTGCATCCATAGCGACACGCCCCACTCGCTTGCCATCGCCAAGGCCGCCCGGGCCGCACTCATCGCCGCCAAGATCACCGTCGCCCCGCTCTAACGACCACCACGCAGGGCCTTCACGACCCTCACGGCGCACTCGCCGACGCTTCCCGCGTTGTCCCGCACTCGGGACACAGCCCCTTGTTTCCGCCTCGCAGGTCCAGCAGCGGATAGTCGCATTTCTCGCACCTGGGCTCGCGCACGGTGAGGGTGATGAGGAGGCCACATCCCTCGCACGCCGATTCGCCGATAGGCCATTTGCCCGCCTTGCCACAATGCGGGCACGCGACGTCCACACACTTGATCTCGGTCACCACCACACTCGTCGTCGCGGCCTTTCGGGCCAGGAGGTACATCACGACGATGCCCAGCGTACTCCACGCCGAGACAATCCCCGCCGCGCCTGCGAGCCGCAGGGGTGAATCGTCTGCCGAGTCGATCCTCCCATGGGTTGTCATTGCCACCGCCGACACCAGCACGCCCGTTGTGGCGGTCGACCCAATCGCCACAATGAGCATGATGAACCGCGACTCGCCCATGGGCACGCGAAGCACCGCCACCGCGTGGGCTGCGACGAAGGCGATCGACATCGTGACGATATAGAGCGAGGGATCGTCCGAATGGACGAACCACGTCCCCGCAAGCCCGATGGCCAGCCCAGCGCCAGCCGCCGCCACACCCGCCCAGCGCCAGGGCCGCCGCTCAACGCCGGTGCCCAGAAGCGCGATGGCAGCGACAACTCCCGACGCGATGACAAAGCAGCCCGACGCCGCCACTTTGTCCTCTGCCATCATCCACAGGGCAATCAGAAAGCAAGCGGAGGTGATGGCATCGGCGATGATCATCACTCGCGTGGACCAGTACACGGCGGCGAGCGACATCCGGGCGACCATCTCGCCCGCGAGCGAGCCGCCGACTGTCACGATGAGCGCGGAGAGAGCAAGCCGCCACTGGACATCCCATCGCAGGCCCAGGAGATCGATCCATACTGCGGCGAGCGAGAGGACGAATCCAAGGACGATGGACCCGAGGCAGATGACCCCGCCGCCGCGGGTCTTGTCGTCGTCGAGTCGGCCCGTAACGCGCATGCACAATGCGATGGCGACCGCGGCGACAAGGGCGGTGCCGGCGACGCGGCCCGAGACATAGGCGTTGGAGAAGACAGCCAGCACGCCGGCTGCTGCGGCGACCGCCAGGAGCCAGAGCATCGCGCGAAGGAGCAAGCGTTGTGTGTTCATGGACCGGCCTCGGGAGAGTCAGCAAATTGAGAGGGAAGGACAAATAACCGTTACACGCTACCACAACCGCCAATCATGAAAGGTAACTCTTCAGCCGTCTCCAACGGCACGGCCCGAACATACACCGACTTGCGCTTTGGGTCGGGGTGTGGTACACATGCGGCATGGGCATGGAGGCCG
>JAYVUC010000082.1:0-7095 GCA_043788295.1 Phycisphaerales bacterium
GCGCGCCGATGTCGGCGGGCGTCAGGTGTGCCTTGAGCTCTTCGGCCTCAAGGTACGACGCGACAATGTTCTTGTTGTTGTCCTCGCGGTCGATCACCAGCGCTTTCTGACCCTTGTAGAGCGCGCGGCCCATGAGCCGGTGAAACTCGCCGCGATTCTCGATGCTCAGCTTCTCGGTGCCGACATAGGGAAAAACGTCGGCGTTGAGCCGCTGAATCGCCTGCTCGGACTCGTCCTGTGCGATGAGCCTTTCGGCGGCATGCAGATAACCCTTGAAGTCGGGCGCGGGAGTGCTCGTGATGGCATGGTAGACGCCCGCCACCATCAATCCGCCCGCAATGACAATCGCCGGCAGCTGCCACACGTCACGCCAGCCCGCCGCGGTCTGCGGGGCGTCGGCGGCGGATGCGTGTGCGTCGGCGGGTTTGGCGGCGGATTCGCTCACGTGGAATCTATCGGGCCGGGCTTGCACTTGGGCTTGATTCCGGCGGCAGATCCTGCGCCCACGCGCGATTATCGACACCCGTCGTGGTTATCGCCCCTGATCGTCGCCGCCCGTGGGTTCAATGACGGTCACAACAGCAGTGCGCGCCAGGGTCTCGCCCCGGTGCCGCCCGGCGTTGTCGAGCAGGGCCAGAGCGGCCACGGGCGGCAGGCCCCACTTGACCGCGTTGCGGATGAGCGACGCGCCAAAGGTCGGGGGGCGCGGGTCGCCGGGGGCGATGGCGATCACGGCGCAGCCGGCGAGCACCTTGCCGAGCGATCGGCCCGACAGTGCTTCGGTGAGCGTACCGGTGATCATGCCAACGGCGAGACCGTACACGAGTGCCCAGATCGCCTGTGCGGAGAGGAGGCCTTCAAACGTGAGGAGGTCGCCGGGCGTTGAGCCGGTGAGTGAGGCGCCGACGCAGAATGCGAGAAGGGCGTCGATGCTGGCAGCGAAGAGACGGCGCCCCGGTTCGGCGAGCGCGAAGCCATCGGGAAGGTGGAGCTCGGGTTCGGCGGGATTGGTGCGGATGATGAAGAGAAGCGTGAGAGCGGAGAGGCCCGCGAGCGTGATGACCAGAAGCTTGGCGTCGGTGGCGGAGATCGGTGAGGTCTGTGCGGCAGGGCCGACGTAGATGGTCGAGCCCGTGTTGAGGGAGAGCTCGCAGACGCCCAGAGGATTGGAAGGCAGGCCGGGAACTTCGGGGAGATTGTGCCACGCCAGCAGCAGCCTGCTCATGCCGGGTATGGAGACGACAGCGATGTCGTTGCCCGCGCCCTCGACCGAGGCGATGCGGCGAGGCAAATCGCGGTGCTGAGACACGCCGAGTGGGAGTTCCGAGATTCGAGCGCGGGCCTTGCCGCTGCCGGTGTCGGATACTTCCAGCTCGCGGACAAAGAGCCTGTCACCAGCCGCGACGAGCTCGGTGGTCCCTCTCGACGCGCCGGACTCCATCTCGCTCGTCGTGCGAGCGATGCTCGCGCTCCAGTCGATCGTCGCGTTCCAGTCGATCTGATCGTTCGAGAGGCGGAGCTTGCCCCGGAGAAGTTCGAGCGAGCCTCCGCGACGCCACACGGCAAAGAGGAGCTCGCCCGACGACTCGATGAGCTCGTAGCCCAGCGCGCCCTCGGTGCTCAGACCCGGTGGAAGCTCGACATTGATCCAACCGTCGGCATCCATGCGAAGAAGGCGCAGTACAGCACCTTCAGAGCTGCGCGGAGCGATGTACTGCTCGTCCACCAGCGCGAGAGGCGTGCCTGCGATGCAAGTAATGCCGAGCAATCTCCCCGCGCTTTTGATGACGGGACAGAGGTCAAGTGTGTTCTGAGGATCATCGCCCCAAAGATCGCCAACACCGACGGGCCGCGCGCGAAGCGACATCACCGAGCGGGTCGCGAACGCACCGTTTGCGGGCGGAGCGATCTTGAAGGCGACGTAGACCTTGTCGCCCCACGCGGCGAGACGTTCGGGCTGAAGGTAGAGAATCGCGGAAGGGCGCAAGGAGCCGTCGGGCGCGCCGTGCGACTTGCCGTCGGTGCGGGCCATGCGACGCGGTGGAACGTGCCAGAGCCGCCATTTCTCGGGATCGCCCTTGGCAAGTTGATCGACCGGCGCGACGAACCATCCGTGGGTGTCGGGCATTCCGGAGGAAGAGGGGTACCAGGGGTCGGTGATTGCGGACGCGGAGGGCATGACGCGTGGCTGTGCCACCGCCTGGGTGGCGTGTGCGGACGCGGTGAAGAGGCAGAGCACGATGAGGGCGCAGGTGAACATCACTTGGCATCCGCACGTGCTGGTGGACCGTCGAGTGAGACTTCCTTTTCGACGCCGAACCGCTCGCGAAGATCGCGGAGATCGAAAAGCCTGGGGTTGATGTCCTTATTCTCGAGGCTGTAGAGCTTGATCGTGAGGATGAGGTCGCCCAGCGAGGGCGATTTGAGATTCACGAAGAGTCGCGTGGGGGCCGATGCTGCGGCGGCCGCGTCGCCAGCGACATCGACGGCTTGTATTTCCTTCAGGACCGCGTGGGCGGTCTCGCGCCCTTCACGGTCGAGCAGCGTGACCTCGATGGGCTCGAAAGACGGATAGGCAACGGCGATCTTTCTGGTGCCGAAGCGAACGTGATCGACCAGCTCGACGCTCCCGTAGCCCAGCCATCGCGTGGTGGGCGGCGTGCGGGCGTCGATGTAGATGGGCGTGATGGCGAGCAATTCAATGAAATCGAGCGGGTGCAGGGGAAGCTCGAACTTGGATGCGCCAGGGCCATATCCGACCGCGTCGTGGCTGCCCACGCGGGCGGTAATGGGCTTGTTGTAGAGATCGATCCACCAATACTGCGTGTCGCTGGAGCCCAGGATGAAGGCGTCAACCCCGGCCTTGTGGCCACGCATCGAGAGATGGGCCGGGCGCTCGACTTTGAGAACGCCGTCGAACGACTCGTCGACCTTCACGCCGGCGGCGTCGGTGCCCTTGACCTGCACCTCGGCGGTGGCGGAGAAGCGTTCGAGCCGCTTGACGCGGGCGTTGTACTTCGCGGCGATCTGAGCGGCGGTGGGCGCAGGGACGCTGGGGATCAGTGGGACCGGAGGCGGCAATTGCTGCTCGTGATGGCAGCAGCCGCCTCCCCATAACGCAACAAATACGATTGCCACGAGAAACGTCGGACGGGTGCGGGCACGCGTGTGTACAAGATCAGCCACCGATCACCTCGCCGAGTTGCTCGATGACGCCCGCGACAGTTTCGTCATCGAGCCTGGGGTCGGTGACTTCGACAATCGGTTCGGCCGCCTGCTGTGCGATTGGGCGACGAACGCGGACCTGCATGATCCCGCCGACCGTGCCCTCGTAGGTCAAGATCCGCCTGCGAACCAGCAGCAACGCGAGCACGTAGCGGAACGCGATCTGATTGGTCCGGTCGGCCGCGGCGAGCTGCTCGAAAAGATCGAGGAGTTCCTCGTCGTTGAGCAGCAACTTGCGTGTGGTGTCGGGCGGCGCAAAGATTCCACGCCAATGCGCGAAGATGCGGGCCGGGGGCTCGGGCCTGGCCCCCTTGTCCCACGCCGCGATCAAGTAATCAACTCGGGCCAGCTCGTCGGAGCACTCGCTTTCGACGAGGGCGGCAACAAAGTGCTCGCCCGGTTGGAACGCCTGTCCGGTCGCGGCGCAGAGGCCTGTCGATCTGGAGATGGGGTACGACGCGCTGAAGAGTCCCGCCATGCCGCGAGTGTACGGCTGGCGGAAGAGGCGATCAGCAGCTCACCGTGAACGAGCGAGTGGAGGTGCCGCCGGGGCCGACGGGGAATCGCATCGACTTGCCGCACCTGGGGCAGCGGGCGAGATACGCGTCGTTGCCCGGCCTGCGAAAGACCCGCGTGTAGGCGTTGGCGCACGCGAAGTAGACCTGGAGTGAGGGTGCCCCACCGATTTCCTGGTGGCGGCCCGCCTGAGCGGAACCAGAAACCCCGGGCGGGGTCTGATCGAGCAAGTCCAAGTGGACGTTCAGGCGCGGCGCTGAGGAATCGGGCATGGCTGTTGCATCGGTTGAGGAGTGTCAGGAAGTTTGATCGGCGGCTAAGGGCGGGTCCGATACAACACGTCGAGAGCCTTGCCGACTTGAAGCCCGGCATGCTCGGTCTAGAGTTGAATCTGTCCGCCACATAAACCTATCGTAAACCTAACGATTCTGATCGTCGTCTGATAGGGAACTTGGAACAGGCGGTTGTGGTTGGCGCGGTCGAACGCGCCTTGATCTGAAACGATGACTGTCGCAACTGCTATTCCCGCCTCGATGACGATTCTGCCGGAGCCTCCTCCGCCGCCCACCGCGATCGGGCTGATCGCCGGTGGTGGCCAATTGCCGCTCTTGATCGCCAAGTCGCTGATTCGGGCGGGCCATCCGGTGTATGGGCTTGGGCTTGCGAAGCAGTACGACCCCGCGCTTCCGGGGCTTTGCCAGAACTTTCAGGAGGTCGGGCTGCTGAAAATCGGGACGTGGGGGCGAGTTTTGGCGGGCATGGGCGTGCGGCACGCGATCATGGTCGGCAAGGTCGACAAGGCCAAGCTGATGCACGACCCGTTCCGGATCGTGCGATACATCCCCGATTGGCGGATGCTGGTGACGTGGTACAAGCATCTCCGGCATGATCGGCGGTCGCACGCGGTGCTGTCGGCGATCGCCAACGAGCTGGACCGCTGCGGGGTTGCGCTGCTGGATTCGACAGCGCCGATCCCAGACGACATGGCCGACGCGGGTGTGATGACCAGACTGCAACCAACACGCGAGCAGAGGGGCGACATCGAGTTTGTGTGGCCGATTCTGCACCAGATGCTGAGCCTGGACGTTGGTCAGGCGGTGGCGGTGAGAGAGCGCGACGTGCTGGCGGTCGAGGCGGTCGAGGGTACCGACCGGATGATCGAGCGCGTCGGGAAACTGTGCAGGTCCAAGGGCTGGACGCTCTGCAAGGGCGCGCGGGCGGGGCACGATCGGCGAAGCGATGTGCCGACGGTGGGGCTTGGGACGATCGAGAGCCTTGGGCGCAATGGGGGTGGATGCCTTGCGCTGGCGGCGGGCGAGGTGATCATGCTCGACAAGCAGGAGATGCTTCGGCGGGCAGAGGAGCTGGGCATCACCATCGTGGGTGTTCCGGCAGGGATGATCGCCTGAACGGCTGTTGGTGAGGGCCGCGATGCCAGAGCCGGGCGGCATTCCATATGTATCACGGGGCGGATTGAAACTTCGGCACGCGCTGGACGCGTTCGCCATGGACGTTGGCGGGCTTGTGTGCGCCGATCTTGGGTGCAGCACGGGCGGGTTCACCGATTGCCTGTTGCAGGCCGGGGCGATCAGGGTTTATGCGGTGGACACGGCGTATGGCGAGCTCGCGTGGAAACTTCGCAAGGATCCGCGCGTGGTGGTGATGGAACGGACGAACGCGCTGCACGCGGTGCCGATGCCTGTTTCGCTTGTGACGATCGACATGAGCTGGACGCCGCAGCGGCTTGTGGTACCTGCGGCCGTGAGGTGGATAATGCCGGGCGGGCGGATGATCTCACTGATCAAGCCACACTATGAGGCGAAGGGGCTGGGAGTGGAATTGCCGGTCGGGGGGGTGCTGACGGAAGATGTGGCCGAGTCGATCGCGCAGCAGGTCGCCGAGAGTTTGCCAGCGATGGGCGTGCGGGTGCTGGCGTTGACCAGATCGCCGGTGGCGGGCGGCGGGCTGAGCGGGAAGAAAACCAAGGGAGCGGGGAACGTGGAGTGGCTTGTGCTCGCTGACGTACAGTCGTGACAGACGGCGATGGCCGACTGGAGGTGCGAGACGTGCGAGTGCTCTTGTTCACAGACACGCTTGGCGATGTGAACGGGGTGAGCCGATTCATCCGCAATGCGGCGGACACGGCGGCGGCGGCGGGGCGCAAGCTTGTGGTGATGACGAGCACGAGGTTTGCGATTCCGGCCCGTCCGTACTACAGAAATTTCGATCCGATCGTGGCGGGAAAGATGCCCAAGTATGAGCATCTGGAGCTTGTGTGGCCTCCTGGGCGGAAGATGATGGCGGCGGCGAGTGCGATGCGTCCCGATGCGATCCATGTCTCAACACCCGGGCCTGTGGGGATGGTGGGGCGAAAGCTTGCGAGGCGGCTGCGCGTGCCGCTGCTGGGGACGTATCACACGGACTTTCCGGCGTATGTCGAGCAGCTTTTCGAGGACGGGGTGATGGGGATGTGTGCGCGGGGGGTGATGCGGTGGTTTTATGAGCCGTTTGACCGGATTTTTTCGCGGAGCGAGGATTACATGACCTCGATGGAGGCGGGCGGGCTCGATCGGTCGAGGATGGTGAGGCTTTTCCCGGGGATGGACACGGGGGCGTTTGGGCCTGCCTTTCGTGATGTGCGGGTGTGGCAGGAGATGGCGGGAAAGCACAACGAGCAGGGCACAAAGCACAAATCGGAAGAGCTTGGGGTGGTGCGGGTGCTTTATTGCGGGCGGGTGAGTGTGGAGAAGAATCTGCCGCTGCTTGTGGATGCGTGGAAGCTGGCGGCAGGAGAGCTCGCGCGAAGGAAAATCGCGGCTGAGTTGGTTGTTGTCGGTGATGGGCCGTATCGCGGCACGATGACGCGCGAGCTTTCGGAGCTAACGATGCCCGTGCGGTTCTGCGGGTTTCGGCACGGCGAGGAGTTGTCGCGGCACTACGCGTCGAGCGATCTCTTTGTGTTTCCCAGCGTCACCGACACGCTGGGGCAGGCGGTGATGGAGGCGCAGGCGTCGGGGGTGCCGGCGATCGTGAGCGACAAGGGCGGGCCACAGAGCATGGTTGTCTCGGGGCGGACGGGGCTCGTCGTTGCGGGAGAGAGCGCGGCGGCGTGGGGGGCGGCGATGGTGGGCCTTGTGGCAGACGCGTCCCGAAGGCTGGCGATGGGGCGGGCTGCGCATCAACACATGCAGCAGTACTCGTTTGCGAAGAGCTTCGAGCATTTCTGGCGTGTCCATGAGGAAGCGGCGGGAACGGTCTAGGCTCTGTCTGAAAACAGTAACCTCAAGTACCGCTTGATTATCGCCAGTTGGAGCATCCCGTGGAAGTGAACCGCGAGTTTCTCGAAGCGAGTGC
>JAYVUC010000083.1:0-19392 GCA_043788295.1 Phycisphaerales bacterium
CCACGACACGACCGCCGACGCGATGAAGAGCTTCAGCTGAACAGTGTCCTGCCGTCCGTTGCCCGCCGACCCTGCCTGTTGACCCCAACCGTCGCCCCGCCCACCGCGCACCAGCCCGAAGGATTGCCCGAGGCCTCTGACGATGCCGGCCGATAGCAACCCCACACACAACCCCGCCGCCGCTCGGGCCACCACGCCGACCCTCGCGGGTCTGGTTCACGGCGCGGACTCGGCGAGCGTTTCGCTCGTCAACGACGCCGCCTTGTCAGAACTCATCCAGAACGCGGTGGTGGATTCGATGGACCGGCACGTTTACGCCAAGGCCGCCCGCTTCGCCGTGCGGCTCGCCCTTGCCGAGGCAATCGCCAACGCCTTCCACCACGGTCACGAGGGGCTCCCTGCGGCCATCCCGATCCAGCTCTCTTTCAAGGTGAGCCCCACCGAAGTCGTGATCGCCGTCGAAGACCAGGGCCCGGGCTTCGATCCCGGCTCGATCCCCGACCCAACGCTCGACGAGAACATCGAGCGCCCCTGCGGCCGCGGCCTCATGCTCATCAAGGCGTACATGACCTCGGTCGTCTACAACGCCAAGGGCAACCACATGACCATGACGTTCCTGAAGACCGATTGATTCTTTCTATCTCGCCTTCTTGGAAAGCCCGCACACGTCGCACAGGCCCAGAAGAGTCAGGTCGTGCGATTCGAGCGTGAAACCCGCTGGAGCCAGGGCCGACAGATCGCCCGGGCAACCCTCGACCTCAAACAGCCTCCCGCATCGTCTGCAAAGAAAGTGATGGTGGTGCGACTTGCCCGCCCGCTCGTACCGCGGCGACTCTCCCGGCACGCCCACCTCCGCCACCTCACCCGCGTCGCACATCGCCCGGATATGCCGGTACACCGTGGCGATTCCCAGGCCAGCCGAAGATTTCTTGGCGGCGCGAAGAATCTCCTGCGCGCTCATCGGTCCATGAGACGTCTCAATCACCGCCGCGATGGAATCGCGTTGCCTGGTGCGACGGGGCTTTGACTGTCTGGCCACGCACGATCATGGGCACGCTCTGCCCTCGCGTCCACCCGCGGCTCAATGGGCAGCGCAGACGAACCAAACCGGGCAACCACTACGCTGGTGTGCCCGCACGACAATGTGTGCTCAATGCCTCTCGATGTGCACCGTCATGCCCTCGCCACCCGCTGGCTCCACCGCAAAAACCTCCTCCACCGGCTCGACATCCGACGCCAGCCGCCACGTCAGCCACGAGGCGAGCAGACGTGCGATCAAAGACAGCCCGAACAACGCGGCGAACATGGCCGTCTGCCCGAATCGTTCGGATGCTCCATGAAGCGCAAAGCCGATCGACCATCCTGCCAGCCCCGCGGTTTGCAACGCCATCGAGAACCGCGTGAGTGTCGTGGTTCGCTCGCGTTCGGGGACGTGATCTACCTGAAGAACAACCGAGCAGAGCTCGAACGCCGACAGAGCCGCCCCCGACCATACCTGCACCGCGAGCAGCCAGATCCAGTGCGACGAGACAAGCCAAAGGATGGGAACCGGCACAAGCAAAAGGCTCGCCCCGATGATGGACGTGCGCAGACCCCAACGATGGACCGAACGTCCCGCGAGCTCCGCAGCAACCATCTTGCCAGCGAAAAACGCCGCCAGCAGCAAGCCGTACTCGCCTGAGCTGACCTTCAAGACATTGAACATGTAGAGGTTGAAGAACGGGAACGCGATGGCCGTGGCAGCCTGCATCGCGAGCAGGTACCGCAGACCCTGCCCCTTTGACGACCTTGCGATCTCGCCCACAAAGACCCGCGCAGGCACGGGCTCCGGAAGCGCGATGCCGTCTTCGGAATACTGCGCCAGAAACCAGGCCGACGCCCCGCGCACGAGCATCGCCGCGAAAAACACGCCGGCCCAGACGACCATCAACGGGTCGTGCCCAACCCACATCGCTCCTGCCTCGGCCCTCGATCCCTCAGCGGTCGCGCCCCATGAGAGCCCCATCCCCACGAGCAACGCGACTTGCAGCAGAACTTGCCGGCGTCCAAGGTACTTCGACAGAATCGTCCTCGGAAACATTCTGCCCACAAGCGTCAGCCACGGCGCACCACCAGACATCGCGCCAAACCAAAAGCCCGTGACGAGCACGAAGAGCGTGGCAGCGGGCAGCCAATGGCCCGCAAACGCAACCAAACCGTTCGCTGAGTCGCCCCACTCAAACGCCACCCGCTTCCACCACGTGGCACCCAGGGCAAGAAGCGCGAGCGGGAGCAGCGCAGCCGCTTGCAACGCCGCCGTCATCCACACCCATCGCCTGTAGGATCCAAGCTTTCGAACACCCCAAGGCGTCAGTTGCTGGAGGATCGCCGCCGCAAACATCGGTGCGGGCACGACCAGAACGATCATCTGATCGGAAAAACCCAGGTCGTGGACGAAGCGGGCGAGATACTCCTGCGACAACCCCACCATCAGCATGTACAGCACGCCGTCGGTCGTGCACGAGCGTAAATCGCGGCGGAGATGTGGGAAACGTCGGGCGGCCAATGATCAATTCCAAGACCGCTACGAGCGTCATCGCACGCCAAAGTCACCTGGGCGGGGGCGTCCCACCCTGGTCACCCGCGATCGACTGACGCATCTGCGTGTCGGCCTGCAGGTTCTTCATCTTGTAGTAGTCGAAAATCCCCAGCTTGCCAGAGCGAAACGCCTCGGCGATCGCCAGTGGCACCTCCGCCTCGGCAAGCACCAGCTTCGCCTTGTTCTCCTCGATCTTCGCCTTGTTCTCCTGCTCCAGCGCGATCGCCATCGACCGCCGCTTCTCGGCCTCAGCCTGCGCCCGCTTCTTGTCCGCCTCGGCCTGCGCGATCTGCAGGTTCGCGCCGATGTTCTCGCCCACATCCACATCCGCGATGTCGATCGACAGAATCTCGAACGCAGTCCCCGCGTCCAGCCCCTTGGCCATCACCGTCTTGGAAATCTTGTCGGGATTCGCCAGCACCTCGTTGTGCGTGTGCGCGCTGCCGATGGTCGTCACGATGCCCTCGCCCACGCGAGCGATGATCGTCTCCTCGGTCGCTCCGCCCACCAGCCGCCTCAGGTTCGTCCGTACCGTCACACGCGCCTTGGCCTTGAGCTGAATCCCGTTCTGCGCCACCGCGTCGATCGTGGCGCGTGGCCCGCCCGCCGCCGGGCAGTCGATCACCTTTGGGTTCACGCTCGTGTTCACCGCGTCCTGAATATCCCGCCCCGCCAGGTCGATCGCCGTCGCCGTGTCCCAGCCAAGCTCGATCCCCGCCTTCTGGGCCGCGATCAGCGCGTTGATCACCGTCGGCACCCGCCCGCCCGCGAGATAGTGCGTCTCAAGCTGATTCGTCGAGATCGACATGCCCGACTTCACCGCACGGATGCGGTTGAAAACCACCATCCGCACGTCCACCTTCCGCAGCCTCATGAACACAAGGTCGAGAAGCCCAACGTGCGCTCCCGAGACCATCGCCTGAAGGTAGATCGTGAGAAATTGCCCCAGGGTGATGAACGCGATGAGCGCGAGGAGCCCCAGCACCACCGCGATCGCGATGATGATCCCCTGCTCGATCGCGAGCGTCGTCTGGGGAACTGCCGAGAGTGCGAGTAGCTGCATCAAATGCCTCCTGGGTAGCGAACCCTCACAAGATCAACAGGCATTGTCCCCGCCGCCTCGCAAGTGGCCGCACTGTATGTCAGATCGCCCGCACACGGACCTCGGTCGCTTCGACCGCCGTCACACGCACCCGCCGCCCCGCCTGAATGAACCCCTCATCCGCCAACGCGTCCACACGCTTGCCGTCGAGCTCGACCACCCCGATCGGCCGCAGGTCTGTCAGCACGACCCCCTCCATGCCCAGGATCGCCTCCCGCGCCTGCCGCTGCTTCAACTCCCGGAGCTGCCGCGCCTCGATCTCCTCATCGCTGGGCATCCCCATCGCCCGTCGGCCCGCATTCGTGTTTCTCCATATCTGGATGCCGCCGAAAAACACCGATGGGAGCAGTACCGCCGTCGAAAGCAGCCCACCAAGTCCCCACCCGCCGTCATACTTGAACAGGCAGGTGATCCCCGCGACCGCCACAACGATCGATATCAGGCCGAGCAGGCCCGCCGTGGGTACGAAAATCTCGATCACGGTCAGCAGGACCGAGACCGCCAGAAGCACCAATCCCCATAGCAAAAGCGGTTCCATAGGACTTCAAGCCTCTCGCAATTCGGGCCCATCCGCCGGGCCCGCCCTCACACCTTCCGTATCCTTGATCGCATCCACGATCACCCTCAGACGCCCCGCGCTCACGACGCGGACCCGTGTCCCCGCGTTCACGTACCCGATCTCCGCGACCACGTCCGCGATTGTATCACCAAACTGTGCCTTGCCCGCCGGCCTCAGGTCCGTCGTCGCAATCCCCTCGTCGCCCGCGAACAGCTCAACCTCCCGCCGCTTGACCATCCCGGCGATCAGATCCTCGCCCTCTTCCTCCGAGACATCTTTCAGCACGTACCGCTCAAAGAGCGGAATGGCCCCAAGCTGTCTCACCACAAAGAAAATCCCGAATATCGCCGTGACCGCCGAGAGCAGCACCGTCACCACCCCGCGAAGCAGCGCATCCTGCGACTCAACCGAGGAAAGCCCCCCGCCCGTGCCCCCTGGAACAAAGGTGAAGACCAGGCCCACGAACAGTAAAGCCAGGCCCAAAATTCCCGTGACTCCAAAGCCCGGAATCACATAGAGCTCCAGCACCAGGAGGACAATCCCCGCCCCGATCGCCGCCACGGCCCACCAGCTCGCCATCCCGGCAACAAAGGCGGGCCCAAGGAGCAGAAGCAGCGCGATAGCGGCAATCAATCCCGGCACAAATGTGCCCGGGTGTGTCATTTCGACGAATAACGCAATGAGAAGGATCGCCGTAAAGATCCACCGTGCGATGGGCGAGTCGAGAACTCCCGCCAATCGCTCCGACCACGACATCTCAAGCCGGCGCACCGACGTCGCGCCAAAGGCCTGCCTGAGCGCCGTCTCATCCTTCACCGTCAGACTCGTGAACCCAAACCGCACAAACTGCCCCGTTCGCACCGTCGCCGCGTCCGACCCGTTCGAGACGTATCCCGCCGGCTTCCATTTCCCCGCATCCGCATTCGTGAACGTGAATCGCTTGCTCGGCAGCCCTCCCATGAGTGCCGAGCCCCCCGTGCCCTTCCCCGGATGCACCAGCTGCACGATTCCCGCGACGCTCCGCGACGCCGGGCGAAACGCCTCGGGATTGCTCGGCGGCTGCGGAAGCAGCACCGGCACTCCCTGCCCGCCCGCGCCGTTGGCCGGGATCTGTGGAATCCCCGCGGGGCTCGGCCCTCGACCCGTGATAAGCTCGGCCCGAAATCGCGGTGGCTCCGTCCCCGTCAGGAATCGAAACTCGGCCTCATCGACGCACACACGCTCCCCCGTCGACGGGCTCTCGATCTGCCACAACTCCACACCCGCCACTACCAGCGCCTGCACCAGATACTCGTCCCATCCCCGACGCCGCGCCGAATCCACAACCTCCGACAGCATCTGTGACTTGATGGCGATAAGGTTGGATTGGCCACGCGAGGAATTATCATTCGACATGGGTGAGACGACCTCCCCCAACGTCGCCGGATCGTTGACAATGATCTCCTCGCACGCCAGCGCGATCGCCGCAGCACCACCCGTCGCCCGTGTGTTGATCCACGCGATCGTGCGAGGGGCAGAAGTCGATTTGATCATCTGGCAGATATCGCCCACCGACCCCAGCTCAGCCTCGGTGCTGTCGATGTCAAAGACCACCGCGTTCGCTCCCGCCACCACAGCCGCCGCCAGTCGCCGCTCCACCGACACCGCCACAAACCGCGTGATATGACCCCTGAGTGTCAACACGACCAACGAATCTGCCCGCCGCCCGGCCGGGATCGCCTGCGGCTTCGCCAGTGAGTGAGTTGGTTGGTTCTGTGAGGGCACCGTCTGGGGTGGAGTGGCCGCGAGGGTTGATACAAGCCCAAGGAAAGCTAGAACGAGCACCAAAGGCCTGCACAGGCGACGGTGCCGATTGGTCAGGTCAAATTGCCAAGGGCAGGGGGCGGTCACGTCGAAAGCATAGCGAGCCCGATCCGCCGGTTGCTTTCGAGGGACAAGTCATGGTATTCTGCACCACATTCCCACATAGGAGCCTTTCCATGAGCCGTTCCATCACCTGCATCCTCGCTTCCTCCCTCCTCGTACTTGGGTTCGGCTGCGCAAGTCAATCCCACACCCCCGCGCCTGTCGCCGCCGCCTGCTCGCTGCCGGGCATCGCCCCCCGTCTCGTCGGCGAATGGATGCAGACCGACGAGAAGGGCAACAAAGTCCTTGCATCGGTCATCACCGTTACCTCGAACGGCTCAGCCCTGCGCGAGGTCATGTTCCCAGGCACGCCACACGAGATGACCAATATGTACCACATGGACGGCGACTCCATGGTCCTCACGCACTACTGCGCGATGGGAAATCAACCCCGCATGAAGGCCAAGCCGGGAAATCCCCACCAGCTCGACTTCCAGTTCGAGAGTGTCACCAACCGCAAAGACGCCGCCCAGGAGTACATGGGTCGGTGCGTGATGACGCTCAAAGACGCCGACACGCTCGACGTGAACTGGACCTCGTACAAGAGCGGGAAAGAGTCCGAGCACACCCCCTTCCTGTTGACCCGCAAGCACTGATTCTACTGGCCCGGCACTCCGGCATTGGTGGACCGGCACTCCGTGCGGTCTTCTCGTAGTTTGACTCTCCGTGCCGGTCTTCTCGTGGTCTGACACACCGTGCCGGCCTTCGTCCCCCAGCCCTCCCAACTGGTCCTCGGCCCTCCATTCTTCCTTGATCCAGCCCTCCCAATCGGGCCACCATTCCCTCTTGCCTTCCCCGTTCAATCTCCTCACGCGCAAGATTGTCCTGACGGCCGGTTTTCTCGCGTTCGCTTCGGAACTTGTGAACCTTTCCCGCGTCTTGACGATATATACAGACACCGTTCCGCGCCGGAATGGAACCGCCGGAGGTACGCCGCATGAAGTCTGATCGCGCTGTCGTCGGGTGCATCCTCGTCGTCATGGCGGGACTCACAGGTGCCCTTCTGTTCTCGGGTACAAGCTCTGACCGCCGATTGCTCGACCTGCGGATGGGGCCGAACACCCCCGCCACCCCCGCCACCCTCGCCACGTCCGGCGATACGAGCCGCACCACATCGAACCGGGCCGACAACTTCGTGCCCGAAAGCACTGCGGGCGACGATCTGTGGACGCACGCCGATGGTCCTGTCGCGGCCGAACCGACCATCAGCCCGGTGATCTCCCTGCTCTCCTCGCGCCTGAGTGGGTCGGGATTGATTCTCGCTGAACCATCGGGTGATGATGTGGCCCTGAGCAGGTTCGACAATCACATCAACGTCAGTTTCACCGGCAAAGAGGGATTCGTAACGCTCTCCATGCCGACACAATTCACCGCCGACACCGACGGCGACGGGAACCTGACCGCCGCCGATCTCGACGCATTCACAGCAAAGTGGGAGGCGATGGGCATGGACGCTGATTTCAACGGCGACGGCGTCGTCGATACGTTCGACCTGGCCGCTTTCATAGAGTCGTTTGAGGCGGGAGAATCACGCCCCATGCCAGGCACTCGCGTCCTCAGCAGGATCACGCTCCAACTCTCTAACGACGCAGCGGCACAGCAGTTTGAAACCGCGATTCTTACAACCACGGTTCAGTTCTCCGACGAGACCAAATAAAGCCTGCCTCGCGTTCCGCCCGCCGAGCTTTCGCCGCTCACTTTCGGATGGCAACCAGCTCAAAAACGCTGGGCATCAGCACGAACGCCGCAGGGTCGCCGCAAGCGCGGTTCCACGCTGCAAGTCCCGCGTCCCGCTCGGCCCCCGTGATGAATCCCTGCTCGACAAGCTTGGGTGTGAACGTGCGGAAAAAGGTGTCGGGCCAGTGCCACATCGTGTCCCCGCCCGAGAGCCCGCACGCCGCCGCTGCGGGCGGCCTGGCGGTCCGCTGCACCACGTCAAAGTGCGAAATCTCAAACCCGTTCGCCAGCAGCATGCCCGGCAGCTCGCCGAAGATGTCGGGGTTGCCCCCGCGTGCCCGGAAAGATGCCGCCACGCCCGCGATCACACGCTCAAACGCCGCGTCGCGCGGCGCGATCTTGATCGAGTGCTCGTAATTGAAGTAGTCCTGAATCGCCACACGCCCACCGGGCTTCACAAGAGCCGCCAGCCCCTTCACCACGTCGGCCGGCCTGGGCACAAAGCAAAGCACCCATCGCACATATGCCATATCGAACGCCCCACGCGAGCCCGGGACCGCCGTTTCAAGCTGCTGCACATCGCCCAGCACACGCTCGACGTGTGTCATGTGCCGCGCCTTGGCTTCCTCACCCAGGGCTTTCAAGAAGCCCGGAGATTCATCTATTCCCACGACCCGCCCCCGCGGCCCGACGATCTGCGCAAGGTCCATCGCAGCAAACCCGGGCCCGCACCCCGCGTCTAGCACGCTCATGCCCGGCCGAATCCCCGCACGCTCCCAAAGCTTGTGCGATGCCGCCGACCACAGACGATGCTGTAGCCCCAGCCGGTCCGACTCGTCGCGGCCCGTGCCAAGAACGTACTCATTGCTGGCAGAAGCGGAACGCGATGCGATTGTCGTAGGCATAAACGATCGTATTCGCTTTCTCGTGGCCCGGTTCTCCGAACCGGATCCCTGTGTGACCATTTCTCCAACTCAGGCCGCCTCAAAAAAGTCGCCGCTCGGTGGTGGGCCGAGCGGCGTGGTGGCGACGGGGTATCGAGGCAGTGGTGGTTGGTGGACCCGTCGCCGATAGAGACTTGTTGTCAAACCAAAGCGTTCGGCCCGTGGTGGTCATGGGCCGAACACGCAAAGCCTGGATCGCACTCCGGGCATCCTTGCCCTCAGGCAGCCTTCCGCGTCCTTGCGGCACCCCGAAACACAGGGGCGTGGCTGTCGGCCCTCAACGACGCTTCCCTGTTGCGTCGTCTCAAGCTGGCGATCTCCGACGCACGCGACGGGCGAATCCTTTCGCCCAACGCGTGCGTGGCTCCTCTCGAACCTGTGGCCGAGGTTGCCGTCGTCGGCGTCCTGCCTTCGACCTGGCCCCGGCCTTTCCGTCTGAACTCAGCCCGTCCATGGGCCTCGCTCGTGCTTGTCCCCTTCCAAATCCTGCGTCGGGCGTTTCCGCCGCGACCTACACAGGAACCCCGATCTCTCTCTCCGTCGTCCTCAGGCCTTCGGGTTCCCTCGGGCTGCCAGCTTCGCCGCCAGCACCTCCAGCTTGTTGAACTGCCCGGGTAAGGTCTGCTTCCACTTCGCCCTGTCTCGAACTTCCAGCCTGTCCTTGGCACCCAGCACCACACACTCTTGTCCCAGCCCCGTGAGCTCGATCAGGTTCTTCGGCATCGAAATCCGCCCCGCCGAATCCGTCTCAAGCGTCTCCGCAAGGCTGAAGAACGTCGTCTCCAACTCAGCCAGATCAGGATCGGGCGTCAAACTCGCTCCACCCATCTCCGCCAGCCGCGTGAACTGCTCACCCGTGTAAATCCGAAGCACACCGCCCGACCAGGGAATACAAACCCAAACGTTTCCCGCACCGCCCGAGTCCGCCTGTGCACGAAACTTCGCCGGGATACTGAGCCTCCCCTTGGCGTCGATCGTGGCTTCGGCATTTCCGGTAAAGATCACGATTGGTTCCTTGGGCAGACATGGGAATCTAACCCACTCTCAACCACAAGTCAACACTCTGGCCTATTTTTCACGAAGTCGTAGATTTCTGTGGGAAAAATGTTTTTTCGTGTCATAAGTATGTGTGGAGGATCATCTTGCGTCTCGGTCAGACCCGTGTGAATCCCGGACAGCCGCGTCGTGGTCGCCAAACGACCGCGCAAGAAATCTCATCGCCCACGCCGGACATGACTGATCTGCGGGCCGAACTCACGAGCGAGGGCCTCGCGCAGCTCAAATATCAGCCGCCGACGATCAGCCCCGCAGAAGGAATCCGCGGGGTGATGGTGGGGGTTGATCTTGCGAGTGCGCTTCCCGCGCTGGCGGCGTTCCCCAACGGGCTTTATGTGATGACCGCCGCGCACGATGGCCGCCGATCGGGGCTTGTCGCGCGGTGGGCGATGCAGTGCTCGGCCGAGCCGCCCATGGTCGCGGTGGCGATCTTCCGCGGGCACTGGGCCGAGACTCTCATCCGCGACAGCCACTGCTTTGCGATCTGCCGCGTCGACGCGAGCGATCGGCTTGTCCAGAAGAAGTTCAGCGACTCGGCACGCCGCGATTGCGATCCATTTGATTGTCTCGCGGTCGAGAAGCTCAGCACCGGTACCCCTGTTCTCAAGCGGGCAATCTCCGTGCTCGACTGCGTCGTGGTTCGCCACCTCGATCTCGAGGCCGACCACTCCCTGTACATCGGGCAGGTTGTCAACGGCCGCGTGTACGATCCACAGGCGGTTCGGCGTGCGATCGAATTGGACAGCGCGAGCGAGCACTAGCCTCGTCGGCTTGCGGATCAGCCGCTACGATCCCCTCGTGATCTCACCGTACATTTTCGTCAAGACGACGCGGCCGGGCCGTGTCTCGCCCGCCAATCGTTTCGGGCTCGACTACCGGGCTGTCGCCGCACGCCTGGGTACGCCCGTTCGGCCCATCATCGACGCCCATCTGCACGTGAACGGCGTTGAGGCCGCGAAGATCTTCAAGTTCATCGCGCCGCTCTTCGGCGTGTCGCGCGTCTTCTCGCAGACAAGGCTCGATCAGGTCGCGGGCGTCCGTGAGGTGCTGGGCGACGCGGTGCGATTTGTGGCAATCCCAAACTTCATGGCTCCCGATCGCAAGCAGGCGTTTGGACCTGGGTATCTCGACGCGATCCGAACCTACCACGGCGAGCACGGATCCCGCATGATCAAGTTCTGGAACGCCCCGCGGCTCCGCGACCTCATCACGGGCGATGACGCGATGGACTACATCCCGTTCGACTCGCCCTGGCGCGTGAAGGCTGCCGAGCTTGCGATGAGCCTGGGCATGATGTTCCAGTGCCACGTCGCCGACCCCGACACCTGGTTCAAAACGAAATATCAGGACAGCGCGAAGTATGGCACCAAGGCGGAGGCGTACGAGAGCCTCGAACGCATGGTCGATCGCTTCCCGGCCCCCTGGCTCGTGGCTCACATGGGCGGCTGGCCCGAGGACCTCTCGTTCCTTACCGGGCTGCTTGAACGTCACGACAATCTCTACCTCGACGCGTCGGCGACCAAGTGGATCGTGCGCGAAATCTCGCGGCACTCGCGCGAGGCCGTCCTCGCATTTCTGACCCACTGGAGTGGCCGCGTCCTCTTCGGGTCCGACATCGTGACCACCGACGAGCACCTCTCTCGGCCAGAGGGTGCCCCAAAGGCACACCCCATGGGCGATCTAGCCGACAGCCCCGAGGCAGCGTTCGATCTCTACGCGAGCCGATATGCAGCCCTTCGCGCGATGTGGGAATCGTCCTATGTGGGCGAGAGCCCCATCGCCGATCCCGATCTGGCGATGGTCGATCCGGCGAAGTACAGCCCCATGGCGGCACCGCTCCTGCGCGGATTCGGGCTGCCTGCGGAAGCGCTGCGGGCGTTCTATGGCGACGCGGCCGAGACGCTCTTTGCAAAGGTCGGTTGGTAAACGTCGCCTCGGGCGTCACGAATCCATCGAGAGCCCCGGCGAGGGCGTGCCCTCTGACGGATGGCCGTCGGTTTCCGCAGTGTGCGGGGCACTGGCCGTTCGGAAACGATCCTCGAGCGAGGCGATGCGGCGAGCGGCCTCGTCCAACTGCCGCGTCAACGCCACAAGATGCTGCGAGAGCTGCTGGGTCGTGTGCTCGGCGAACCCGTGCGACTCTTCGAGCCTCTGAACCCTGGCAGAAATGGTGTCGATCGCGTCGTCGGGCATGTGGCGAGCGTACGCAAGGCCGACTGCGGACGGTTGGTCCACGGGCCTGCGTGGAGCCCGCACTTGTGATACGCTCCAAGCATGAAGAAACTGGCTCTGCTAGCCCTCGTCGCCGCTGCCTCGCCCACATTCGCCGGAACGGGCTACGAGTTTCGATACGCGCCGAAAGACGTGTGGCCCGCCGCTGCGGAGGGTGTCGCGCCGCTGATAGCGATCGGGACGGGCGTGGTTCAGCCAACTGCTCCCACCACGCCCACCACGCCCACCACGCCGCCCCAGAGCACGCCCGGCAAGAAGGTCTTCGGCAGTCCTGATTCGGGCTGGTGGTGGGAACTTGGCGGGGGTGTCGCCTCGAGCCTTGGAAGGGACACGGATTTCAATCTTCGGGCCCTCGCGTCAACCTTCATCGCACAGAATATTCAGATCGGCGGCGAGCTTGGGCTCTGGTACTTCGGGCAGCAGGGTAAGGATCGCGTCGGAATCAATCCGAACTTCGTCTTCCGCTGGCACTTCTACAACGACAACGACTGGACGGTTTTCCTCGACACGGGCGTGGGCTTCGCGCTTCTGTCGGGACAGGTGCCGCAGGGCGGGACCAAGTTCAATCTCACGCCCAGAGTTGGCATCGGCATCACCAAAGCGATCGGTTCGGGAAACACGCGGATCGAAGCCGGTCTGCGCTGGCATCACCTGTCGAACGCGCGAATTTACGGCGACGGCCGCAATCCGTCACGCGATCTGCCCATGTTGCACGTCGGGATCATCTTCCCGTTCTGATTCCGCCGCGTGTTCAGGCCGCGACCGCCGATGAGGTCACCGGCGTGCCCAGCTCTGTCACCGTCACCTTGTTGCGGCCCGTCTTCTTGCTGGTGTACAGCGCCTTGTCCACGGCCTCAACCAGCGTTCCCGCGTCGATGGCACCCGTGGCGTTGAGCCCTACGACCCCGAAGGACGTGGTGACCTTTCGTTCGGGGTGGCGAGGCCAGGTCGTGTTCTGGATCGCCGCGCGGATCCGCTCGCAAACTGCGGCGGCATCGGCGGGCTTGGTGTCGGGCATGAGGATCACAAACTCCTCCCCGCCATACCGGCATACGGCGTCGGACTGCCGGCACTCATGCTTGAGAATCTTTGCGAGCCCTTGGAGCACGCTGTCCCCCGCCGGGTGCCCGAACGTGTCGTTGATCGACTTGAAGAAATCGCAGTCGGCCATCGCGATCGAGAGCGGGCTTGCGGCCCGTGCCGACCTGGCAAGCTCTTCGGACAGGCGCGAGTCGAAGTGGGCACGATTCCACAAGCCGGTGAGCCCGTCGAGCTGCGCCCGCGTCGAGAGCATGGTCAACAGCCGGTTGACTCGCAGCGCCGAGCGAACGCGGATGCGAAACTCGGTGAACTCAAAGGGCTTGACGACATAGTCGATCGCCCCAAGCTCAAACGCCGTGATCTTGTCCTGCAAGCTTGTCAGGCCCGAGACGATGATCACGGGCACATGGTGCGTCGCGGGGTGATCTTTCAGAGCCCGAAGCACCTCAAACCCGTCCATGTTGGGCACGGTGGACAGGTCCAGGTCCAGCAGGATCACCGCAGGGGGCGTGCTGCGCGCGTGCTCCAGGCCCAGACGCGGATCGGTGTACCCGCAGATCTCGACCTCCTCCTGCTTCATGCGAGCCTTGATCAGGCGATGCACGTCGGGCGAATCGTCGATGACGAGAACCGTTGGCTTCTGCTCGTCGAGTTGGAGATCAGGATTGGTCATTCGAGATTCTGCCAGGTTGAGAGAGTCTGTGAAGGCGAACGGAAGCAACGCGACGACGTGTTACGAGCGAGGATGCGGCCTTGAGGCCCCCGGGGCGGACAACGCCGCCCGGTAGCAGAGGTCCAGCAGCACGCGGATGTCGCCATCGATCGCGGACAGTGTTTGGGCCGCTGGTGCCGATGAAGCCATGAGCGTGAGCTCGATCTTGCGAGCCGCCTCCCCCAGCGTGGGAAATCCGTACCCGCCCGCCGCGCCTTTGAGTTGGTGCGTCAGCCGCCCCACGTCCGTGATGCTTTGTGCGGATACCGCGGCGATAATCGAGTCGATGCGAGCCGGGAGATCGGCAACGAATGCCTCAACGAGCTCGATCATGTCGGGATCGTCGATGAACGCGCTGGTCAAGGGTGAAACGGGCTTGCGATCACTTTCCTCGGACATGAGTACCTCCCGAAGGAGTCTCATCGGCGCAAAGTTGGCGTCCATTCATCTCCATCCGTGAGGCCGGAGTTCATGGCCCAAATTGGTGGGCAGGCGCGACGGCCCATAACCCGCAGTCCGCGGACTACCCGAATTGGATCAATCCGACGCCGGGCCCTAGAACGAGAACGGGTCATTATGGCGAGATGGACGGTGCGGCGTCATCGGTGGGAGCGTGCCAACCGCAACGTGGCACGCGTCGGCTAGCCGTTGCATGAGCTTCTCGTGATCAGGCAACGCGTCCAGGGCTTCGAGCAGGCAATCAACCCGATGCCACGGGTGCGTCTCGGGCTCGACCGAGGCGATTGCCCAATCTCCCAATGCCTCATTCGCCGCCAGGAACCACGCGGCGAGTGGCGGCTGCGACGAACGATCGTGTGTGGGCGTTTCCGGAGCAGCCACAACGCCCAGCGGCGGAGCGATGCGCACCCGCATGGTGAGCGTGTCGATCAGGCCGCCGCTTCCCACCGCGACGATGGGCCAAAGGCCCGTGCGGGTCATCGGTTCGCGGCAGACGACCACGATCGGGACGCGGGAGCCCTCGGCCGCGAGACGGATGTTGCGAGCGTCGAGGCCTATAAGTGGAGGCTGGACAAGATAGAGTCCAGGCAGCAGGATCTCACGGTGCGACGGGATGCAGTCCAGGATGTGGCGAAAGCCCGAATCCACCGCCTCGTGACGCCGCTGGCGACGGCATTCCTGCAGCGGGAGCGTGATGCAAGAAAGGCGGTCAAAATCGCCCGCCGCGCGAGCCTGACGGATCGCCTGCACGCAGAACCGCTCGCACTCGAAGTAGTCCGTGCGCAGAAGGGCGGCCGAGCCGCGATCCATCAGCTCGTCGACCGCGTCCCGTGTCTCTGCAAGCGAGTCGGTGTTCAAGGAAGGCGAGATGGAAAGTCGGTGTGACGGCGTCATGTTGAACAGATTTCAAGTGGACTTTGGGAGCACCTCACGGAGCCCGCAGAGCATCGTATTCCAGTCCTTTGCGGAATCCTCCAGGTCGTACGCGAGGCAATCCGCGAGCGCGGAGGCGTCGCCGCTTTGCAGGGCCGTCCGCAGGCTGGTGAGCCGCTCGACGAGAATCTCGATGAGCGGGGCGATCGCCAGCGCGCCGCCCGTGCCGTCGGGGACGCGCTGGGTGGCCAGGTCCATGTCGAGCATGGTAGCGGCGTTGGCGAGCCCGTCGGAAACAGCCTGCCACACCGTGAAAATCGTCTGGAGCGGCTCGGTCGCCGCCTTGAGATCGCCCGCCTGAACCAGGTTTGCGGCATGTTGCTGCGTGACCCGGACGGATTCCACGGCATCGGCAGCGTGCAGGAGCAAATCGCCGACGATTTGCGAGGGTGAAGCTGAGCGAAGCTTGAGCTCGACGATGGTCGAGAACTCGTCAGTGGGGGCCTGCAGGAGCTGATCCGGGAGAGGCGACCCGTCGGCGAAGGCCGCGATGATGATGCGGCCCTTGGATTCCGCGACCCGAGCGGCGGTGGAGAGGGCCAGGCTGAGGGTGGGGCGTTCGATTTGGATGAGCTGGTCGTCGAGATAGACTTGCATGGCGTGTAGTTTCTGTGATCGGCGGGCAAGAAGCAAGCGAGAAAGCGCAACGAGTGGTGGGACGGTGGATTGTCGCGTGGGTGCCGCAGGGCATTTCCGAGCGTGAATCGGCTGTTTGGTGAAAAAACGAAAACACCCACGCGTTGGCGTGGGTGTCTCGGGAGGATGACTCCGTTGATCGCAAACAGTTGGGAAAGCACTGACCGCCCTCACGGGCGAGTTGCACACCTTGCTCTGCACGACGCGGTAAGGCGTCGGGCAGCTTGGGGCGTACGAGAATGTGTTGACGGCCTGCTGGAGATTGCTCTCCGAGGTCAGAGGGTTGCCCGTGGGCACCGGCTACTCGCCGGGACCACGGTTCTGACCTATGGCAGGTCTAAGGAAATCCCTTAGAAAGGAGGTGATCCAGCCGCAGGTTCTCCTACGGCTACCTTGTTACGACTTCGTCCCAGTCACCTGTCTTGCCGTAGACACCATTGAAATATGGCGGCTTCGGGCACTCCAGGCTCCCATGACGTGACGGGCGGTGTGTACAAGGCTCAGGAACACATTCACCGGAGCGTAGCTGATCTCCGATTACTAGCGATTCCGACTTCATGCAGGCGGGTTGCAGCCTGCAATCCGAACTGGGGCGCGTTTTTTGCGATTTGCTCCGCCTTGCGGCCTTGCATCACTTTGTGCGCGCCATTGTAGCACGTTTGCAACCCTGGGCGTAAGGGCCATGAGGACTTGACGTCATCCCCACCTTCCTCCGGTTTGACACCGGCAGTCTCGCTAGAGTACTGGCTTTCGCCGAGCAACTAACGATAGGGGTTGCGCTCGTTAGAGGACTTAACCCGACGCTTCACAGCACGAGCTGACGACAGCCATGCAGCACCTGTGACCGTTGTACCCTTGCGGGCCTGGCTCTTCTTTCAAAGAGTTAATCCGGCCATGTCAAGCCCAGGTAAGGTTCTTCGCGTTGCCTCGAATTAAGCAACATGCTCCACCGCTTGTGTGAGCCCCCGTCAATTCATTTGAGTTTTAGCCTTGCGACCGTACTCCCCAGGCGGTACGCTTATCGTTTTCACGTCGACCGATACGGCGTCAAAACCGCACCGATCTAGCGTACATCGTTTACGGCGTGGACTACCAGGGTATCTAATCCTGTTTGCTCCCCACGCTTTCGTGCCTCAGCGTCAGAATTGGCCCAGCTCACCGCCTTCGCCATCGGCATTCCTGTCGATCTCTACCCATTTCACCGGTCCACCGACAGTTCTGTGAGCCCCTACCAACCTCGAGACTTCCAGTTCGCCCTGCTGTTCTCCGGTTGAGCCGGAGGCTTTCACAGGACGCTTGGAAATCCGCCTACGCACCCTTTAAGCCCAGTGATTCCGACTAACGCTTGTGGCCTCTGTATTACCGCGACTGCTGGCACAGAGTTAGTCGCCACTTCCTTTGAAAGCAATCAGTGTTTCTGCTTTCTGACAGCGGTTTACATACCATAGATACTTCATCCCGCACGCGGCATTGCTCCGTCAGGCTTTCGCCCATTGCGGAAGATTCGTTGCTGCAGCCTCCCGTAGGAGTCCGGACAGTGTCTCAGTTCCGATGTTGCGGGTCGTGCTCTCACACCCGCTACCCGTCTTTGGCTTGGTGAGCCTTTACCTCACCAACTACCTGATAGGACGATCGCCGAACCCAAGGCGATAAATCTTTGCTCCGAAGAGATCATGGAGTATTACCCGCAGTTTCCCACGGCTATCCTCCACCTCGGGGTACGTTCGATCGCATTACTAACCCGTCCGCCACTTACCCTTGCGGGTACGTTCAACTTGCATGCTTTAGCCATGCCGCCAGCGTTCAGTCTGAGCCATGATCAAACTCTTCAATTGAATGCCATTGTCGCACCCCAGGATTTGCATCCTGAAGTGGTAAACTTCATCAACGAAGTGACCATGTTATTCCCCAACCCGGTTATCAGTCGCACCTTGCGGTGAAACCAAACCCGAATCGGGGCGGTCTGCCAACCCTTGCGGGTTGGCTGGGGTCGGCGGCAAAACCGACCCCGTGTAGCTATTTCTCTCAACCGATCGCCGCCGGGGAGGCGAACGACCGGCTTTCCAAACGAGAAATGAGTGCATCTGGGCTGTGAATCCCAGATGGACCACCCGGTCGTCGCCATTGGCTACGCCGGGGGATCTCGACCAACGACTCCCTGGTCAGGGCTTCCGAATCGCCCATGGAGGCTTTCCGGAAGTGTCGCGGTCGCACATTCTCGCGCTTGTCCCAACTGTTCACTTTTCAAAGAGGGTGAGATAGCTCAGGCCCTGTTGGCCGCGAGTAATCTCTCATTCGGCGAGAGGAAGGATAGCTCGCACGCCGGGTGCGTCAAGCTCATGCCGAGGAACATTTCAGCGATGCGGCGTATTCGGCTCGCCACCCACGACTTAGGCGTAGCCAAACAAAAGTAAAACAAATATGTGTCAACACGCGTCCGGTGGCGTTTCGGCCTCATCGACGGTCCAAACGCATGGCCTCCGATGGCTTTGGGCCACTGTCACAACCGCTGTCCAGATCTGAACATCCGACGCGCCACCCCTGCGAATCGCCTCCCGCAATGTGCGAGAGGCCTCGGCAAGGGTTGCCCCGGTCGTTCGGACATCATCGACCAGCACCAGCACCTTTGGCCAATTCTGGGGCGGGCGTGCGAGCCCAAACGCGCCGCGGATATTTTTGGTGCGCTCGGAGTGCGGCACCGCGAGCTGCGAAGGCCGGTGCTTTCGCGTCAGGAGCCGCAGCGTGGGGGTGTCGGCGGTGCGGGACATCGATCGTGTGAGTGTTTGTGTGTGATCGACGCCGCGCATGATGCGGCGGAAGAGGGTCATGGGCACGGGGACGAGGGCGGCGTCGTGGCGTTTGATGCCGGCCGCGTCGAGTTCGATGGTGAGGGCTGCGCCGAGCAGCTTGCCAAGCTCGACACCCACGCTTCGCCAGGCGGTGAACTTGAGCTCGTGGACCGCGCGGCGGGGCAGTCCACGATATTCGCCCAGGCGGATGCAGCGCTGCCACTGCAGGCGTCGGTTGCGGCACGATGGGCACGAAGGAGCGTCAAGGTCGAGTGATGCTTCGTGTGGCCCGACGGTGCTGCCGCAGCGGCCGCAGTATGCGCGGCGGTCGTCGGGTGTCCAGCCTTGCTCCTGCGCTCGCTGCACGAACGGAGCCGCGCGGCGGCCAAGCCACACAGTCTCGAAGTCGTCCCAGAAAGCTCGCGGCGGCGGGTCGTGGGCAGGAAGCGGATCGAGATCAGCAGATGCCGGGCCGCAAGGTGGAGGTTCAAAGGACCTCGGAGTGCCCGGAGCAATCGTCGGCCCGGTGGGCTGGGCGCGGGGCGGCCACTGGAACCTGGGCGGCTTGGCCAGGGGTTGGCGCGGGGGTGGGGGTTGTTCGCTGGCGTCGTGCATATGCGCAGTATGCCGCAAACGCTCGGCCATGTCGAGGGAGAGATTGTGGAGCAGGATTAGGCTCTGTCTGAAAACAGTAACCTCAAGTACCGCTTGATTATCGCCAGTTGGAGCATCCCGTGGAAGTGAACCGCGAGTTTCTCGAAGCGAGTGC
>JAYVUC010000084.1:0-11384 GCA_043788295.1 Phycisphaerales bacterium
GCCGGAAAGCTCACCCTGCGGTTGGTACTGGAACGGGGACAAGCGCATGAAGCCCTCGGCTCTCATCCGACCTGGACCGAAGATGGGGTCAAGACCAATGGGGCAAGCTCAAGACCGAGATGGTCTACCATCGCAAGTTCGCCACCAAAGAAGAGGCGGTCCGCGCCGCCGTGTTCGAGTACATCGAGATGTTCTACAACCGTCAGCGTCTCCATGCCGCCCTGGACTACCTGAGCCCCGAACAGTTCGAGGCTCGCCAGATCGGCAAGTCGATTTAGGTCAACGGAATCTGGGTCAGGTCAGGGTGTTTTTAACCCCTTCGGCAACGGTCACCGGAACTCCAATATGAGCACTGAGTACGGAACTCAGGGACGAGATCGTGGTTTGGGCACTGTGACCCCATCGGGGCATTGATCAACCTGAGCCAATTGAAATGAGGGCGGCCGCTGGTCGCGTCCGCCCTCTGAAATGTGATTGGATTCAACGATCGGGCGGGTGGCACCCAATGCCGTGAACTAGACGGCGATTCTCACGGCCCGGAGTTCTCTGGCGGCAAGGACTTGCGAGCGTTTGGCTTTGGTGATGCTGGGCGGCCTGGCTGGGCTGGATTTTACTTGTGGGGCCAGCGACAGGCCTTCTTCGATGAGCGTCTCTCGGCGCAATCGATGACGCACCGGCGCAGCCGCCGGTGCGTCATCGATTGCCGGTGTCTGTGTGCGTGGCGTGGCCAGCGTTCCTTGCCGGTCACGATGGCCGGCCGGGCAATCGTGCGGCATCCTTGCAACATGGTCAGATCACGCGGCCCGGTTCCCTGAGGTACAATCGGCCCGCTACCTGACGACTACTTATGGCCCGAATCCACGAATATCAAGGCAAGTCCCTGCTCCTGAAGGCTGGCATCCCCGTGCCTCGGGGTGTGGTTGTGAGGTCGCCCGAAGAGGCGACGGCGGCCGCGATCAGTCTGGGCACGCCCGTTATGGTCAAGGTGCAGGCGTGGATGACGGGCCGAGCAGCCGCGGGCGGAATCGCCCGCGCCCAGAGCCCCGCGCAAGCGGGCGAGATGACGGCGAAGATGCTCGCTCTGTCATTCGGGAAGTTTCCTGTGACGGAGGTGCTCATCGAGGAGTGCGTTGCGGTCGCGCGGGAGTTCTTTGTGTCACTGGCAATCGATGAGTGCGCTCGTGCGCCGGTGTTGCTGCTGTCCGGGAGTGGCGGGAGCGGCGTGGAAGAGCACGGCGATCGCACGCGGCGAGTCGCGTGCGATGTCATGAACGGGCCGGATCGACGCGAGTTGGCCGAGGCGGTCCGCTCGATCAAATGCCCGCCCGAAGCGGTGGGGGAGTACGAGAGGATCGTGTGGGCGGTGTTCGACCTTGCTCGCTCGGTCGATGCTCGCTCGGTCGAGATCAATCCGCTCGCAATGACCACCACGGGCAGCATCGTCGCGCTCGACTGCCGCGTCACCATCGACGACTACGCGGTCTCGCGGCACCCCGAGCTTGGTATCGAGATCGCACGCGAGTTCGACCATCCTCCTACGAACCTGGAACGCGTCGCGTACCGCGTCGAGCAGGAAGATCACAGGGGAACGTTCTTCTTTGCGCAGATGAACACTGAGGCGGCCAAGGATGGACGCGGGCTCATCGGGTTCCACGGTGCGGGCGGCGGCGGATCGATGATGTCGATGGATGCTGTCACGGCCGAAGGCTTCACCGTCGCCAACTTCTGCGAGACGAGCGGTAACCCATCCTCGGCCAAGGTATATCACGCCGCACGGATCATCCTCGACCAGCCCGGCCTGGTGGGCTACTTCGGTTCGGGCTCGGGCGTTGCCAATCAGGAACAGTTCTGGAGTGGGTATGGCCTGGCCAAGGCGTTCTGGGAGCTCGAACTCTCCATTCCCGCTGTCATTCGCCTCGGCGGCAACACAGAGGACCGGGCCGTTGATATTCTGCAATCGGCCTGCGCCGAGCTGCCCGCACGGGTGGAAGGCTACAAGAAGAACGACACGCCCGCACACGTGGCGAGCCGATTTGCGGAGATGGTCCGCGAGCACGGCGAGGCCAAAGGTGCGGCGTGGAAGCCGCGCTTGCCCCGAAGGCCTGCGTTTGTTTCAACCACAGGAGCACCGACGTTTTCAGTGCGGGGTGGCCTCGTCCTCGTTGACCCGGAAGTGTGGCGACAGCGGGCATCGGCGATCATCGCCCGGGCGTCGGGACTGCTTAGGGATGAGGGCGGCGTTCCCGCACTGACTGTCACCCCCACCCAGTTTGCAGGCAAGGACAATGAGATGATCGCGTGCGAGGTTGAATGCCGCCGCGACGGGATCGGTGGTGTCTTCGTCGTTCTCGACACCCCCGGGCTCGATGGTGCTGCGCACAGAGAGGCAGCGCGCTGATATGGCCGTACTCCTCGATCGTTCATCGCGTGTCATCGTTCAGGGCATCACCGGGCGTGAGGGACAGGCCCGGACGAGGCTCATGCTCGACTATGGCACTCATGTCGTTGGCGGTGTGACTCCTGGCAAGGGTGGAACGACAGTTCTTGGCGTGCCCGTGTTCGACAGCTGTGCGGCGGCTGTCGGTGCCCTGGGGCACATTGATGTTTCGGTACTCTTTGTTCCGGCCAGCAGCATCAAAGCAGCCGCGATCGATGCCTTGGAGGCTGGAGTCAGGCTTGTCGTGCTGGTGGCGGACCGCGTGCCGGTATGGGACGCGATGGAAATTGCCGAGGTGGCGCGTCGTAACAACGCTCGCTTCCTTGGGCCCAACACACTCGGTATTGCCAGCCCAGGGCAGGCACTTGTCGGCATGATCGGTGGCCGCGCCGAATCGGCGCGCGAATGGTTCAAGCCGCCGTTGCCCGGCGGGACCGGGGTGGGCATCATCTCACGCTCGGGTGGAATGTCGTCGAGCACCGCGTATTACTGCGGGCAGGCCGGAGTGAGAATCAGCTCGATCGTGCATGTCGGGGGTGATTCTGTGCTGGGGCTGCGCGTGCCGGATGTCGCCAAACTCCTACAGGGCGACGATGCGACCGATGCGATCGTGTTGTTCGGCGAGATCGGCGGGTTACAGGAAGAAGAGCTCGCGGAGTTGATCGCGTCAGGCACGGTTACCAAGCCTGTGATCGCGTATATCGGAGGGCGAGCCGCGACGAAAGGGACCAGGTTCAGCCACGCGGGGGCGATCATCGAGGGCAATCGTGGCACGCACGCGGGCAAGGTGTCGGCGCTTCGCGGTGCTGGCGCGACCGTCGTGGAATCGTTTGGTGAACTTCCCGGCGCGGTGGCCGTTGTGCTTCGCGCGATAGGGAGCGCGAGCCTGATGTCGGAGGCCGAGCGGCGGGCGGTGTGGACAACGGGAGTCACGCGCATCGAGCCAAACTCCGTCGCCGTGCGGGGGCACGACATCGCCGATCTGATGGGCAAGACGAGCTTTGGTGCTGCGGTTCACCTCATTCTGACCGGGCGTATGCCCGACGAGCGCGTCGGACGCCTCATGGACGCGATTCTCGTGAGCAGCATCGACCACGGGGCGACGCCGCCGAGTTGTCTGGCGGCGCGCACGGTGGCGAGCACGGGCGCCTCGCTCAGCGCGAGCGTGGCAGCGGGCATCATGTCGATCAATCGCCATCACGGCGGGGCGATTGAGGACGCGGCGCGGTTTCTCGCGGGGCTCCTGGGTGCGTCCAGTGCAACCGGTCGATCACTCGATGAGGTCGCGCACGCCGAGGTTCTGCGGATCAAGTCGAGCGGCGAGCGCATCAGCGGATTCGGGCACCGGATCCACACGAAAGACCCGCGGACCGCGCGACTGTTCGAGCTGGCGGCCCAGGCGGGGCTGCCCGACCAGGGACACACGCACATTGCGGCAGCGCGGGCGGTTGAGCGGGCGTTCGCGGAGATCGGGCGACCCTTGCCGATCAATGTGGACGGTGCGCTGGGTGCTATTCTCGCCGATCTGGGGCTGGACCCCCGCACGTTCAACGGAATATTCATGATCGCGCGCACCCCGGGGCTCGTGGCGCATGTCGTCGAAGAACAGACCCGCGAGAAGCCCATGCGCCGCATCGATCCGGTCAATCACGCCTACGACGGCCCAAGTCTCAAACGGAGAGGACCATGACGCATACCACGACGCAGATCGCCGAGCTTTTTCCCGATTTGATGAAGATCAACAATGCTGCGCTCCGCGACAAGGTTGCAGCGGTGTGGAACGAGGCACTCACCACGGGCTGCGGCGGCAAGGGCTGGACCTTCGCCGAGATCCGCGAGATTCCGTTCACGCTGCTCGCCGGGCCGATCGACCTGCGGTTTGTGGAGCATCTCAACTCGTGCTGCAAGCAGTGCATCGCCATCACGGGGGTGCTGGGCGAGGTCTTTGGCGCGCGGGTGCCTGTGAATCTCGATCTCCTGATCGCCGGCTCGCTCCTGGCGGACGTCGGCAAGATGCTGGAGTTTGACAAGGACGCTTCCGGCAAGATCGTCAAGGGTCCATTCGGCGACCTGCTCCGGCATCCGTTCAGCGGCGTGGCGCTGTGCTATAAGCACGGCATCCCGGCGGAAGTGATGCACATCGTCGCGACCCATAGCCACGAGGGCGACAAGGTGGAACGCACGATCGAAAGCTGGATCTTCCATCACGCGGACTTCGTCGACTTCGACATCGCCAAGGTGCTGGGCAAGCGTGCCGCGACAAAGGGTTCTTGAGCGCCAGATGTGAGCGCCTATAGTTCACCTAGCCGATAGAGAACCCATGAACGCACTTTCCGGAAAATCGACGAAAGCCAAAGCGGCGAAAGAAGCCGGGGTGGTCTCGTCGGTGCCTGCGGATCGGGTGAAATAAGCCCTTTCCAACACTGATCGTCGACAATGCCCCGCAAGTTCGGGGCGTTGTTCTTTTTCGCGTCACCAAGCCGAGTCGTGATCGCAAGCACCGCAACCGCCGGTCGCATCTAGGAGCATCCCATGCTGGTCGATTCCAGAATCGTCGAACCGCACATGTCGGCCACACCCAATCCCGATCCACGCCCGCAACCCTGCGGGGCAAGTGCCGTACTCGATGGCGATGTGCTCGCACGCGGCATCCCGATCGGGCGTCTGATCGGGAGCGTCTCGTACGTCGACATGCTGTTCTTCCAGACGCAGGCGAGGTACCCGACGCCTGCCGAGGCCCAGGTGATGGAGGCGTACCTCGTCTCGCTGTGCGAGCACGGGGTGACGTCGCCCTCGACACACGGCACGCGCGTGGCGGCAAGCGTGGGAGCACCGTTCGCGGCGTGCGCGGTGAACTTCATCACCGCCGCGATGGGGCAATATCACTTCGGAGCACTCGAACGTTCGATGGCGCAGCTCGCGGAGATCAAGGCGTCGAAGGCTTCGCTCGAGGAATACGTCGACGCCTGCCTTGCTCGCGGCGAACGCCTGTGGGGGTTCGGGCATCGGTTCCACAAGAGTGCCCCGGTGGCTTCCCTGGACCCAGGCACGATCGAGCAGCTTCAGGAGTGCACCGATCCGCGCGTGCGCCGTCTCATCGAGATCGCCGACGAACTCCAATGGCAGGGTACGAATCTGGCGCTGGTCCGGCGTCTGGGTCGATTGCTGTACGAGCGTAAGGGGGTGCCGATCAATGTCGATGGCATCGCGGCGGGTTTGCTCCTGGACATGGGGTTTGACCCCAGGATAGCGATGCTGTTCGTGATGCTGGGCCGCCTGTCCAACATGGCCCGGCTGTACCTCGAGGAACAGCACGAACGCCCCAACCGATTCGTCGGGCTGGCCTCCCGCGAGGATCCGACATTCGACCGGACGGTCGACCGGGATTTGTGATATATTCGCGGTGTCTCGTCCGTGAACGGGTGTATTGTCCCCGGAGGGCACCATGCGGCTGACGCTTCTCGAGAAACTGGCGACCAGGCACAGCGTGAGTTTCGCTCAGGGCAAGGCTGTCCGCTGCGGTGACTTTGTCATCGTTCGCCCCCGCCATGTGATGACGCACGACAACACCGGCGCGGTCATTCCGAAGTTCAAGGAAATATTCAGACTCGCGGGCCAGGAGCCTCGCGTGTTTGACCCACGCCAGCCGGTCTTTGCGATCGATCACGACATTCAGAATCGGACTCCTGAAAACCTGGGCAAGTACGCGAAAATCGAGTCGTTCGCGGGGGTGAATGGGGTGGACTTCTATCCAGCCGGGACGGGCATCAGCCATCAGGTAATGGTCGAGCAGGGATACGTCACGCCCGGCTCGATGGTGGTGGGGAGCGACAGCCACTCAAACTTGTACGGGGCGATGTGTTGCCTGGGCACGCCGGTGGTACGCACCGATGCAGCCAGTCTGTGGGCGAGCGGCACGACCTGGTGGCAGGTGCCGCCGGCGGCCCGAGTGATCCTGACGGGAAAGCTCCCGCCGGGCGTGGTGGGCAAGGACGTGATCGTCGCGCTGTGCGGACTGTTTCGCGCCGACGAGGTGCTGAATCACGCGTGCGAGTTTGTCGGAGACGGCATTTCGCACCTGCCGATCGATCAGCGCATGAGCATCGCAAACATGTCCACCGAGTGGGGGGCACTGGCCGCGATCTTTCCGTTCGACGAAACGCTCCGGGACTATCTGTTCGCCAGGGCTGCCTACTTCGAGCAGGGCCGGCGGCCCGGTGTGCGACGCGAGGGCTCGAGCTCGGGCTACACGGCGGCCGACGTGGGAAAGTGGTGGAGCGAGCGAGTGTCGCTGGAGGCCGACGCGGATGCCCAGTACGCGATCGAGCTGGAGCTGGACCTCTCTACCGTGGTGCCGCACGTTTCGGGGCCCAACGATGTAAAGACGATCTCGGCCTTGCCAGAGATCGAGGCCCGGCGGGTTCGGATTCACAAGGCCTGGCTCATGTCGTGCGTCAACGGAAGGCTCGAAGACATCGCGGCGGCGGCGGATGTATTGCAAGGCAAACGCGTGGCAGGTGGAGTGGAGTTCTATGTGGCGGCGGCGAGCGCAGATATCCAGGCGCAGGCCGAGGCACTTGGATATTGGCAAACGCTGCTGACCGCCGGAGCGATCGAGTTGCCGCCCGGGTGTGGCACGTGCATCGGGCTCGGGCTGGGCACCATCAAGGCCGGAGAAGTGGGAATCTCGGCGACGAATCGGAACTTTGAGGGGCGGATGGGCGATCGCAACGGACTTGTTTACCTTGGCTCACCCGCCGTGGTCGCGGCGAGCGCCGTGGCGGGTTACATCTGTGCGCCGCGGCGGTATGAGGCCGTCGTGCCGCGAACGACCTCGCGGACCAACCGATCAACCGGTGCTGCGATCGTGGGTTCAACCGAGATCATTCCCGGCTTTCCGGCAAAGGTTGTCGGACAAGCGTGGTTCCTCGACAAGGACAACCTCAACACCGACGGCATCTACGCGGGCAAGCACACATACAACGACGCAATGACACCCGAGCAGATGGCCGGCGTGATCTTCGAGAACTACGACGACACGCTCAGGTCCAGGGCAGCCAGCGGTGATGTCATCATCGGTGGGCTCAACTTCGGCACAGGCAGCAGCCGTGAGCAGGCGGCGACTGCCCTCAAGTTCTTCGGCATCCGCTGCGTCATCGCGGCGAGCTTCAGCGAGACCTACAAGCGTAACGCGTTCAACAACGGATTCGTGGTCTTTGAGTGCCCCGGGCTGGTCTCGTCCCTCCGTCAGAGTTCCGCGCCCGCCGTCGAACGAACACGCGCGGTCGGCGAGATTGAGATCGACTTCGCGGCGGGAAAGCTCGGGCTCGGCGGCCTCTCGTTCGCATTCAGGCCCCTCAGTCTCGTGGCTCAGGAATTGGTGGTCGCCGGTGGGGCCGAGGCAGCGGTGGCTCGCCGACTTTCTTGACCGTCAACCGATGGATATTGTTAATCGCACGCCCAACGCACAGGAGAGACCAAGATGGCAAAGTACTCGATCGCATGGATGCCCGGTGACGGGATCGGCAACGACGTCATGGAAGCCACTCGCATCGTGCTCGACGCGATGAAGCTCGACGCCGAGTACATCCACTGCGACATCGGCTGGGACTTCTGGTGCAAAGAGGGCAACGCCCTGCCCGATCGCTCCATCAAGGTGCTTCAGAATACCACATGCGGCCTCTTCGGCGCGATCACCAGCAAGCCCCAGGACGAGGCAAAGGAAGAACTCGCCCCCGAGCTCAAGAGCAAGGGGCTCGTCTACTTCTCGCCAATCGTCAAGCTGCGGCAGATGTTCAACCTCCACACCAACATGCGCCCCTGCAAGACCTACGAGGGCAACCCGCTCAACTATCGAGGCAGCCGGCTGAACAATCCCGAGGCCAAGGACGTGATGATCGATCAGGTCATCTTCCGCGAGAACACCGAGGGCATGTACGGCGGTGTCGAGTTCTTTCCGCTTCCCGAGAGCGTGTACACCGCGCTGTGCGCCAACCCGAAGATGAAGCCCTGGAAGGACAAGGGGCTGGAGAATGTGGCTCTTTCCACTCGCATCGTGAGCGTGCAGGGTTGCACGAATATCTGCCGTCAGGCGTTCGAGTACGCCAAAAAGACCGGCCGCAAGCGGGTGACGCTCGTCGAGAAGCCCAACGTTCTCCGCGAGACCGGCGGGCTGATGACCCGCATTTTCCGCAAGCTGGCGGAGGAGTACAAGCCGGCGGGAATCTGGGCCGACGAGGCGAACATCGACGCCATCTGCATGTGGATGTTCAAGAACCCGCAGGACTACTCGGTGCTCGTCGCGGAGAATATGTTCGGGGACATCGTCAGCGACCTGTGCGCCGGGCTTGTGGGCGGCCTTGGCTTCGCACCCAGTGCGAACATCGGAGACAAGTACGCAGTCTTCGAGCCCACACACGGGAGCGCGCCCAAGTACGCCGGTCAGCACAAGGTCAATCCGCACGCGATGCTGCTCACGGCCCGCATGATGCTCGATTGGCTGGGCGAGTCGGAGCGTGCTGCGCGACTGGAGGCCGCCGTCGTTCGGGTCATCAAGGAGGGCAAGGTGCGCACCTACGACATGGGTGGCAAGGCACTCACGCCCGACGTTGCCCGAGAGGTCGCCAGGTACGCCGGGGAGTGAGAAGCACGCCCCGCCACTCTTGCCTGTCATAGTCACACCCATGAACATGCTCACGTCCGCCATCCTCATCACATGGAAGCGTAACGGCGCGTACGCCATGCGATTGGTTGGAGACCTGACCAACGAGCAGATGGTCGCTCAGCCCCCAGGCGCTCTCGTGTCGATGAATCACCCAGCGTGGATCCTTGCGCACCTGAGCGTCTACGCCCCCATCATCGCGGCGATGCTGCGAGGGCAGCCGTTTGAAGATCCGATCAACCACACATTCGGTCAGAAGTCCCAGGTGATCCTGGACGCCTCGGCATACCCGACCGGGGCTTCCCTCATCGAACAGTTTCAAACCCAGCACGATGATGTCGAACAGGCGTTGCTGGGTGCCCGCGAAACCGTTCTCGAAGCACCCACACCGCTGGAACGGTGGCGCGCCCAGCATCCACGCACCGGCGAGATGGTGGCAACTCTCACGATCAAGCACGAATCGTTCCATCTTGGTCAACTGAGCGCCTGGCGGCGAGCACTGGGTCTCCCTCGCGTCGCCATGTAGTGGTGGCGTGCATGAATCAGACACATCGAACGCAATCAACTACACGAAAGAACAGCACGAATGTCCAAAGCACCCGTCGACTCGAACAAGAAGTACCTCTCGCACACGCTGGCCGAATGGGCCTGCGGGCTCAGATACGAGCACCTGAGCGACAAGTCGATCGAGGCAGCCAAGCTTTTCTGGTTCGACTCGCTGGGATGTGCGCTGGGCGGCAGTCAGCAGGAGGACGCGACCATCCTGCTCGCCCACCACCGCGAGATGGGCGGCGGGGGCCCCTGCACCTGCTTTGTCTCGGGTTTCAAAACCAACCCGGTCGATGCGACATTCCTCAACTCGCACATGGTGCGGGCGATGGACTACAACGACATTTACTGGAAGGCCGACCCGTGCCACCCGTCCGACATCATCTGCGGGCCGCTCGCGCTGTGCGAGTTTCTGGGTAAATCCGGCAAAGACCTGATCCTCGCCACGGTAATCGCCTACGAGGTTGAGCAGCGGCTGTGCGAGTTTGGCGTGCCCGGCGTGCGCGAATACGGGTGGCATCACGCGACGCTCACGGCGTTCGCAGCACCGGTCGCCGCCGGCCGCGTTCTGGATCTATCGGTCGATCAGATGGTCCAGGCGATCGGGATCAGCGCGTCGCGCACGTTCACCCCAGGCGCGGTGACAGCGGGCAAGCTCACCAACATGAAGAACACCGTGGACCCCTGGGCCGCGCGGATGGGGGTCGAGTCGGCGATGCTCGCGCGACGCGGCTTCAGCGGCCCCGAGCACATGTTCGACGGCAAGGAGGGGCTCTACGCCGTCTTCGGGCATGTACAGTACAAGGGACAACCCGCACGCTTCGACACCGAGATGTTCCTGAAGGATTTGCCCAGGGGCTCTGGCGACCACTTCCGAATTACCGACTGCGGCATGAAATCGTTCCCCATCGAGGCCCTCTCCCACGCCCCGCTGACGGCGATGATGAAGTGCGTCAAGGAGAACGGGATCAAGCCCTCCGACGTTGCTGAGATCAGGGTCGAGGTCATCGCACGCGCCGCCGATATTCTTGGCGATCCGCACAAATATCGCCCCGACAGCAAGGAAACCGCCGACCACTCGCTCCCCTACTGCATGGCGGTGGGGCTCGTCGATGGCATGGTGACGCCGCTGCAATTCAAGGAAGAGCGTGTGCTCGACAAGAGCCTGATCCCGATCATGGACAAGGTGAAGGTGGTCGCCAACAACGAGTTTGAGGCGCTCTTCCCCAAGTTCCAGCCAAGCCGTGTGACGATCACAACCACCGCCGGCAAGTCATTCGCCGTCCGCGTCGATGTGCCCAAGGGCGATCCGCGCGACCCCATGACCGCCTCCGAGATCGCTGTGAAGTTCCACGCGCTGGGCGATTCGGTCATCGGCAAGCCGCGCTGCGACGCGCTGAAACAGGCGAGCTTGTCGCTTGAGACGATCACGGATGTCCGCGCGTTGCTCGCGCGGACGGTGGGTGTGGGCTGAGAATCTGGCGACGACAAAAGTCCTGGGTGGCGTGTGCCACCTGCCTTTGTGATGCCCCAATTCTCCGAACTGGATGCGTTCTGGTGGCAGCAACTCACGCCCGAACCGCTCCGCACCATCTGCGCCTGCACCTGCCAATCGCAAGAGATTCGGGCGTGATCCGTATTAGGCTCTGTCTGAAAACAGTAACCTCAAGTACCGCTTGATTATCGCCAGTTGGAGCATCCCGTGGAAGTGAACCGCGAGTTTCTCGAAGCGAGTGC
>JAYVUC010000085.1:0-21522 GCA_043788295.1 Phycisphaerales bacterium
CTGCTCGCGACCAGGATGCACCCCTGCGCCTGGATGTACCCCATGTAAGGCGACGGATTCACCGCCCGTAGTGCCCTGTAGACATCGAACGGATCGACACGGCTCTTGCGTTCAAACCTCTGCCCCACCACGACCTGGAAAATATCGCCCGCCCGGATGTATTCCATCGCCCGCCCCACCATCGCCGCGTGCGCCTCGCGCGTCGTGTTGCTCTGGAGCGACGTGGGCGGCCTGTCGGCGTCAATCCGCCCCGAGGGCAGAGGCTTGGTGTGGAGCTGAATCTCTTCGACGCGGTACTCAAGCCTCGCCACAGCCTTGTCGTACGCCTCTCCGGCGTCATCGTCGGGTCCGACAAGTGCCAACTGCACCACATGAACCAGCTTGTCAACGTGGTCGAAGATCACCACGCCGTCGTAGAACCCAAAGTGCATCGTCGGTAAGCCCCGATCGTCCTTGGGCGCACTCGAAAACGGCAATTTTTCGGGCTCGGCGTACCGCACGGTGTCATACGCCGCGAACCCGACCCAGCCACCCAGAAACGCACGGGGCAACTCATCGCGCGGGCTCACACTGGGCGGCACCAGAAGTCGAAAGCCTCGCGAGATCGCCCGGGGCACGAAGAGCGGGTTGTCCTCGTCGGCCTGCGCCTCCATCGACTCGGCAAGCTCTGGGTGCTCGCGATGATCGGTGATCTCGACGCGCTGGCTGTCGTCGTTGCCGCTATACGAGACGACCTCGATCGCCGGTCTGGACGACAGGATCGAATATCGCCCCTGCCGCTCACCTCCCCCACCTCCCTCGACGGATTCGAGCAAAAACGACGGTGCAGCCCGCTCGTCGGGGGCGACCAGCCGCCGGTACGCGAGCACGGGCGTCAACTGGTCGCCCAGGAGGCGCACCGACATCGGGACGGCAAGGGTCTTGCCGTCGCTCCGCGAACGTTCAACCAGCCGCACGAGTTCTTCGCGTGAGATCATCGACATCGGGCGATTCTACGGTGATCCGCCCCACGTCGCGTCACGCCAATACCCTTCCCGTCGTGCGAATCCTCCACATCTCCACTCGCCTCATCCTCGGCGGCTCGCAGGAGAACACCGTGCTCTCGTGCGAAGGACAGTCGCGCCTGGGTCACGAGGTCCATCTCGCCTATGGCCCGATCTTCGGGCCCGAGGGTTCGATGCTCGCCCGAGTCGCCGCATTCCGCACCGACGCCCGCGGCACGATCGGCACGCACGAAGTCCCCGATCTCTGCCGCGAGCTGAGCCCCGCCCGCGATCGCCGGGCCAAGGGGCAGCTCAGACAGCTCATTGATCGCTTGAAACCCGACATCGTCCACACGCACTCGTCCAAGGCCGGAATACTGGGGCGGGCTGCCGCGTGGGATTCGCCTCTTCGCCGAACCTCAGGCATGGGCACCGTCCACACAATCCATGGCCCGCCTTTCATGCCCATCGAGGGCTCGTTCACGCGGCGTCAGAAGGTTCGGGCAACCAACAAAATCTACGAGTGGGCCGAGCGGTATGCCGCACGCCGCTGCCACCTCATCATCAGCGTCGCCGACGCAATGACGCAGCAGTTTCTCGCCCGCGGCATCGGACACGCCGAACAATTCCGCACGGTCTACTCGGGCATGGAGGTCGAGAGGTACCTTGAACTTGCCTCACCCGCCGAGACCCGCACGGCACAGCGCAAGGCACTCAACCTGGCCGAAGGTGACTTTGTCATCGGCACCGTCTCACGTCTCGCCGAGCACAAGGGCCACGACGACCTGCTCACCGCACTGGCCCACGATCTCAAGGCCCATCCAGGCTGGAAACTCCTCTGGGTGGGCGACGGCTGGTGGCGCGATCGACTTCTCGCTCGTGCCAAATCACTGGGTCTCGCCGATCAGCTCATCACCACCGGGCTCGTGCCCGGCGACAAGGTTCCGGGGTTCATGCGTGCAATGGACATCCTCGTCCATCCAAGCTCGCGCGAGGGCCTGCCCCGCACCGTGCCGCAAGCCCTTCTCGCCGGCGTCTGCCCTGTTGCCTACGACGTTGACGGCACCCGCGAGGCGTGCATCGACGGCGAGACCGGGCGGCTCATCCCTCTTGGCGATCTCGCCGGGCTGCGGCGGGCGGTCCGATCGCTGTACGATGATCCCGATGCACGCCAAAGGCTCGCACAGCAAGGCCGGGAGTTCTGTCGCAGCCGTTTCAGTGCCGCGACCATGGTGGCACAGCTTGAGGGGGTCTATGCCCAGGCTCTCTCGCTCGCAGGTAGCATCCTGATCGTCCTGCTCCTCGCGGCAGCACCGCAGGCCTTGGCCCAGCGGCTGAACCTCGGCGGCCCGACCGGGCCAAGGGCCGGCGAGGGCAAGGCTGTTCTCGCTCTCGCTGCGGAACTTCGCAGCTCTGCACCACAAGGGAATGCCGCCACCGAACGCGCCTCACGCTCGCTCCACACCCTCGCAGCGCATTTGCTCTCCCAGGGCGAAGCAGCTGGCCCGGCTGGCTCCGCTCGCGTTCTTGTTGGGCTGAAGATCGCGCACCGCCTCCCCGCTTTCGACACGGTCATGGGCACGGCGGACCCCGCCGTCGCGTCGCTGATCGCCGCCGATCTGGAGACGCTCGCCAAAGCCACACCCGCCGACATTTCGGCGGTACAGGTCGCCCTCCGCGACACCCTCGCTCCGATCGTGCGTGTGGCACCTCCACCCTGGCCACAAAGTCTGATGCCACCTCCCGACGCCGCTGCTGCCGCCCCGGACGTATCACATTATTCCGACCCGGCGACCGCGAACGCCTCGACCGAGCTTCGCGCACGTCTCGCCGCGGCGAAGGCAGTCCCCGCATACGCCGGCATAGCCGCAGGCCTTGAGCAGGAGCTTGCCGCCGCAGAACTTGCGATTTCGGCTCCTCCCGCGTGGCTTTCGGCTCCCGCGCGTGAACGACTCGCAGGCGACGTGTCGCTCGCGGTTCGGCAACTCGCCGTCGATGCCGCCGATCTCGCCGCAAGACAATCACTCGGCCGCGTCGCCACGGTCATGGGCCTCGCACGCGACACCAGCACCCTCAAGGGCAATGCCGCGAACCGGATGCGTACGGCGATCTCGCGGCTCGTGATCGCGCTCCCGGCTGCCAATGCACCCGAGGCCAAGGCACGCGCCCAGACGCTCGCGTCGCTCGCCGACGCCGCCGCCTTGCTCTCGCGGCGGGGCGCGATGGGAGACGAGAAGCAGTTTGTCCGACAACTCCGCCCCGCGCTCCGAATGCTGCAGCAGCTTTGTGAGAGCACCGAGAATGATCTGGCCGAGGTTCTTCCCGACGTGCTCGACCGAGCCGATGCCATGAGTACACCCAAGGTCATCGGCGCGATCGCGGCCCTTCGCCGGAGCCTCGATGATCTTGTCCTGCTCCGGGCCGCCAGCGATTCGCTCGTTCTCGCGGGCTCATCGTCCTCCGGCGACCTTGCCGCCCGCGACGAGACCAAGCTCGTCGCCGATCGCCTGCTCCATCACGCCAAGGAGGCGTCCGACGCGGCCCGCAAGGACGACGGTGTCTCACGGCAGAAGCTTGCCTCGGCACTCGCCAGATTTCGCACGCTCGCGGGCGAAGTCCGCACGGCGCTTGCTATGCCGGGCGAACCGGAACTGCGGGCCGGGAAGCTCGAGAAAGTCCTCGGCAAGGCCCAACCGGAAATCCTCGCGTCGCTCGACGCTTCGCGGAGCGAATGGCTCAAATCGTGGAGTGGCACCGAGCGCAGCCCCTCGCCCGCGGTCTCCAGGCGCCTGCGGGGGTTTCATGCTGCGCTCGAGCTTGCCGAGCGTGCGTCGAGTCTCGCGGACATGACCACCGATCAGCCCAAGGACTCGGCGAACTCCTGGGGCGGGTGGGAGCTCGACTCGGCCGCCCTTCGCACACTCTCACTGGGACTCCCCGACGCGGTGAAGAGCATCACCGAGTTGTTCATCCACGATGAGCCCACCGCGGACAAGGCCTTTGATTCGACCCTCAATAAGTACGCCGTGCCGCTGCTCGCCGCCCAGCTTCAGAAGGAACTGAGCGCCCGGGGGCTGGCGACGTGCCCAAACGCCACCGCTGCGGTCGCAGAACTCACCAGCGGCCCACCGCCAGCCAACGCCTGGTTCGCGGCAATGCTGCCCGATGCGGCCGCCGTCTCGCGGTATGGCTTTGAGGCCTCGCAGACTTTCGACGCCCTCAAACGACAAGCTCTTCTGGACTTTGTTCGCTCTCGCGCGGACGAACTCTCGCAAGCGGCTCGCGAATGACGACTGCTTCTGCCTGAAGGGCGCGACCGTGCGCCGTCCGGGTTCTCACGCCGTCTCGGACTTGCCGATCTGCCACTCTTCGAGCTCGATGGGGGCCTGCCGACCAAAGATCGTCACGAGCACGCGCACGAGGCCCTTCTCGGGAAGCAGCTCGTCGACCGTGCCCTCGTAGTTCTGGAACGGGCCTTCCTTGATGACCACGTGCTCGCCCTTGTCGAAGACCAGCTTGATCGTCGGCTCGTCCTCGGGCTTGCGGCTATCGCGGAGCATCTTCTCGATCTCGTGCTCTTTGAGGGCGGTAGGCTTTCCCGGCCCGCCGACAAAGTCGCCCACGCCCGTTGTCTCCTTGATCAGGAAGAAAACGTCCTGCGGGATGCGCCCCTCGTTCTCGAGCTTCATCTCGACGAACACATAGCCCGGATAGAGTTTAGTCTCGGTGATCTTCTGCTTGCCGCCTTTGATCGTCTTGGTCTTCTCTGTCGGGACCAGGATGCGGTTGACCAGGTGCGTCATGTGCTCGATCTGCACCTTGCGCATGAGCGTGTCGCGGACCGAGCTCTCCTTGTTGCTGGCAACCCGGAGAACGAACCAGTCCATCCCGTCGGTACGCATGGGCTCGTCGGGCAGGAGCACGTCGCCACGCTCGTTGGGGCGGCCGTCCAGCTTTGTCACTGCATCAGGCATCGGTAACCTTTCCAAGTCTCACTCAAACCCGGGCCGGGCCCTCCTGGCGTCGGACAAGGATCATCACACGGACATCACTGAAGCACGCCCACCAGACGGAATATCGACTGGAGAACGATGTCGATCACGTAGAGAAATCCCGAGATCAAGAAGCACGCGCCCACCACCACCAGCGTCGAGTCGATCACCGACTTGCGCGACGACCAGTTCACCTTCTTCATCTCCGAGTCGGTCGCCACCAGGAAATCGACCGACCCGGGCTTGCGACCCACGAACCAGAAAATCAGGCCAAGCCCCAGCAGCACCGTCGCCACCGCCACCGCGCTCTTGAGCCAGATGATGTCGAAGAGCTTGATCGGTTCGATGCGGGCAATCTGCGCCGTGAACGCGGGGGGCGTTCCTGATCCCACAATCCGGTTGGACCCGAGCATCGTGTGGTTGCCGATCCCGATGAATGAACCGAGCGTCACCTTGGGCTTGGCACCAGTCGCTGTGGGGACCGACTCGACCACCGCCGTCGCGAAGTCCGTCGGCTTGTCGCCTGCCACCTGTTGGAGCGTCACGGTCTGACCGACCGAGATTCCCTGGACAGCCTCGCTGAGGAAAACGTCAGCCTTGGGCGTCGGAATGGAGATGAGGTCGCCCTGATTCCACGCCCACGCGGCGGCGGCCAGCGTCAGGAGCGCGATCGCACCGGCCGTGAGCACGCGAACCCAATAGCCCTGCCCGGGCTTGTAGAGCCCGCCCGCATGGTCGTGCCCCCCGTGCAAACCCGTCACGGGCGCGGCCGAAACCGCCTCGACGATCTCGCCGTTGCGGCCCGGCTTGGATGCGGCAGGTGAAGTCACGTTGGTGATGTCTGTGTTGCTGGCCATCAAACACGCCGGGAGGGACTTGAACCCGCAACCTGCGGATTTGGAATCCGCTGCTCTACCAATTGAGCTACCGGCGTAAATCCGCCCGATCCGGCCGGCGTGGCTTGGGTGGGGCTCAGCCACGTCCTCGCCACGCCGCGTTGGAACCGATCCGGCGCTCTTGCTTCCGCTCGACACTTGCTTCCGCTTGACCCTTACTTCCGCTTGACCCTTACTTCCGCTTGACCTTGTGCAGCGAATGCCGACGAAGCCTCGGGCTGTACTTCATCAGCCCTTCCTTGAGGCCCTCGGGCATGCCGCCTTTGGTGTTCACTTCGGTGCGGTAATTCAAGTCGCCGGTCTCCGAGCACTGGAGCCAGCAGTATTCACGCGCCATGTTCTTTTTCTTTGCCATAGGTCCACCAAATCCTTCTGAAACTCGATCGCTATCCCAAACACCGCCCAATCAAACTTCCGTCTTCCACCAACTCTGGAGAAACAACCGTCCGAGTCTTTCGACTCGGACGGCGTAAGGACCATCATAGGCATCCGTCGCCCTCAACCCGCCGGTTTCCCGGCTCGCTGACGCGCCGAACACATCCCCCACCACCCAAACCGCCTCTCGATCGAATCAGGCGATGATTTCGGTCACGACGCCCGAACCGATCGTCCGGCCGCCCTCACGCACCGCGAAACGAAGACCCTTCTCCATCGCGACGGGCTTGTCCATCAAGTCGATTTCCATCTGAACGTTGTCGCCGGGCATGCACATCTCGGCCCCGCCCGTCAGCGTACAGGTGCCCGTCACGTCGGTCGTGCGGAAGTAGAACTGGGGACGGTAACCGCTGAAGAACGGAGTGTGGCGCCCGCCCTCTTCCTTGGTGAGGATATAGACCTCGCCTTTGAACTTGGTGTGGGGCTTGATCGAGCCGGGCTTGCAGATGACCTGCCCGCGCTCGATGTCCGACTTCTCGACGCCGCGGAGCAGAACGCCCAGGTTGTCGCCCGCCTGACCCTGATCGAGCGTCTTCTGGAACATCTCGACGCCAGTGATGACCGAGGCCTTGTTCGCCGCCGCCAGGCCGACGATCTCGACCGCATCCCCGACCTTGCAGATGCCGCGATCGACGCGACCCGTCGCGACCGTACCACGGCCCTTGATCGAGAAGACGTCCTCGACTGACATCAGGAAGGGCTTGTCGACCTCGCGGGTGGGCTCGGGAATAAACGTGTCGATCGCCGTAAAGAGATCGTCGATGGGCTTGCAGGCCTTGTCGTCCTTGGGGTTCTCAAGCGCGAGCTTGGACTGCCCGCGGATCACGGGGGTCGTGTCCCCGGGGAAGTTGTACTTCTTGAGCAAATCGCGGATTTCCATCTCGACCAGGTCGAGAAGTTCCGGATCGTCGACCAGGTCGACCTTGTTCATGAACACCACGATGTGCGGCACACCGACCTGACGGGCGAGCAGCACGTGCTCGCGGGTCTGGGGCATCGGGCCGTCGGCGGCCGAGACGACCAGGATCGCCCCGTCCATCTGGGCGGCACCCGTGATCATGTTCTTGACGAAGTCGGCGTGGCCCGGACAGTCGACGTGGGCGTAGTGCCTCAGGTCGCTCTCGTACTCGGTGTGCGACGAGGCGATCGTCACCGTCTTATTGGCGTCACGAACCGTGCCGCCCTTGGTGATGTCGGCGTACGACTTGATGATGCCGCCGAACCGGGCTGCCGAGCGGGCCGAGAGGGCTGCGGTGAGGGTCGACTTTCCATGGTCGATGTGACCGATGGTGCCGACGTTGACGTGTGGTTTGGTACGAGAAAATGTGGCCTTGGCCATGACTGATATCTCCGAGCAAATCGAGACCAAAATCTGAAACCTGACGCCTCCGGGTCGGGCTCTCCAGCCTGATTCCATGTACCAGGCGAGCCTTGAGGCGAGTACTGATCCAACGCGTACGACTCTGACTTGTCCCAAAGCCCCACCGCCGGGCTTCCACTCCCAAAGCCGCTAGTGGGACTTGAACCCACGACCTCTCCCTTACCAAGGGAGTGCTCTACCGCTGAGCTACAGCGGCCAAAGGCCTCCTAGCAGCCCAGACCAAACCGTCCCTGACCAAACCGGCCCGAAAGTCCAACACCTACCACTCTCGACGACGGACCCTGGGCGGGCCGAGATAGTAGCGACCCCTCCCGAACGGTCAATACCCGCGCAAGCACGTGATTTTTCGAAATACCTAACATAGACCGTTTCGGTGCGAACTCGCGTGTAAATGGCCTTCCATGCGCATCGGTTTGCCCTCCTTGCCTTTCTCCCTGCGACCGCCGGAGGTGTGGAGCAGGACAGTCCATGAGAGTCAGGTACCGGGCTTGCCCGGTGAGATAAAAAATGGCTCGGAGGAGAGACCGATCCATGCGCTTTCAGCCCGGAGGGAGCTGAGGGCGCACAGCCGCGAGGGTTCGGGAAGGACAGCCCGAACCCTTCGGCTTTTTTGTGCGCCCATCTTTGCCGACCGCCCGGGCACCGCCCCTCGCGCCCGATTCGTGCTACAACTGAGCCGTGCGAACCAAAGAGCAGATCGTCCGCGACTGGCTTCCCAGGTACACCGGGCGCGACCTCGCCGACTTCGGCGAGTACATCCTCCTCTCGAACTTCGGCGAGTACGTCGAGCTCTTCGCCAAACAATTCGGCGTCGAGGTGGTCGGACGCGACAAGCCCATGCCCTCCGCCACCGCCAACAACATCACCATGCTCAACTTCGGCATGGGCAGCGCGATGGCCGCCACCGTCATGGACCTGCTCGCCGCCGTCGAACCAAAGGCCGTGCTCTTCCTGGGCAAATGTGGCGGGCTCAAGAAAGCCAAAGTCGGCGACTTCATCCTCCCCATCGCCGCCATCCGCGGCGAGGGCACCAGCAACGACTACCTCCCGCCCGAAGTCCCCGCCCTTCCGTCGTTCCGCCTGCAGAGGGCCGTCTCGTCCATGATCGTCAAACACCACTGCGACTACTGGACCGGCACGGTCTACACCACCAACCGCCGCGTCTGGGAGCACGACGAGGAGTTCAAGGACTACCTCCGCCTCATCCGCGCCGCCGCCATCGATATGGAGACCGCGACGATCTTCATTGTGGGCTTCGTCAACCGCATCCCCAAGGGCGCGCTGCTCCTCGTCTCCGACAGCCCAATGACACCCGAGGGTGTAAAGACCTCCGCGAGCGACCGGGCCGTGAGCGAGGCCCATGTACGGATGCACCTTGAGATCGGCATCGACGCCCTGGCCGAGCTGCGCGATTCGGGCGAGTCGATGAAGCATCTGAGGTACGAGTAGCCTTCGCACCAAATGCACAGCGCCCCGTGCCTTCTTCTAGCATCCCGCCTCGAACGCCAGCACAAAGTCGTCGTAGTCGAAGAAGTCCATTGCGCCGTCGTGGTTGAAATCGGCATCACCGCCAGGCGGACATCCGAGCCCCTCGAAGCACTGCACAAAGTCGTCGTAGTCGAAGAAGTCCACCGACCCGTCGCCGTTGAAGTCGGCCCCGCAGAATCGCACGTCGGCCGTCCACAGCCCGCGCCCGTGTGTCGCCGCGAGCAGCACCGTCGAGCCACCGGTGAGGAAGTTGATCTCATCGACCCTGGTGTTCGCGGGCCCCTCGTTGCTTGTGGACCAGTGCTGGCCACCGTCGCTCGTTGCGTAGACGCCCGACTCGGTCGAAACGTACAGCCACCGGGGATTCTGCGGGTGCCTCGCGATTCCGTAGATCGGGATGCTGGGCAGGGCCGTCGCGCCGCTGCCGCCAATCATGGTCCATGTTGCGCCGTTGTCGGTCGTCTTCCAAAGGTTGTCTGGAGACCAGCCGCCCAACGCGACGTAGACGATGTTCGAGTCTGCCGGATCGATCAGAATCCGCGTGACGTACCGGTTTGGAAACGGGTTAGAGGGAGCTGTGTTGTTGTCGACCGTGACCCATGTGGGAGCGATCGCCGTCGCGGTGATTGTGCGATAGATCTCACCGTTGTTCTGCCCGATCCACACGCGGCGGTTGTCGGTGGGCGCGACGACGATCGCCGAGATATTGTCGGTCCCCGGGGGTTTCACGCTCGACCAGGTTGCGGCCGTCTTGGCGTTCTTGGTCCGCCAGAGGCTTCGCCCGCCTCCCCAGAGCACGTTGGCGTTCTGCGGGTCGAGAACGAAGGGAGCGATGAAGTTCGCGGCGTTTCCGGCGTCCAGGAGCCCCGACGTAATATTACCCGCACTGTTCCCGCCGTCAATCGAGCGGTGCACGATGAGGTTGATGTACTCGCCGTACATGTAGTTGGGGTTGGTGTGGTCGATCGCGCAGAATCCGCCATCGCCGCCGTAGGGAAGCCGGGCAGTATCCGACCCGACATCGATCACGAGCGTGCCATTATCCTGCGTGCCACCGACGATGCGGCCAGATGGCCCGTGCCCAACTGCGCCGTAGAACTGCGTCGTGCGATAGGAGTTGTACTTCCGCGTCCATCCGGCGTCGGTCGCGGTGGTGATGTCGGGCGAAAAGGCCATCGCACCGTCGGAGCAGACCCAGAACTTCTTGTTGGTTGTTCCGTTGTAACCCGGGTCGGCGACGAAGCGTTGGATATCAGGATGCGGCGAGTCGGTGAGGATATAGCCGTTGGAAATCTGCGTGATCGTGACTCCGCCGTCGGTTGACCTAGAGGGTTGTCCGCCGCCCACCACGATGAAGTTCGGATCGGTCGGGCTCACCCAGATTGGACATGTGTACCAGCTCGCGCCCGAGGAACCCGAGGTTGTGCGGGGTGTGTACGTTCGCCCGCCGTCGGTCGATCGGTAGATCTTGCCGTCGAGACCGGTACTCGCGTAGACGGTGCTTGGGCTGCTGCGGGCGATGGCGAGCTCGATTCGGCTGCTAAATCCGACAGCCGCATTCAACGGCCCGGTTGACGCGTTCCACTGCGATCCCAGATTGCCCGACCACAGCGCGCGGTGGTACCAATCGCTGCCGTTCCAGTCAATGACTGTCGCGACCGCCTTGCGTCCGTCGGTTGGGTCGTACTGGACGAAGTAGGATCCCTGAGCCCCGTAGACCGTGGTCCAGGTGTTGCCACCGTCGGCTGAGCGAACGATCCCGCCGTAGCGCTTCGCTGCGAGAATGAATCTGGAGTCGGTGGGATGCACGGAAATGCAATTGACGGTGTCCCACCCCGCGGTCGTAGGCAGCAGGTTCCACGTCACGCCGTTGTCGGTGGACTTGAAAATGCCATAGCCGCCGATCGCGTCGCCGTTGAATTGCCCCTCACCCGTGCCCGCAAAGAGCACGTCGGGGTTTGAGGGATCGCGTGCGAGTGATCCGATGGCGATCGACTGCATGAAGTCGTTCACCGGATTCCATGTCGTGCCGGCGTCGAGAGAACGCCAGATTCCCCCGCCCACGCTGCCCGCGATCATCTTGTTCGAGTCGCGCGGGTCGATCAGGAGCGACCGTGTCCGTCCGCCGACATTGTCGGGCCCGCGCGAAACCCACAAGGGCCTCGACAGCCCGCCGTCACGATCTTGAATGCTCCCTGCTTCACCCTGTGCCGCGATCATCACTCGCCGCTGCTCGACTGAGCGCTGAAACACTCCTGGTGCGATCTGCCCGTGCTCGTCACGCCAGCGGAGCCGATGCCACGCGAACGCGCGGTCCGCCCCCGTTGCCGCAGGCAAGCCGCTGGCGTTGGGCGCGTCCTTGCGTACAAGCTCGGCCTTCGTGCGCGCGACCTGAGCCCGCAGCACGTCGGGTGAACGCCCGGCGAAGCCACAACCCGCCAATAACACGACCAGCGCAGCACTCATGCACCTCTTCATATCGCCTCCATCGGCCGGTTTCGCCCATCGCGTCAAAGGCCGCTCTCGGGTTATTCTAGGTGTTGTGCATAAAGGTCTTGTGACACCGCTCCTAGAGTCGTCCAATGGCCACCCAAGATCCCCAGCACACCGCCAGGCTCGTCCGCCAGCATGCTCGCACGTCACAGTTGCTGGGCGTTGATTTCGTGCCGCGATTCCGAACAACCGCCGACACGATCATCACCGCTCCACCAGTGGTCGAGTCGGCCCAGAAAACACATCCAGTGCAATCAGCTCCGGCAAAGCCCGCGATCAAGTCCCCGCCCGCCGCAGCGGCGACCCACGCGGTGGGCACCCGCACACGGGAATCGGTGCAGGCCGCCCTGGACACCCTTCGCGCCCGGTACGAGGCCGACGCGCCACATAAGAAGTTTGTGACCAACTTCACCAACATCGTTTTCGGCGAGGGCGATCCGCTGGCCCGCCTGTGCTTCATAGGCGAGGCGCCGGGCGAGGACGAGGATCTCTCGGGGCGGCCATTCGTGGGCCGGGCCGGGCAGCTCCTCGACAAAATGATCGGGGCGATGGGACTCACGCGCGACCAGGTCTATATCTGCAACGTGCTCAAGACCCGCCCGCCCGGCAATCGCACGCCAACGCCAGACGAGGTCGCCGTGTGCAAGCCTTACCTACTCGAACAGCTCGCAATCATCCAGCCCGAGGTCGCGGTGGCACTGGGGCTTTCCGCCACCCACGCGCTGCTCAACTCCACCGACTCGATGGCCCGCCTCCGCAGCACCTGGCACAACTTCCCAGACGCCACGGGACGAATGGTCCCGCTCATGCCGACATACCACCCGGCGTTCCTGCTGCGGTCGTACACCGATGAGAACCGGGCCAAAGTATGGACCGATCTCAAAATGGTCCTGTCGCGGCTTGGTATGGGGCCAAAGGCGTAGGGCTCCATCTCGCCAGCCCTTTGGTGGCACTGCTCTCCAGCGCAGTGATCTTGGTTGAACCAAGAGACACCGGTCGCCGACGATTTCAGAAAAGGGTGACCAACGGGGCTCGAACCCGCGACCTCAAGGATCACAACCTCGCGCTCTACCAACTGAGCTATGGCCACCATCTCGACTGGGCGGAATCCCCCATGGGACTGCCCGAGTGACCACCATGATAGTGCCGCCGCGCCGGATCCTCCAGTTCCCCGGCTTACCACTGGGATTTCACACTCAGAGCAAAAGTCCACTGGCTTTGGGTGGGGGGTGGCGGCTAGGCTTCCCGTTACCCACCGAGCGGGTTCCGGAGTTCTGTCAACGATGTCAAACCAAACCAGCAGCCAAATCCTTGCCCGCCTTGATCTCTCACCGAAACGGTTTCATGTCAATCTCTCCTCCCCCGAACTCATCGAGCGTGCCGTCGCCGCTGGCGAGGGCCGCCTGGCGTCCAACGGCGCACTCGTCTGCCTCACCGGCGACCGTACGGGCCGAAGCCCCAAGGACAAGGTTCTCGAAGACGGCCCGGCGATCCACGACAAAATCTGGTGGGGCAAGATCAACATGCCCCTCACGCCCGAGGCCTTTGACAAGGCCCTCGAAATCGCCGTCAGCCACCTGAACAACCGCCCGCATCTCTTTGGCTTTGAGGGGTACGCCGGGGCCGACGCCGCCCATCGCTGCCATGTGCAGGTCGTCTCCGAGCAGGCGTGGCACGCGCTCTTCGCCAGCACTCTTTTCATCAAGCTCGGGAGCAAGTCGGCCGCCGGCGCGACCGATTTCAAGAAGAACTGGACGATTCTCAACGCCGGTCGCCGCCGACTGACGCCCGAGGAGTCCAAGGCCCTTGGCGTTGCAGGCCCCGTGGTGATCGCGCAGAGTCTGGAGAAAAAAATCGTCGTCATCCTGGGCACCGAGTACGCGGGCGAGATGAAAAAGAGCATCTTCTACGCCATGAACTACGACATGCCCGAGGTGGGCGTCTTCCCCATGCACTGCTCGTGCAACACCGACAAGGACGGAGCGAACGCCGCCCTCTTCTTCGGCCTCAGCGGCACCGGCAAAACCACGCTCAGTGCCGACCCCAACCGCAACCTCATCGGCGACGACGAGCACGGCTGGAGCGACAAGGGCGTCTTCAACTTCGAGGGCGGGTGCTACGCCAAGTGCATCAAGCTCTCCAAGGCCGGCGAGCCCGAGATCTGGAACGCCATCCGTTTCGGCAGCGTGCTCGAGAACGTCACGATCGACGACAAGACCCGCGTGCCCGATTACGACTCGTCCAAAATCGCCGAGAACAGCCGCGTCACCTACCCGGTTGATTTCATCGACAACGCGACCATCCCCAGCACCTGCGGGCACCCGAAAAACGTCGTCTTCCTCACCGCCGACGCGTACGGCGTGCTGCCGCCCGTGTCAAAGCTCACGCCCGAGCAGGCGATGTACTACTTCGTCAACGGCTACACCAGCAAGCTCGCTGGCACCGAGTCGGGCGTGACCGAGCCGCAGCCCAACTTCTCGGCGTGCTTCGGGGCACCGTTCCTGCCCATGCCACCCAAGGTTTACGCCGAGATGCTCGCCAAGAAGATCCAACAGCACCACTGCAGCGTCTGGCTGCTCAACACCGGCTGGACCGGCGGACCCTACGGCACTGGCTCGCGCTTCAAGCTCGCGTACACCCGCGCCATGGTCACCGCCATGCTCAATGGCTCGCTGAAAGAAGTCCCCACCACTACAGACCCGATCTTCGGCCTCCACATCCCCAACAGCGTGCCCGGTGTGCCAACCGAAGTCCTCAACCCGCGCAACACGTGGATGGACGGGGCCGCGTACGACACCGCTGCCAGAAAGCTCGCCAAGGGCTTCCGCGACAACGACGCGACGTTCGACCTGCCGGCGAACGTGAGGGCGGCGGGTCCGAGGGGGTAAGAAACGGAGTCGGGGACGTGATGAGGCGGTCCGCTTCTTTGCCACACCGCCCCCCCAACCCGGCTTGCGCCGGGGGCTCTGTCATGCGTTGCGTGCCCAGCGCAGCTTCGCCGACCGTGACCTGGGGTTGTGCTTCTGCTCCGCCTCGCTCGCGATGATCGGGTCGCGGTTCTCGGCCGAATATGTTCCGTCGCGCAGGCCCGTGCGGAACGCGTTCTTCACGCGACGGTCCTCGCCGCTGTGGAAGCTGATGATCGCGGCGACGCCGCCGGGCTTCAGCACGCTCGGCAGGATCGTCAGCAGGCGATCAAGATTCGCCATCTCGCGGTTCACGAGGATGCGCAATGCCTGGAACGTGCGGGCGGCCGGATGCAGCTTGGCCCGGCTGCCGCGCTCAACCGTGAAATCGCGGGCCTCGCAGACGATCGCCATCAGCTCCTCGGTCGTCGTGATCGGGCCTTTCGCCCGGCGCTCGACGATCAGCCGCGAGATCGGCCCCGCGTCGGTCTCGTCGCCAAAGTCATTGATCGCGATCTCAAGCTCCTGCTGGCTCATGCGATTCACAAGCGCCGACGCGGGCTGCCCGCGCGTTGGGTCCATCCGCATATCCAGAGGCCCGGGCTTGCGATACGAAAACCCCCGAGCCGGGTCGTCGATCTGCGTGCTGGCGACGCCAATATCCGCGAGCACCGCATCGACCTGTCCATCCTCGACACCCGCCTCGCCCAGCACGCGATCAAGCCCTGCAAAGTTCGTGTGAAAGAGATCGAACCTGCCGCCCACGCGCTCCAGCGTCGCCCGCGCCGCCGAAATGTTGGCGGGATCAAAGTCGATCCCGATCAGACGCCCGCCGGGCTGAATGCACTCCAGAATCGCCGCCGAGTGCCCGCCGAGCCCCAGCGTGCAATCGACGATCACCTGCCCGGGCCGCGGCGACAGGACACCCAGCACCTCATCGAACAAGACCGGAATGTGGGGGGCGTTGGACTTCTTCACTGTGGGGAGATGGTATCGAGCACGAAGTGTTCAACGCGGCCACAGCTTACGCGCCCCCGCCCCAACCCCACGGCTTGCGCCGGGGGCTCTGTCAGGCGGTGGTGCAGCGGATGACATACGCCGGGGGCATGTTCCGCCACACGATCCGGCTCAGCGTCGTCGTCGCGAAATATCGTGGCAGAAGTTTGGCAAACCGGCGCCCCGCGGGCATGTAACGCCCCACCTGGTACGCGAACGTCACGAACTGCCCGCCCGGCTTCAGCACCCGCACCGTCGCTTCGAGGATTGAGGTCTGGAGCGACTCGGGGAAACTCGCCCAGGGCAGCCCACTGATGACGGCGTCCAGTTTTTCGATGCCCTCGATGCCACAGAATCGTTCAACATCGCCCGCACTACCCGCGTGCAACCTCAGCCCTGGAAATCGCAGGCGAAGCTCATCAACAAGCATCTCGTTTCGTTCTATTGCGAAGTACTTCGCTTTGCCGCCGCCCGCCGCGATGCGTTCGAGCGCGAGCACTGTGAACGCGCCCGTGCCGGGTCCATACTCCGCGACCGCAACGGGCCTATCGAGTGGCAGCGTCCGCAGCATCTCTTCCGCGAGCTGCCGAGAGCTGGGGCTGATCGCCCCGATCATCGTGGGCCTGGCAATGAACTCCCGCAGAAATCGCAGCCGCGAGTTCCAGCCGCCCGCGCGAATCGTCACTGTGTCGCCTCCGGCTTGGCGACCTGCGTCACGAACGACGGGCCATGGATCGCAGGGTGTGGCAGCATGCGCGAAGCATATGCCCGCGCCCGTCTCACTTGGGCTTGGCGAGACTCGACCTCACCCTCATGCGGATGTTGACGACCTCGGTCATCAGGCTGAACGCCATAGCGAAATACACGTAGCCCTTGGGGATGTGCTGCCCAAGCCCGTCGGCGATGAGCACGAACCCGATAAGCGTCAGGAACGAGAGGGCCAGCACCTTGAGCGTCGGGTGGCGGTCGATGAACCGCGCGATGAACCCCGAGAAGACCATCATGATTATCACCGAGATCACCACCGCCGTGACCATGATCCAAAGCTCTCGCGCCATGCCGACGGCTGTCACCACGCTGTCGATCGAGAAAACCAGATCGATCAGCAGTATCTGCACGATGATGGGCCAGAACCTCGCCTTCTTCCCACCCTTCTCGCCATCTTCCCCGCCTTCCATTTTCGCATGAAGTTCGTGCACCGCTTTCCACAAGAGAAATAGCCCGCCGATGATCAGGATCAGGTCCTTCCCCGAGATCGAGAGCGGCACACGCTCGCCGCCACTTTCGGCTGGTTCGGTAAGGAACGGCACCGTGAACAATCCCTTGGTCGCGAGCCCCACGATCACGCTGATCGTGGTCAGGAGCGCGATCCGCGTGATGAGCGCGAGCGCAAGGCCCACACGCCGGGCGATGTCGCGTTGATGCTCGGGCAACCGCCCGCACAGAATCGCTATGAAGACGATGTTGTCGATGCCCAGAACGATCTCGAGCAGAGTGAGCGTGAAAAGGGCCGCGATCGAGTCGAATGTGAACATGAAGGGTCCATTGACGAAAGCGACGGACGCGAACCGGCATCCTGGCCGGCCCGACTCGCCAGCATTCTACCTTCACGGCTCACTCACATCTCGCGCATCAGTGTCGCGAATGTGCCGATCCGCTCGGGCGAGTTCGCCGGCGCATCGTCGAGCGCGTGCCGGGCCGTGTAATTACCCGACTGGTCCAGATCCCACGCGTGGCGATGATCGGCCAGTATGATCTCAAAGAGCCGCAGGAGCCGCTTGCGGGCGTCGGTATCTCGCACCGGCGTGGCGCACTCGACGCGGTTCGACAGATTGCGGTACATCCAGTCGGCCGACCCGATGTACCACTCGCCGTCGAGCGGATCCTCTTCGCCCGCCCCAAAGTGGAACACGCGCGAGTGCTCCAGGAACCGCCCGATCACCGACACCACGCGGATGTTGTCCGACAGCCCGCGCACCCCGGGCCTCAGGCAGCAGAACCCGCGCACGATCAGGTCGATCTGCACCCCCGCCTGACTCGCTGCGTACAGTCGCTCGGTCACCTCGCGGTCCTCCATCGAGTTGATTTTCGCGATGATCCGCGCCGAACGCCCGGCCTTCGCGTGCCCGATCTCCCGGTCGATCAGCTCCCCGATCCGCTCACGCATGTTGAACGGAGCAACCAGGAGCGTCTCGTACTTCTGTGGCACCGCCACACCCGTCAAATAGTTGAACAGCGTCACCGCGTCCGCCGTGATCTCGGGGTCGCACGTCAGGAGACCAAAGTCGGTGTACATGCTCGCGGTCTTGGGGTTGTAGTTGCCCGTGCCGATGTGGGCGTAACAGCGCAGCCCCTGCCGCTCTCGGCGGACCACCAGCGCGGTCTTGCAGTGCGTCTTGAGCCCCATCACGCCGTACGCGACGTGTACGCCCGCCTTCTCCAGCATCCGCGCGAACCTCACGTTCTTGTCCTCGTCGAAGCGGGCGCGAAGCTCGACTAGGCACGCTACCTGTTTGCCCGCCTCGGCCGCTCGGATCATCGACTGAATAAATGGCGAGTCGGGGCTCGTGCGATACAGGGTCTGCTTGATGGTGACAACGTCGGGGTCGATCGCCGCCGCCGCGATGAATCGCTCCACGCTCTCGGAGAAACTCTCGTACGGATGGTGGACGAGGATGTCCTGCTTGCGGATCGCCGCGAAGATGTTGGCCTTGGGGTCCGTCAATCGGCTGGGCGTCACGGGACGCCACCGTGGCTCCTTCAGATCGGGCCTGTCGATGTCGAAGAGCTCGAAGAGGCTGTCATACTCATCGGGAGGCTGCTCGTACAGATCCTGCGCGTCGAGCGTGAGCTTGTCGAGCAGGAAGTGGGCCATCTCGGGCGAGGCGTCGGGCTCGATCTCAAGCCGAACCGCCCGCGCAAACCGCCGCTGCTTGAGGTCTTCTTCCACCGACTGGAGCAGGCTCAGCCCTTCCATCTCATCACGCTGGATTCCCGCCGACCGTGTCACCCGGAACACCGACTGCTCGCGGATCTTCACGCCCGGGAAAAGATCCGCGAGATGGTGGCGGATCACGTCGTGCAGGTACACGAACCGCATCACCCGCTTCCCGCTCTTCATCTCGTGAGGCAGCGCGACAAACCGCTTCATCGCCGGCGGCACCTTCACACGCGCAAACAAAAGCTCCCTCGATTGCACTCCGCCCCCCCCCGCACCCGTGGGCCGACCCTTCAAGGGCGGCGGCGGCTCAACCAGCAGGCCCAGGTTGTCCGACAGATTGGAGATGAATGGAAACCGGTGCCCCGAATCCACCGCCAGAGGCGTGAGGGCGGGAAAGACGTGAACCCTGTACCAGTCGCACACCCACTCGCGGTCTTTCGTTGAAAGATCCGTGTAGCGGAGCACATGAATGTCCTCGGCCCCCAGTGCCGGGATCAACTGATTGCGGAAAATTCCCACCTGTTGCTGCTGCAACTGGCACACAAGCCCGCGGATCGACGCCATCTGCTGCCTGGGCGTCATCCCGTCGGGGCCGGCGAGTGCCTGCGCCGTGTTGGCCATTCGCTTGATCACTCCGACGCGCTTCATGAAAAACTCGTCGAGATTGGTCGTGAAGATCGCCAGAAACTTCACGCGCTCAAGCAGCGGCGTCCGCACGTCCGCCGCCTGCTGCATCACGCGCCGGTTGAACTCAAGCCACGACACATCGCGGTTGAAGAATCGAGCACCCTCGATCGACCCGCCCGCACCAAGCCCGCCCGTCGCGTCGCCGGCCTGCGCGACTACCGGAGGCCGATGCAGCCGCAAACCAGGCCGACCATGCCCCGCCGCGCCCGTCGTGTGCTTCATGCCCGTGTGCTTCTCAGCCACCCTGTCCATCCTTCCACTCGCCCGCCGTCCGATACACCGCCCGGCAGCCCGTCGCCTCTGTCACCGAAACCTCCGCAACCCTCGCGTGTGGCGACAAGCCCTCGTTGAGCCGCAACGAAAGCTCGTCGGCGATGTGCCGCGCCACGTTCTCCGCCGATGGATTCACTACGTCGAACGGCTTCACCTCGTTGAGGTTGCGGTTCTCAAATGGGCCGATGATCTCGCACAGCGCATCATGCACCGTGTGAAAGTCGCACAAGAGTCCGTCCGAGTCGAGCCTCTCGCCCGCGATCGTCGCCGTCACATGCCAGTTGTGCCCGTGCAGGGGCTCGCGTTGCCCGGCGAGCATGATCGCGTGAGCAGCTGAAAACGATGTTTCAACGATGATCTCGTACACGAGCGACTATAGCGGAAGGCCCCCGTCGGGCCGCCAATCTCCATCCTGACCGAATGCGAACCTTGCAACAAGTTTCCCCGTAGGGACACTTCCTACGCTGCAACCCTGTCCATCGTGTACTTCGGAGGCCGTCGATGAGTTCTGCGCTGATGATCGGTGTCAGTGGATTGCGTGGAGTTATGGGAACCTCCCTGACACCCGAAGTGGCCGCACGCTTCGCCGGCGTGTTCGGCGGGTGGTTGGTCGAATCCGCCACAGGCAAACCCGTGCGGGTCGTGCTGGGCCGTGATGGCCGCGCGGGGAGCGCGGTCGTCTATCACGCTGCGACGGCGGGGTTGCTCGCCGCTGGTGTCGAGGTTGTCGATCTCGGCATCTCGATGACGCCCACGATTGCCGTGATGGTCGATGAACTTTCACGCAGACCCATCGGCACCAGTGCCGCGCTGGTCGCGGGAATGGAACTGACGGCGAGCCACAATCCGCAGCAGTGGAACGGGCTCAAATGCTTCCTTGCCCAAGCTTCAGGGTTGCCGCCAGGACTTCATCAGTCGGCCGCGTGTGCGCCGCCGGCCCAGATCGCACAAACACTTGTCGAGCGGTTTCACGCCGGAAAGATCGGGGCCGCCACGTGGGATCGCGTCGGCACGCTCACCCGCGATGAGTCGGCCTCAGTCATCCACATCGAACGTGTCGTCGATGCCCTCGCAGCCTCCGGCGTGTGTGACGATCCCGACTCGCTCGGTCGCGGGCTCTCGATCGTGCTCGACTCGGTGAATGCTTCGGGCATCGAGGCGGGCCGCGACGGGCTCGAACGCCTGGGCGTGCAGGAGCTGCTCCACATCGGGTGCGAGGAGACGGGCATCTTCCCGCACACACCCGAGCCAACCCGCGAGAATCTCGCCCTCTTGTGCGAGGCCGTACGAGAATCCGGGGCCGCCGTCGGCTTTGCACAAGACCCCGACGGCGACCGCCTCGCAATCATCGACGAACGCGGCGAGTACATCGGTGAGGAGTACACGCTGCTGCTGGGTGCGATGGCCGTGCTCGAAGGGCACAAACGCCAGGGGCACGCGACCAAAGGTCTGCGGCTCATCACCAACCTCTCCACGAGCCGCATGATCGACGACCTCGCCGGGCGTTACGGCGCGACCGTGGGCCGCACGCCCGTGGGCGAGGCCCACGTCGTCTCGGCCATGAAGCATGACGAGGCGATCGTGGGCGGCGAGGGCAACGGGGGCACGATCTGGCCCCGCGTGACATACGTCCGCGATTCGCTCAGCTCGATGGCGCTCGTGATGAGCCTGCTGAACAACGGCCAGCACCCGCTGAGCAAGATCATCGCGGGCCTGCCGTCGTACGCGATCGAGAAATGCAAGGTCGATCTCGCCCGCAAGGAGGACGCCCGCCCCGCGATCGACAAACTCGCCAGGGCCTACGCCGCCCAGCGCGTGGACCTGCAGGACGGCGTGCGAATCGACTTCGACGACAAGCGGGCGTGGCTGCATGTGCGAGCGAGCAACACCGAGCCCATCATGCGCCTCATCGCTGAAGCCCCCACCGCCGCCCTGTCTCAGTCGCTCCTCAACGACGCCGCCAAGGTGATCGCCGGCTGATTTCTTCCCCCTAGTGCCCAGTGCCTCTCCTAGGATCGCCCATGTCCCTCGACACACCCTTCCAAGTCGGC
>JAYVUC010000086.1:0-9651 GCA_043788295.1 Phycisphaerales bacterium
AGTGCGATTGGAGCTACCGCACACCCGGGGCTACCCGCACTGACTTCGCCGCAGGAACAGCGAAGTCAGTGGCACGCCACGAGTCAGTGCCACCCGCCGGTGGAACTGGTATGATGAACTCTTCTCACTCAGAGTGGCTCAGGGAATGCGGGCAGGTCAGAGTGATCGGGCAGAACGATCTCAAAGTCCGAAGGCCCATGCACGAAAATCGTGTCCAGCTCGGCGTCAGTGTCGAACATGCTTCGGTAATGGATTTTTCCACCCATCTTCCCCACCAACGCGACGATGTCACCCCCAGGAGGAAGTGGGAGCTTGTTCGACGCGCCCTCCGCGTAGGAATCGATGAAAGACTTTGTCTGGTTGCTGACCAGAGCGAGGGCGGTTTGGTATTGAACCCCTGCCGTCTTTATACCCATACTATTGCCGAACAAACCTTCGATGTCAAGCAGCGGGTTTCAAATGGGGTCAAATGCAGGGAATTGGGCACGCTTTTACTCAGGCATTGGAAGTGAGTATATTCGTGAGGTCGTGATGGACATTTTTCCGGAGAAAGCCAATGTCGAAGAAAGCCGCGAATAAAAAGTCCTCGAAGCCGACGAAGAAACCCGCCCCGAAGAAGCCCATATCCAGGAAAGCACCCAAGCGCGACCCTCTCGCACCGGTGCCCGTGACGACGGGCAAGGGGGCGACAGCGGTGGAGGTTGGCAAGAGCCTGGTCGAGATGTTCAACGCCGGGAAGTGGAAGGAGATCGAGGAGAAGTGGTGGGACGCGGCGAAGATCATGTCGATCGAAGGGGTGGGTGTCTGGCTGGGTTGGGTGGGCAAGAAGGCGGTCGAGGCCAAGAACGCGGGGTGGACCGCCGAGCACACGATCCACGGTGCGAGTGCAGAGGGGCCTTACGTGGGCAGCAGCGGCTTCTCGGTGCGGTTCAAGATGGATGTAGAAACCAAGGCGACGGGTGCGCGGACAGTGATGGAAGAAGTGGGTGTCTACACCGTTGAGCACGGCAAGATCGTGCGCGAAGAGTTCATGTATCTGTGCGCGTGATCGTGCTGGAACACGCAAGGGCGGGAAAGCCGAGGTCATGTCCCTCGTTCGCGCCGCTCTCGGACGAGGGTGATGGCTTTGGCGATCGCGTCGTCGAGTCGCTCGTTGATGATGAAGTGGTCGTAGACGCCGCTTGCCCTGGCGGCGGCGATCTCGGCGGTTGCCTGGCTGAACCGTCGCTGGATGATCTCTTCGCTCTCGCGCTTTCGGTCGCGGAGGCGCTGGAGCAGCACGTCCTCGCTGGGCGGCAGGATGAAGAGTGCGAAGACGTCGGGGATGTGGTGCTTGACGTTGATCGCGCCCTGCACGTCGATCTCCAGGATCACGACGCGGCCCCGGCTGAGCTGCTCGATCACCCACTCGCGTGGCGTGCCGTATTTCTTGCCGTAGACGCCCGCGGACTCGAGAAACCCGCCGGCCTCGCGCATCCGCTCGAACTCCTCGTCGGAGACGAAGTGGTAATCGACGCCCTCGACGTCGGCGGGCGTGGGTGGGCGCGTGGTCCACGAAACGGAGAAGACCGAGCCCTGGATGGCGCGTTCCACGCCCCGCGTGATGGTGGTCTTGCCCGCGCCACTGGGGCCTGAGATGATCAGGACGAGCCCGTCGTCGGTGTCGGTGGGGAGGCGAGGATGCCGCTGTGTGTCGGGCATGGGGTGGAGAATAGGGGGCGGCGTCGGGGTGGTCCGTCTCCGAACCGGATGTGTTGTCACTTCACTCAGGTATGGTACGAAGTACAAGGCAAAGACCCGGTTCGGAGTACCGGGCCACCAAAAAGGCTAGTTCAGGCACCAATCGAGCACCGCCATGCGGACAGCGACGCCGCGGGCGACTTGGCGGAGGACGACCGAGCGGGGGCTGTCGGCAACCGAGCCGTCGATCTCCAGCCCGCGATTCATGGGGCCCGGGTGCATGACGATGCAGCTGTTCTTGAGCCGCTCGGCGCGATCGGCGGTGAGGGCGTAGAGCTCGCGGTACTCGCGCACCGAGGCGAGGACCGAAGATTTCTTAGCCTCGCCCTCGCCAGCGCTGGGCCCTTCGTGCCGCTCGAACTGCATGCGGAGCATCATCACGGCGTCGGCAGCGGCGAGGCTTGCGTCAAGATCGTGCGAGACCTTGCACCCAAACTGCGACAGGCCCGCGGGCGCGAGCCCGGGCGGGCCGACGCACACGACCTTGGTACCCAGCGCGGTCATGGCGGCAATGGCGGAGCGGGCGACGCGGCTTGAGGCGATGTCGCCCACGATGAGCACGCCTAGCCCGCGCAGATCAAAATCATTGAGCCGCCCGTACGATTCGGCGAGCGTGTATGTGTCGAGGAGGCCCTGGGTCGGATGCTCGTGGCGGCCGTCGCCCGCGTTGATGAGCGGACAGCGCACGGCGCGCCCGACAAGCTCGGCTGCCCCCGATTGGCGGGCCCGCATGACCAGCACGTCGACGCCCATCGCCTCGACGTTGAGCGCGGTGTCAACGAGCGTTTCGCCCTTGTTCACGCTGCTGGCAAAGCCCATGAGATCGACAACATCGGCCCCGAGCCGCCGGGAGGCGACGGAAAAACTGGTGCGTGTGCGGGTGGAATCCTCGAAGAAGAGATTGGCGACGATCCGGCCCGAGAGCGTGTGCTCGGGGCCCTTGGGCCGCTCCAGTTGCTCGTGCATCCGGCGTGTGGCGGCCAGAAGCATGCGAATGTGCTCGGGCCGCTCGCCCATGAGACCCGTCAGCGATCGCGCGGGTCTGGCGGGTGCCTTGGACGACGACTTGGGTGGTGATGTTGCCGGGGCTTTGGTCACGGCGGCAGTCTAGGGACTATTCGCGGGAAGGGTCTGGCAACGAATCTCGATCGCGCCATCGACAGGGCGGATTTCCACCAGCCTGACCCGGCGACCATCGGCGAGACGGAAGATCGGGCTTGCCGTGAGCGGCGAGCGTCCGGCGAGCGTGTCGAGCAGCTGTGTACGAGTGGAATCGGTTCCCGGGAGGGTGGGCAGCGACGAAACGGTCCACGAGGATGGGAGTGAGAGGCTGCCGATCGTCGCCCAGTGAGCCGGTGACCACAGCCCGGCGTCATCCACGCGCGGGACGATCGTGAGGCCGGCGATTCGGGTTTGAGCGTTGCCCGCAAGCTCACCGGCGATGGTGATCTCCCCCGGGGTGAAGCGGATCTGTACGCGGGCGATCGACTGCGGCAAGATGATTGGGGGGCTCTGGTTGGAGAGCCACGGCGGCAGGCGGGCTGCGAGCCAGGCGTTGACGGCGTTCTCGGGGATCGAGACCGACCACTCGTCGGCGGAGGCACGCACATGGTGGAGCTGATCGACGACGCGACTCTCGAGCTGCTCGGCAAGGTCTTTGACGACGGGTGATGTGGAATCCGGCGGTGCCCACCACGCTGGCGGGCGGCGCGAGAGGGCGTACAGGATGATCGCGAGGATCGACGCGGCGGCGAGCAGCGGGACGGTGGCGGCGATGACGTAGCGGCGCGATCGACGCCAGCGGCGTACAAAAGAAACCAGGGCGCGATGCGTGTGCGTCGCGCCCTGGAGTGATTGCGGATCGGATGTCGGGCCAGCTTCGGCAAGGGCCGAAGCCGCCGGCTTAACGCTTGGAGAACTGGAATCGACGACGGGCGCCTGCTTGGCCATACTTCTTTCGTTCCACCTCGCGGGCGTCACGGGTGAGGAAGCCCTGCTCGCGGAGAGCCGGATGGAGCGAGGGATCGTACACGATCAGGGCGCGGGCGACGCCAAGGCGGATGGCCTGGGCCTGGCCCATCTTGCCCCCGCCGTGGACCTGGGCGACGATCTCGAACTTGCCCTCGACGCCCGCGATCTTGAGGGCGATGGTGCAGTCGTTCTGGTCGCGCTCCTCGGCGAAGTAGTTCTTGATCGACTTGTTGCCGCGGTGGGCCGAGCGAATGTTGAACGACGCCTCGCCCTTGGCCGGGCGGATGCGGATGCGGGCGACAGCCGACTTGCGCCGCCCCGTTCCCCACCACCAGCCACGCTTGTCGGCCGGCTTGGCAACCCGCTTGGGGGTCGCGTCAACGATCGGTGCGGCGGCCGGAGCGGTGGAGGCGACGGCGGCGCTGACCGCGGCGGCCGGATTGCTGGGCTTGATATTGATTTGGCTCATCGTTGGTTCTCGTGTCGTCAGATTCTGTTTCACACGCCCGGGCGTTCAATTGGCCTCGGGCGGTGAGTGAGTGGTCCGGTTTACGCGGTGAGGGGCTTGGGGTTGTGGCCGCCGTGGGGGTGCTCGGTGCCGTCATAGACGTGCAGGTTCTTGAGCATCACGCGGGCGAGACGGTTCTTGGGCAACATGCGGCGAACAGCATCGCGGATGAGCCGCTCGGGGTTCTCGCGCCGGACCTGCCCGTACGTCTGCGTCTTGAGGCCGCCCGCGTACTCGGTGTATCGCATCTTGAGCCGCTGCTCAGCCTTGCGGCCCGTGAGCCCGACCTTGAGCCCGTTGAGAACGACCACAGCCTCGCCGCTGATCACGTGGGGGGTGTACTCGGGGCGGTGCTTGCCCATCAGGACCGTGGCGACCTCGGCGGCGAGGCGGCCCAGGGAAATCCCGTTGGCATCGACGATGCGCCAAGTCACGCTCAATTCACCGGGCTTGGCCACAAAAGTTTGGCGTCGCATCATGGGAAAAACCTCCAAAGCGGTCGCAAGACCGGCCGGCCTGTTGTCGGATCGGAGCCCATGTCTTGAGGACACAAGTACCGAGCCGGCTTTGGGCCGGTTGTGTTCGCTGCCTCCCGGGCAGGGCGGGCCGCATTGTGCGGCAGAGTTCGGATGTGGGACCGGCAAGGATAGGCACGGCATGCGGCGTGGCAAGCTCCTCGTGCGAGTGATCGCCAGGATCAGTCGGACCGTTCACAAGCCAAACCTTTGGCGGGCGTTCGCCTTTTCCCGCGCCATGGACGATGATGGTGGCATGTTGAGCCACGATAGCGACCCATTGTCCGAACCCGTGCCCGGCGTCCCACGTCCCGATCCGGGCTCGCGGGGCATGGCGATGGGATCTGGCGTGTTGGCTCTTGGACTCCTGATCGTGATCTTTTTCACGCAGCAAGGAAAGGTCGAGTCTCATTCACAACCTCAGGCACAAGCAGATCGGGCAATCTCGCCGCTCGACCCCGATCAGGTCAAACTCAAGGTCATCCTGAAGCTCACTCATTTGCTGGGGCAGACGAACCAGGATCCCAAACTCACCGAAAGGATGAAGCAGTTCCTGGATCAGGAATCGTCTCTGGATCAGGGCGCGATCACACCCCGGCAGGAATTGTGGACCGCCATGGGAGCGGCCGAACTCATCGGCACCCCCGACGCCTACACGAGGCTCCAGAAACTCAACAACAAACTGTCGGCTGTGAAAATCGGCGGCCAGATCTCCGATACGCTCGAAGCCCTGAAGAGCGTCGTCAGCCCCAAGCGAGGCGCGGCCGAGAAGGGCGAGCCGACCGAAGTCGCGTCGAAAGAGGAGGAGCAGAAAAAGCTGGCCCAGGTGCGGCAGGTTCTTGCGGATATTCAGCCGCTTATGAAAGCCTACAGCACCTCCGCCGCCGATCTCGACGCCCCCACGCGCGACGGCATCATCGCCCGCAATGGCTGGATCGGGAAGGTCGCTATGACCACCGGGCAGGCCTACGACAGCCCTGAACGCCAGGAGCTGCTTGGCGGTGGCGCGGCTCTGATTGCGATCGGAATCGCCGCTGCTCTCGCTCTTCTGCTCGGCGTTCCGACATCTCTCTCGCTCTTCATCATCGCCATCGTCAAGGTTTCAGGCGGCAAGGTTCGCTGGCGATTCGATCGCCCCGCGACGGGCGGCAGTGTTTACCTCGAATCACTCGCCGTCTTCTTTGCCGCGTTCCTGGGAGTCGGCCTTCTCGGCAGCGCGATCGCGCAAGCACGCGGACTCAACGAAGACCAGGCCCCGCAGCTCCGACTCTCGCTCCAGTGGCTCCTGATTCTCGTGCCGCTCTGGCCTCTGGTCCGCGGTGTTTCGTTCTCGCGGCTTCGCGCAGACCTGGGCTTACACACCGGCGAAGGCCTGTTCAAAGAGATCGGTTGCGGCATCTTCGGCTTTCTCGCCGGTGCTCCCGTCTTTGTGCTTGGCGTGCTCCTCACCCTCGTGCTCGTGGTCATCCGCGAGACGATCCGCTCGCGCATGGGGACGACCGAGCAAGGCGGCCTTCCTTCAAACCCGATCGTTGATCTGATCTCATCGAAGGGGCTCGTGCTCTTCCTGGTTGTCGTGCTGGCGACGATCTGGGCACCGCTTGTCGAGGAATCGGTCTTCCGCGGCGGGCTCTTCCGCCACCTGCGATCGCGTTGGTGGGCACCTGCCGCTGCCATGGGCACCGCGATGGCGTTCGGGCTCGTACACAGCTACGACTGGATCATGCTGAGCCCCATCATCGGGCTTGGGTTCAACTTCGCGCTCATGCGCGAGTGGCGGGGCTCGCTCATCGCGCCCATGACCGCCCACTTCCTGCACAATGGCATGCAGCTCGCTTTCGCAATCTCGTTGCTCAAAGCCATCGGCGATTGACCGGGTTTACTTCACGCTTTGTCCGCGCAGGTGCCGCGTCATGTCGCGCATCAACGGGGCCATGCGCCCTTTTTGCTGCGGCGTCGCCTGCTGGGCGATGGTGTCGTTCATCGTCGACATCATTCGGCCAGTCATGTTGCCGATCTGCTCTTTGTCGGCCGACTTGATCCACGCCTCGTCGCGCTTGGCGTTGTCGCCCGCCTCGCTCAACCGCTCGGCATCGGATTTGTCAGAGACCCTGCCGCCCAGGGCCTCGAACGTCTTGGAAAGCCCGACCAGCGCGTCATCCAGCGTCTTCTCGCGGTCCTCGGGGCGGGCCTTGGCGTAGTCGAGCGCGTGCTTGTCCATCAGGTCGAGCACGAGCCGCGACGCGTTCTTCTCAAGCTGCTTTCGAGCCTCGCCACTGATCCCCGCCGCGAATGCCGCCACAATGGGCGATTCCGAATCGCCCATGTCCTTGAAACGGCCGATCAGTTGGCGGAGCAGATCGAGACGCTCTTCCAGCGGCAAGTTGTTGAAGTCATCGGACAAAAGCGTGTAGTCGAGCACGTTGTCGAGTAGCCCATCATCAAAGTCGGGCTTTGGCGTGGGACGAAACACGAAATAAGACCCCACGCCCGCCCCCGCGACGAAAATCCCGCACGCGATCCACGCTCCGACCACCACGCGATGCCGACGCTCGGTGGACGCATTCGCCCACGCCTTCCATCCCGCAACGCGAGCCTTGATCGCCGCGTCAAGCCGCCTGAGCGGGCTCACGCCCGGCGCAGACGCCCGCGCCGCTCCCGCGCTCACCGCGATCCCATCGAGTAGCGAGCCCTGCCCCAGCGTCGGTTGTCCCTGCGTTGGCTGTTCCTGCGTCATCGGTCAACTCCTGCCTCACCAAGCACAACGACTAGCGCCCCGCCGTCCTCGCGATTTCCGACATGAACCCCGATATCTCGTCGGTGTCGAGCAGCGTGAGCCAGCCCGAGTGCCAATCGCCGTAGTACACCGCGTTCTTCTTTTCCTCACTCACCTTCCGCAGCGTGTGCCAGTTGTCCGCGTCCACCACCACCGGGAGCGGCTTGGGATACCGTTCGTACGCGTTCGACACCGCCCGGCACACCTTCTCCCGCGGGATCGCCATCATCGTCTCGGCCACCAGCATCACCGCGCCGGGCGTGTACTCGTAGCTCGTCCCGAACGTCCGCCACGTGGGCTCAAAGTTCGACTCGGCGTCCTTGGACGACAGATCCTCGGGGCAGATCCACGGCGCGCTCGACAGGTACCTCCCGTCCGCGTCCTTCCGCGGCGTCGGCGCATCCACAAACTGCCCCAGCACTTCCAAAAGCGACGGATCGTTCTGGTTCCCCGCCGGCTCGTGCAGCGGCATCACCTGCGGCAAAAGTCCCTTGCTCGTCGAGTTCATGTACGCCGCGATGCCCTGCCCGATCCCGCGAAGGTTGGCCAGGCACTTCACCTGCCGCGCGCTCTTGCGGGCGCCCGACAGCGCAGGCAGCAGCATCCCGATCAGCAGCGCGATGATCGAGATGACCACCAGCAGCTCGATGAGCGTGAAGCCCAGCCCGATCTTTCGCACTCGATATTCCATGCCGATTTCCACCCGCCGCCGGGCATTTCCCCGTGAACCACCTGGTACATCGTATCAACCGCCATGCACGGTTCGAGGTTTCATTTCAATCGCCCCAATCGCTTATGGGGCCCCTGGTGTTCGGGCCCCGGTTGTGCCCGGGCCCGTGTCCGGTGCCGTGCCCGGTGCCGTAAACCGCTTCAGAGCCCGATTCGCAATCGCTCCGATCACCACCATTGCCACCACCGACATCCCGATGCCCGCGATGATCGTCCACCTGGGTTTCGCCGCCTGGGCCGCATCCTCCGCCAGCATCCCGCGAAGCTGCGTCGCCGCGTACACCACCGCTCCGGTGCGTGGGGCCATTCCAACCAGCGTGCCCGTCACATACGCCCACATGGGCACGCGCACGCTCGTCAGCACAAGGTTGGTGAGCGCAAAGGGAGAGTTGGGCGGAAGGCGCACGAGCGTGATGATCCCAAGAGTCCTCAGAGGCCCGCCGCCCACGAGCGCATCGCGCACCGCCCGCCATTTGGGCCTGCTGGCGATCATGCCCTCCATGCGGGGCAGCGCCACCGCCCGAGCGATGAAGTAGCCGACCACCGACGCCCCCAGGAACCCCGCCATCGCCGCCGGAAATCCCAGCGCAAAGCCGAACGCCCATCCGCCCAGGATCGCCGTCGCGTACGTCGGTAAAAGAGCCACGCCCGCGAGTGCCGCAAACCCCGCCGCGTACATCGCCACGCCCGCCCCATCGTGCCCGCGAAGCCAGTCCCCGATCGTGTTCATCCGCGAAAAAAGCGCAATCGAACCCACCGGCGGCAAAATCGCCCACGCCACACCCAGCACTACCGCCGGGCCAAGCTGCGACGCGACCTGCCCGAACGTGTCGGGTGGTGGGGGAGTTGGTTGTTGTGGCTCTCTTTGGGGCTCGGACATGCGGGCAGCATAACCAAATCTCCGCCGCCGGCTCCTGGAATAGCATTCCGCAGCCGCAATCAACCGGAGGATGGCTCATGATGATCTCACGTCGAACGTTCCTTGGCTCGACAGCATGTGTGGGCGGCACGTTGGGGATCGCCTGCATCGGGTCTCGCGCGGGTGCTGCAAGCCTGTTTCGCCACGTTCGCCTCGACTCCACCTACTTCCAATGGACCAAGCTCGCCGATGGTGTCCATGGCAGCTTCGGCGAGGGCGGCAACTCCCTCCTCATCATCGCCAAGGGCGAGTGTGTCATGGTTGACAGCAAAAACACGGGATTCGGCGCAGCCCTTCGCCGCGAAGCCGAAGCCCTCGCCGCCGTCCCCTGCAAGACCCTCATCAACACCCACCACCATTTCGACCACACAGGTGGCAACTCGGCCTTCACCGGCGACGCCGCCAAGGTGATCGCCGGCTGATTTCTTCCCCCTAGTGCCCAGTGCCTCTCCTAGGATCGCCCATGTCCCTCGACACACCCTTCCAAGTCGGC
>JAYVUC010000087.1:0-14855 GCA_043788295.1 Phycisphaerales bacterium
GCCGCCCTGGACTACCAAAGCCCCCAACAGTTCGAGGCCAGCCAGATCGGTCGGTCGATTGAGGTCAATGGAATCTGGGTCAGGTCAGGGCACCGCATCCCATGTTCTAATGTCGATACCCGCGCGGATGCGTCTGATACCAATTCCACGCCGTCCGAATGATCTCATGCAGATCCGTGATCTGTGCATTCCAGCCCAGCTCACCCCGGATGCGATCGGGCTTTGCAAAAAGCTGCGGCGGGTCGCCCGCGCGCCGCGGCTGCTCCACGACCTTGAAATCCTTGCCCGACACCTTCCGCACCGCGTCGATGATCTCACGCACGCTGTACCCCTTGCCGATGCCCAGGTTGTACCGGCGTTCATCCGCCTTCCCGCCGACACCCGCCGGCTTCAGGTCGTGCATCACCGCGACGTGCGCATCGGCGAGATCCTCCACATGCACATAATCGCGTATGCACGTCCCGTCGGGCGTCGGGTAGTCCGTTCCGAAAAGGCTCGCGTGTGGCCGCAGCCCCATCGCCGCCTGAATCAGCACCGGAATGATGTGCGTCTCAGGGTCGTGATCTTCGCCCAACCGGCCCCCGCGGTCCGCCCCCGCCACATTGAAGTACCGCAGCGCCGCATACGCGAACGGCTTTCCCGCCCGCCGGCACCCTTCCGCCACATCGCTCAAAATGTGCTCGCCGTGCAGCTTCGTCCACCCGTACGGACTGATCGGTGCCTTCGGACACTCTTCAGGGATCGGCACCATGCCCGCCGGCGGCGGCCCATACGTCGCGCAGCTCGACGAGAACACAAACCGCGGCACCCCCGCCGCGACAACCGCCTGCAGCAACCCGATCATCCCCACCACGTTGTTGTGGTAATAGAGCAGCGGCTGGTCCACGCTCTCGCCCACCGCCGCCAACGCCGCAAAGTGCATCACCGCGTCAATCTTCTGCTCGCGCATGATGCCCTCGAGCGTGCCCCTATCGGCAATATCGCACGTCACCATCGTGAACCGCTCGCCACCCTTCCCCGATCGCAGCACCTCGACCGCACCCTGATTGCCACGCAGGAAATTATCGACGCCAATAACTCGGTGCCCGTCACGCAAGAGGCGATCACAGGCGTGAGATCCGATATACCCGGCCGCACCGGTGACAAGAACGTTCATGGTGAACCGTACGTCGGCCAGCGCGTGTTGGTTCGTGAAGCAAAAGCCCCGCGATTCGCCGTATTTCCGGTGTCAGGCAACGGGTGGCGAGGATGATTCCGCCCTGGGTCATCCTTGCGGGACACGTGTTGCGCACAGTGTACCAAGCGAGGATCACCCTATCGAGATGATCCTCGCCACCCTTCACTTATCGGGGCTTATCGGGTTCAAGGCCGCCACACCCCATTGTCCACCACAATGTCAGCACGCTCTCTCAACTGCTTCGCCCACAAATCAAACGTCGGCTCCGCCACGCTGTCGAAAAATGCCCGCGCAACCGGCACTCCCCAGCCCCGCTCGCCCTTCGCCTCGATATGCTCCCACCTCGCCCAGCGCACATCGCGCGGCGAATCCACATACACCCGAATGTCCAGCACCGACGCCACAGGCTCATGCAGCACATGAATCCCCTCGCACACGATCACCGCGTGCGGCTCCACCTCCCGCTCGCCCTCGCGCTGGTGCGTCTTGAACGACCATATCGGAATCCTCGCCGTCCTTCCCGCCGCGAGCATCGCCAAGTCACTCGAAAGGCGAGCCAGGTCCGCCAGCGTCGGGTCATCGCGCCGGTGATACTCCACCTTGTCATAGTCCGGCAGATAGTGGTCGCTCGACAGCACGCAAGAGGAGAGCGCCGCCGCCAGCGCCGACTTGCCCGACCCCACAGGCCCCGTCACGCCGATAATGGTCACCGCCCGCGTGAGTTCACGCACGCGGGCGTGGATGGCGGTGGGGGCATCGCTCCACGCAACGACGACCTGCGGCCTTTGATTCACGCCGAACCCTTATTGACGCCCGGTGCGACCGGTGAGTCGTCCACAATCGTCTTGGAATGCACCATCGTGATGCGAATCTCGTCCCACGTCACCTTCGCCTCGAGATAGTCGAAGATGGAACGGGAAGACTCAGCTCCGAGCTTCGTCGCGGTCTCAAGAATGAGCTCGTACGTCTTGCGATCGATCCAGTTCCAAACCTCGCGCGGCTTCTTGTCGCGTATGTAGTCCGCGAGATGCCCATAGATCGTGCTGACCGCGAACCCGTGGGCGGCCGCCACCGTCTCAACACTCTCGCCCTTGTCGAACCTGCGGAATGATTCCTGCTTGGATGCACCGGGTCGTGACGACCTTGGGCGCTCAACCCGCGTTCGTTGCAGCGGACAATTTGTTTCCAGAGAATTGGCGGCGCAATATCGCCCAATCGCGTCCATAAACGCGGGCCCGAACTCCCCCGCCTTGTGATCGCCCACTCCCGGTATCGCCCGGATCGCTTCTGGAACCGTCGGCCTCGACCTCGCCATGTCCTGCAGCACCGTGTCGCCGAACACGAGATACGGCGGCAGATTTCGCTCCTGCGCGATCGTTCGCCTCACGCCGCGCAGCATCTGAAAGACGCCATCGTCGAACGGCACAACCGCTTCCTCAGCCGCCAGTTCCGCCTTCGACTCCACAAGCCGCACATCGCGCCCGCCCTTGAGCACCGCCAACGCCTCATCCCCAAGGCGCAGCGTCGCAAACTTACCCGCCTCCCGCACGATCAGCCCCTGATCCACGAGCTGATTGATCCAGTTCTGAATCGCTTCTTTGTCCGTGCCTCGCATGATCCCATACGTCGAAAGCTTGTCGTGCTCCCAGTCGCGTATGGGCTTGAGGTTCGCGCCAATGAGAATGCTGGCAATGTGCGCCGCCCCAAAGCTCATCGCCCGTCCGTCATACGCCCGCGTCATGTTCGCCCGCGCGATGCACGAAAGAATTTTCTGTGCGATGACCTTGGAATCCAAGACCGTGACGACCTCGCCCATGCACACATCGCACGCGTCGCACCCGCCATCTCCGCTCTCCGGCGGCGTGTACACCTGCCCGAAATACTCGCTCAGCCGCTTGTGCCGGCAGTCGCCGCTCGTGCATAACCCGCGAACCTCGTCGACGAGATCGAGCTGGTGCTGCCGCCACTCCTCGCTCCCCGTCCCATCCTCAACCGCCATGTCGAAGATGCGTGCCCAACGCGACACATCGCCCGCCGAATACAGCAACAGACACTCCGCCGCCAGCCCGTCGCGCCCCGCCCGTCCGGTCTCCTGCTGATAGTGCTCGATGCTCTTGGGAAGTGCCGCGTGTACCACACACCGCACATTGCTCCGGTCGATCCCCATGCCAAACGCAACCGTGGCAACCACCACGTCCAAACGCTCCTCCGCAAACGCTTCCTGCACCTTCTTGCGGGCTTTTGCGTCCATCCCCGCGTGGTACGCCTTTGCGTCCACACCCATCGACCCGAGCCCGTCGGCCACACGCTCGGTGTCCTTCCGCGTGATGCAGTACACAATCGACGCTTGCTCGGGATGCCTCTTCACGGCCTGTGCGATCTGTGCCACCTCCGCTTCACGCGGCAGCACGCGATACGACAAGTTCGGGCGATCAAACACACCCACCATCACCGCCGGATCGCGCAGCCCCAGCTGCTCCACGATGTCCTCGCGCACGCGGGGCGTCGCCGTCGCTGTGAACGCGTGCATCGCGGCCTTGGGCAGCGCACCGCGAAGCTCCCGCAGACGCCGGTACTCCGGGCGAAAGTCATGCCCCCACTGGCTGATGCAATGCGCCTCGTCGATCGCGATCGCACGCACCTTCGCATCCGCCATCCGTGCGATGAAGTTACCCGTGAAAAGGCGCTCGGGCGACACGTAGAGCAGCCGCAGATTACCCGCCGCCATGTCGTCCAGCGTCCGATTCGCTTCCTGGGCCGTAAGCGAGCTGTTCAGCGCAGCCGCCTGATACCCCACAAGCTGCAACCCATCCACCTGATCCTTCATCAACGCGATCAGCGGACTGATCACCACCGTCAGCCGATCCGCAACCAGCGGCGGAATCTGAAAGCAAAGCGATTTGCCCCCGCCCGTGGGCATCACCACCAGCGAGTCGCGCCCCGCAAGGTCCGCCGCGATCGCCTGCTCCTGCACAGGCCGCAGCGTATCAAAACCCCAGCGCTCCTTGAGCGCATCGAGCACGCGGCCCTTGGCTGTCGGTGTCAAACCGGCGAATGTCGCGTTGGAGGGCATACCCGCACTATACCCGACCGTGCCCCGCCCGTCAGCCAATTCTCAATTCCGCGACGACCGCTCGCCCAGGTCCAGCAATTCCCCCAGCCGGTTGCGTCTGAACTCCGTGTCGTTCCAGAGCGTGGGCCGCTGGTACTTCGGCATGACCGGCGACGCGACCCTCAGATCGGCGTGGTCAGAGATGAGCCCCGACGGGGCTGAGAGCGAGCCTGCCACAGTGGTGTTCGTCGCCCTTGGCTCGTGGAGCCCACGAGCCTCGATTTCCTCAGGCCTGCCGATATAGAACGTCGTGCCGGGCGGGATGGTCGCAACATTGCCATAGGGCGAAGCGGCGTAGGTCGATCGCGGAAAGATCGCCACCAGGGCCCCGTCGATCCTCGCATATTGCACCGTTTTGCCGGGCCCCATCCGCAGCTCGTACACGCGGTCAAACGCCGCAGGCTGCCGAAGATCGCCCCCCGAGTTTCGCAGGTCGAGCGAGAGCGGGCTCACATCCGAGGTTCCAGGCGTCACGGTCTTGAGCGATCGGCCGTTGCGCGGAGGGTCCGCCATGCCGCTCGCCGCCGCAGCCAGCGCGACCAGGATCGCACAATCGCGGATGATGTTGAGAGCCCTGAACACAAGGGATCATATCGGCCCAGGCGTCCGCACACCCGCAATCGCAGGGCCCCGCCCGATCACCCGAATCGCCCCGTCACATAGTCCTCGGTCTCGCGCAGGCGCGGGTTCTGGAAGACGTCCGCCGTTCGGCCACATTCCACCACGCGGCCCAGATACATGAACGCTGTGTAATCGCTCACTCGGGCGGCCTGGTGCATGTTGTGCGTCACGATGATGATCGTGAGCGTCTGCGCAAGCTCGTGGATCAATTCCTCCACCCGCAGCGTTGCGATGGGGTCCAGGGCCGAGCAAGGCTCATCCATCAACAGCACCTCGGGCTTCGCGGCGATCGCCCGGGCGATGCACAGCCGCTGCTGCTGCCCGCCCGAGAGCCCCAGGGCCGACTGCTTCAGGCGATCCTTCACCTCGTCCCACAGCGCCGCCCCCTTGAGCGACCGCTCGACAGCCTCGTCGAGCGTGGCCCGCCCGCGCTCGCCGTGGATTCGCAGCGGATACGTCACGTTGTCGTAGATCGACATCGGAAAGGGGTTGGGCTTCTGAAAGACCATCCCCAGCCGGCGGCGAAGCGAGATGATGTCGATGCCCTGCTCGTAGATGGGCCTCCCGAGCAGCGTCATCGTCCCGGCGATCCGCACGCCCTCAATCAGATCGTTCAGCCGATTGATCGACCGCAGGAGTGTGGACTTGCCGCACCCCGAAGGGCCGATGAGCGCCGTCACCTTCGTCGCAGGGATCGGAAGCGAGACGTGGTGCAACGCCTTGGTCTTCCCGTACCACAACTGGAAATTGTCCACGCCGATCGCCACAGGTTCCGCGAGCACCGCCTCATGGATGCACGACGCAACGGGCTGATTCGCCTTGATCGCGTCGATGATCGGATAGCGCACCGCCCCTCGGCCGTGCCCCACGCCCGTACCGATAGCCACTCGGCCAGTCGGTGTCAGGCGGTCGGGAGTTCGGGGCTGGTCGGTCATGTGTGGTATCGTTGGCATGAGATTGACCGCTCGCCGGCTCACTTTTGTCGGATGCTCTTCGACGCAGCGTACCGCAGCGACGTGTTGATCAACAGCAGAATCCCGATCAGAACGATCATTCCCGCCCACGCCAGCTTCCGCTGCCCCTCATAAGGCCCTGTCACGTAGTTGTAGATCTGCACCGTGAGTGAAGGGAATGGCTGCATCGGGTCGCGTGGCAAAAGCCGACTGCTCCCGGCAGTGAAGAGCAGTGGGGCGGTCTCCCCGGCCACGCGCGCCATCGCCAGCATGATGCCCGTTACGATGCTCCCCGTCGCTGCGGGCAGCACCACCCGCACGATCGTCTGCGAACGTGTCGCCCCAAGTGCCATCGACGCCTCGCGGTAGCTCTGTGGCACAAGCCGCAGCATCTCCTCGGTCGTCCGCGAGACAATCGGCACCATGATGAACGCCAGCGCCAGCGCCCCGGCGTATCCGCTAAACCCGCCGCCCGCGTAACGGGCCATGGGCACCACCACAAGCTCGTATCCCAGGATCCCGATCACAATCGATGGCACGCCCGCAAGCACGTCGCAGATGAACCGCACCGGGCCGACAAACCACCACTCGGTGCTGTACTCCGACAAATAGACGCCCACGAGCACTCCCGTGGGCACTCCCAGCGCGCTGGCCATGCCCAAAAGCATGAGCGTCCCCTCGATCGCGTGCTTCATGCCGCCGGGATCCTTCGGGTCGCCCGTGGGGAGCCGTGTGAAGAAATCAAGCGAGATCGACGAGAGACCCTTCGACAAAAGATACCACAAGACCAGCGCGAGCAGCCCTGTGATCAGCCCTGCTGCGGCAATGCACAGGACGAACATCGTCCCGCTGAATATTCGCCTGCCCTTGTCGCCAATCGCCACCACGCTGAGTTCCTCCATCAGTGGGCCGCCGACGACCGCGACCCCTTGCCCACAACCAGCTTGCGGGCCACCAGATTGAACACCAGGCTCATCACCAGCAGGATCAGCGCCACCTCCAGCAATGCCGACATGTGTGGCCCCTTCTCGGCCTCTGCAAACTCGTTGGCCAGCAGGCTCGACATCGTCTGCGCCGGCGCAAAGATCGACGCCCGCACCTGCATGTTGTTGCCGATGACCATCGTGACCGCCATCGTCTCGCCCGCCGCCCGCGCGAGCCCGAGCATCACCGCACCAAACAGGCCGCTTCGGCTGTACGACAGCATCGCTAGGCAGCTCTGCCACCACGTTGCCCCAAGCGCGAGCGTGCCCTCCACCTGCGTCCTGGGCACCGCCCTGAGCACGTCGCGGGAAACGGCGGTGATGATTGGCAGGATCATGATCGCCAGCACAAGCCCGCCGCAGAGCATGTCGCGCCCCGTGAGCGGAATCTCGCGGCGGATCGTCTCGCCCGCGACGACAATGTTCTCATAAAACAGCCACCCAAGACCCGGCACGTTCACCAGTACAGACTTCACCCCCGGCTCAACATGGTTCGCCAAAAAAGGAGCGAGCACAAAGAGCCCCCAGATGCCGTATGCGATGCTGGGGATCGCCGCGAGAAACTCGATGAGAAACGAAACAGGCCCGGCGATGCGCAGCCGTGGCGCAACCCGCACCAGAAACAACGCCGCCCCCAAGCTGGCCGGTACCGCAAACGCGAGCGCGATCGCGGAACTCACCGTCGTGCCCCAGATCACCGGCAACGCACCAAAGACCGGCCTGATGATCTGGGTCTGCACTTCGCCGTCGAGGATCACAACTTTCCCGTCGGCCCCGACTAGCGGCTGCTCAAGCTCGTTCGCCCGCCACACCGTGCCCGTGACGAACGAAAGACCGAACTCGCGGATGCTCGGGATCGACCGCCACACGATCACCGTCAACAGCGCGACGAGCATCAGAACCACCGCCGCCGCCCCCGCACGGCACAGTGCTCCCAGCACCCAGTCGCTGCTCGCCGACCTGCCCGCGCCCAGCCTCAACGGCGAAACGCCGACGCCGTCGCCCGCGTGGGGCACCAGGGGCTTCGTGGTTGTGATCGCCTCTGTGGTCATGGTTCAAGCTCGACCCATCATACCAAAGAGGGCAGGGAGCCCGTCGGCCGCCTGCCCTCACGATTCATCGTGGCACGCCCCCCGGGGCGTGTCCTTCCCCGCTCTTGCCGCCCTAGACCAACATCGGGTGGGCGTGCACCCAAACGCGAGAGCGATTTCGAGCGTTCGACTCACTTGCCCGCGTACTTCACGGTCTTCAGCGTCTCTTCAATCTTCGTCTGCACAGACTTGGAAAGCGGGGCGTAGGTCAGCTCCTTCGCCAGCTTCTGGCCCTCGTCCGACACTGCCCAGCGGGTGAATGCCAGGAATGCATCGGCATCGCCCATGCTCTTGAGGTTGCCCAGGTCCTTGTACACGATCAGGTACGCAAACGCCGAGATCGGGTAGCTCTTCTCGCCCGGCTGGTTCCAGATGTCCGCCGTCAGGTGGTTGCCCTTCATTGTCGTCGCCGCCGCCTCGCCCGCCGCCGTCACACTCTCGATCGAGGGCTTCACGAACTTCCCGTCCTTGTTCTTCACCTGCCCGTACGCGATCTTGTTCGCCTCCGCGTAGTTGAGCTCGATGTATCCGATCGCGCCCGCAGTCTGCTGAATGACCGCCGCGACGCCGGGGTTGCCCTTGCCGCCCTGCCCGACGGGCCACTTGACCTGCTTGCCCATGCCCACGCTGCTCTTGAACGTCTCGCTCTGTGTGGCGAGGTAGCTGGTGAAGACAAACGTGGTGCCCGAGCCGTCGGTCCGCCATGCGGGCGTGATCGCCAGGTCGGGGAGCTTCACGCCGGGATTGATCGCCGAAATCTTCGCGTCGTTCCACTTGGCGACCTTTCCCGTGAAAATCTCAGCCAGCAGCTCGCCCGTGAACTTCAGCTCGTCCTTCACATCGGGAAGGTTGTAAGCCGGGACAACAGCGCCGGCACAGATCGGCAGCTCGACGGTCGCGTCCTTGCCGCCCGCAGCCGTGAGTTCCTTGGTGTTCATCGGCGCGTCCGATGCCGCAAAAGCCACGGTCTTGTCGGTGATCGCCTTGATCCCCGCACCCGACCCGCCGCCGCCGTACTCGATCTTTACGTTTGTGTTCTTCTTCTGGTACTCGCCCGCCCAACGCTCAAACAGGGGCTGGGCAAACGTCGAGCCCGCGCCGCTGAGCCGCACATCGTCCGTTTGAACGCCCATCCCCCCCATTCCGACCGACACCGCACCCAGCAACGCCACGCTGCCGGCCGTTCGCATCCAGCTGTTCATTCTTAGCCCCTCTTGTTTCAAGCCCTTCTCGGGGCTCGCCACGCACCTTTCCCGTGTCCGCACGAGCGAACAGGTACTTGGCAGCCAACACTAGGATTTGATCCCTCCTCACTGATTGAAAGTTCGGTGAAGATTGCGCAAAGACAGACCCGGCCTTTCACCAAACCACCTTCCCGGCTTCCCACCCTCTGGAGCTGTACCCTCTTCCAACACTCTTCGCACTCCGCCTCCTGGAGATTCATCATGCTTTGGTGCCGCGTCGCTAGCCTCGCCTCCTTGCTCGCATCCACGCCCGCACACGCCCAATCCGCCGACCCGCTCGCAACAGGCCCCAAGAACGTGCGTCTCCTCGTCATCGGCCCCGCAGGCTTCGCCGACGCCGCCCGCCCGCTCATCCGCCACAAAGACGCGACCGGCATGCCCGCAAGCTATGTCACCATCGAATCGCTCCACACGCTCGTTGTCGGCAAGGACGAGCCCGAGCGAATCAAAATGGTCATCGCAGCCGGGGTCAAGTCGCACGGCGTGCGATATGTGATGCTCGTCGGCGACGCCTCGCTCTGTCCCGTCCGCTTTCGACGCGTGACGCAGGTGCCGCCCGATGCCGCGCTCAACGGCACCTACAACCCGTCCGAGCTGTACTACTCGAACCTCTTCAGGAAGCACACGCCCGGGGCTGGCGACAAGGCCTCCGACCCCGCGGGCATCACGACCGCCGGCGAGTTCGACAACTGGGACGCCAGCGGCGACGGCGTCTTCAACGAGCAGCACTGGGCCGAGGACGCCGTGTCGTTCAATCCCGACGCCGTCGATGGCTGCCCCGACGTCGCGCTGGGCCGCGTTCCCGCGCACACGCCCGCAGAGTTTGCGGCGTACGTCGCGAAGATCATTCGCTACGAGACGCTCGCCACCAAAGGCGGCCCTCTCGGCGGGTCCATGACCTTCATCGCCGATCGCAATTACGCTGGCTCGACGGGCTCGTGCGACGCGCTGCTCGCAGCTGCTGCCAAGTCCTCCATGCCCGCGGCCAACGCGCCGATTCGGCTTGAGTTTATTCCCGGCGTCATCGTCCACTCGCACGACCAGAACGGGCCGCCCGCGAACTGGAACATCGGAACCTTCCCGGCGTTGGATGACGCCGTGCTGTCAAGCTCGTGGGTCACGTACTTCGGGCATGCCGCACCCGGGGCGTGGGCGATCTCCGGCGGCGAGGGCTGGTACGACATGACGCACATTCGAGGTCTCAAACCTGCAAACCACGCCGGAGCAACGGAACGCGTGAATATGCCCATCGTGGTCACGATCGGCTGCGAGTCGGGTCGCTTCGCCCAGTGGCAGCCCAGCTCCGAGTACAACGACGCCCGGGGCGTCCAGCATCAATTTGTGCATGATGATGCCACCAAATCGTGGACCGACACCAAAGCTCCGGGCACGTCGCCCGACAAACCCGGCCCGAAGATCGGCCCGCGTCTGATCGTCCCGCAGCCATCGCCCTTCGACTTGCCGCAGAACAAAGATCTCACCATGGCGTGCGCCTGGCTCTTCGCCGGCGCGGCCGCCGACACCCAGCCCGGCTCCAAACCCGATCCCGCGCAGCTCGCCGGCGCTATCGCCTTCTTCGGCGAGAGCCTCGTCTGCGAGAACGACAAGGGCTACGAACTGCTCACTGACATGTTCGACCGCTACGGCTCAGGCGACCGCGTCCTGGGCGATGTCTGGATGAACGCCCAGCGAACCTACTGGCTTCACAACCGCGCGAGCGAGAACGTCTTCCGCCACCCTCGCATCTACCTTGGGCTCATGACCTTCTTCGGCGACCCTTCGCTGAGGCTCAATGCCTTGCCGTGATCTCGCTCCTGGTGGCCCAGTTCTCCGAACTGGGTCTTCCGCTCGACTCGCTTTCGACAAGGCAACGAGACCCAATTCGGAGAACCGGGCCACCTAGCGCCCGTCGTACAGCCGGTCGATCAGCCACCCTGGCAGCTGCGGAATACTCCGCATCTTGTTCGCCGTCGCGTCGATGTCGTACGCCAGGCGTACAAACTCGGCCCGATCGGCGTGCAGGATCACATAGCTCGCCCGCGGGTCGTGGTCGCGCGGCTGCCCCACCGAACCCACGTTGATCACAGCCTTCTCGCCCGTCTGCCACCGGTAGCACCGGTCGCTCCCAAGCTCATCGGGCGGATAGAAATCCGGCTCGTTGGTGAAGACACCCGGAACGTGCGTGTGCCCGACGATGCACAGATTCGGCACGCGGTCGAAGATCGACTCCAGCTTGTCGGGCGAGTTCTGTGGATCATCCGGAAAGATGTACTCGTTGATCGGCCGCCGCGGCGACCCGTGAACCGCCAGCACCGAAAACGGCAGCTCGGGCGTCTGATCGACAACGCGCACGCGAAGCTTGCCCAGGAAGTCGTACCGGGCCGCCCGGAGCGACTCGTCGGCCTCCTTGTCGAACTGCTCGCGTGTCCAGTACGCCGCCGTCTCCGCACCCGCGTTGAAGTTCGTCGGTTCGTAAAGCACAGCAAAGTCGTGGTTGCCCATCAGGCACCACGCACATTTCTCACGAACCAGATCCACGCACTCGAGCGGGTCGGGCCCATACCCCACCGTATCGCCCAGGCAGATGATCCGATCGATCCCCCGCTGCGCGATGTCGGCCAGGACCGACTTGAGTGCGGAGACGTTGGCGTGAACATCGCTGATAACTGCTGTGGGCACGTGTTGGACACTCTCCAAATGGGTGGAGGCAACGATAGCAACCCCCGCCACCCATGTCGCACTCTGCCGTCTTGGCAGTCGGAGCCCCCGCGCCGCGTCAAAATTGGCCTCGCCGCCCAATCTCACCCGGCACACAGATTGCATCACCTTGTTTCTTCAGGACACCCGTAGCGCGGTCCGATCCAACCACACGGCCGCACGTAGAATGAGTGGCGATAACCATGGCGGCGAGAATTGGTCGTCGGGCCCGTTTGGCCCCCGACAGCGCCACCAGAAGGGACCAGGCATGCCCGCAGCATCAGTCAGCTATCAGCGAACGCGTGAGATGACCATCGACGAGCTCTTGCTCGAGAATCGAGTGATTTTTCTGGTGGGCGAGATCCATCAGGCGTCCGCCGCCCGGATCATGATGCAGATGCTCTATCTCGAGAACCTCAAGCGGGGCGGCGAGATCAACCTCTACATCAACTCGCCCGGCGGCTCGGTGGACGACACGCTCGCCATCTACGACACCATGCGGTTCATCAGCTCGCCCGTCTCCACCTACTGCATCGGCCGGGCCTACAGCGGCGCGGCGGTGCTCCTGGCAGCCGGTCAGAAGGGCAAGCGGTACGTGCTGCCCCACGCCAAGGTGATGATCCACCAGCCATACGGCGGCGTGGGCGGGCAGGCCGAGGACATCAGGATTCAGGCCGAGCAGATCATCAAGACCAAGGCCGAGCTCAACCGCATCCTCGGCAAGCTCACCGGCAAGGAACTCGAACAGATCCACCGCGACAGCGAGCGCGACCGGTACTTCTCGGCTGAGGAGGCGGTGCGGTACGGGCTCGTCGACGAGATGCTGACCGAGCCGCCCAAGGAAGTCAGCGGTGTGTTGGCGGGAGTGCGGTAAAGGCAGAGGCACTGGGCGCCAGTCACTTGGGAAGGCCAGGTCTGGTGGAATGAACGACGAAAGATGCGCCTGGCCGCCGAGCGGTCTGGTGAAGGAAGGATGAACTCATGTCCGGATATCTTGTACCGATCGTGATCGAGAAGTCAGCCCGCGGCGAGCGCGCGTACGACATCTACTCGCGCCTCCTCAAGGACCGCATCATCTTCGTGGGTAGCCCCATCGGAGACGAGGTCGCCAGCATCGTCATCGCCCAGCTCCTCTTCCTCGCCAACGAGGATCCCAAGTCCGACATCCACATGTACGTGAACTCGCCGGGCGGTTCCGTGACCGCCGGCCTGGGCATCATCGACACGATGAAGTTTGTCGAGTGCGACGTGGCGACGTACATCATCGGGCAGGCCGCCAGCATGGGCTCGCTCATCGCCGCCAGCGGCACCAAGGGCAAGCGGTACGCGCTGACCAATGCCCGCAACCTGATGCACCAGCCGCTGCTCTCGGGCGTGATGGAAGGTCAGGCGACGGACCTTGAGATCGAGGCCCGCGAGATGCTGCGGCTGCGCGAGCGGCTCTACCGGATTTACGCCGCGGCGAGCGGGCAGACCACCGACCGCGTGGCCAAGGACTGTGACCGCAACAAGTGGCTCGACGACGTGGAAATGGTGGAATACGGGCTCATCGACAAGGTTCTGACCCGCATGCCGCACACGCCGACCAAGCCGCACAAGGTTGAGGACTGACGGGCGGTTCAATACGGAGAACACCGAGTGGCACAGAGAAAGGCCGAACGGCGCTGACTCTTTCTGCCTTTCTCTGTGCCCCTCCGTGATCTCCGTGTTTCAACTCCTGCTCTTGGGGCGGTCCTTCACGCGCACGACAAACCGAAGCCCCGCCCAGGTGTCATCGACCGCGCACACACTTGTTGTCGACCAATCCAGACGCCAGGCCCACGCCCTGCACCTCGCCCTCGGTGAGATCGGTCGTGACGCCCGACGCTTTCTTTGGCCAGCAGAGCCACAGGCCGCCATCGACGGTCATGGCCGCGCGGGCCGAGTCGAAGTACTTCTCCAGCGTGGCCGAATCCTTCGCGAAGAGCAGCAGCACGTTGTACGGCCCGCCCGAAAGCTTGGGCGAGATCGTCGCGCTCTCGGGAAGCTCGCCGAGCGAGAAACCCTTCGTTGCCTGAATCAGCGCCACGCGATGCCCCGGCTTGATGCCCAGTTTCTTCGCCAGCGGCGTTCCCGAATATCCGGCCATGTGCAGCTCCCATCAAAGGGCCGACTACCAGAGCGGCTCAAACTCCTCGACCAGCACCGGCTCGTCGATTGGCGCGAAATCGTCGGCCTCGCTCATGGGCGTGTAGCACTGTGCGAACCGGTACGCGTACTCCGCACCCGCCTCGAACGCCTCCAGGAAGATCGCGTCCACCTGCTCGCCGTCCTCAAGCGTGAGCATGCCGTCGAACGCGAACACCGCCCGCTCGGCCTTTCCCGCAAGGCTCAGCAGAAAGTCGTGGGCCCGCTCCACCGACTCGCCAAGGTCGTACTCCCCCTCGGTGTCGGCGGGTTGAAGAAACCGGTTGAGCTCGGGCTTGCCGTCGTCCTTCGACCACATCACAAACGGCACGAGCGGCCCGCCCCCCGCGATGGAATCGCACGCGTGCTCCAGGGCTGCCTGTGTGAGATCGATGAGTTTGGGGCCTAGCGGGATCTCGTCGCTCATGAGGGACTCCGGATTTCAGATCGCTATCCGCTGGAGACCCATGAACCGAGATTGCGGGGTGACACCCGCGTCAAGACACGCAGCGATCGCCTCGCGGACGCGCTTCATGAGTGTGGAATGGGTTCGGGCCTGCGTGTGGCACCCGGGCAGCTCCGGCACGGATGCGACCAGAAACCCATCGGCGTCGCTCTCGATGATGACGCTGTATTCGTCAAGGGTGCGACGTTTGGACTGGGTGGAACGGATCGCGTGCTTCATGGATAAGCGTAGGTCGTGCGCGACTCGCATCGCAAAGGTGACCTGACCCAGATTCCATTGACCTCAATCGACCGACCGATCTGGCTGGCCTCGAACTGTTGGGGGCTTTGGTAGTCCAGGGCGGCG
>JAYVUC010000088.1:0-16344 GCA_043788295.1 Phycisphaerales bacterium
CTCCACAGCCGACCTCGCCTTGACGATCATTCCGCCGGTGATCTCGCCGCTTGAGATCATCTCCTCGACGAGTCGGGCCGACAGCGTAGGCCGAAGCATGCCGTCGCCGCCCTTGATTCCTGGCACGTCGGTGAGCAGGACGAGAGTGGATGCACCGAGCGATGCGGCGAGCCCGGCGGCCGCGTCGTCGGCGTTGAGATTCAGGAGGCCGCCGCCCGCGTCGATGCCGATGGAACTGACCACTGGAAGGTAATTCGCGGCGAGAAGTGTTTGGAGCAAGTCGGCGGCGGCACCTTGAACCTCGCCCACGCGCCCGAGATCCTGAGATTTCTGCACACACCGTACCATGGGCCCATCGCCCAGGCAGAGGCCAACCGCCCTGCCGCCAACGGCGTTGATCGCACCGACCAGCTTCTTGTTCACCGTTCCGGCCAGGACGCCGGCGATGAGGTCCATCTGGTCGGGTGGTGTGACGCGCAGGCCTTCGCGGCGTTCGACTTGAAGCCCCAGGCGAGCGGTGAGTGAGTCAACGGCCTTTCCGCCACCGTGAACGAGGACGGTTTGGCCCTGCAGGGCGACGAGCGCACGCCAGAGGGGCACGAGGGCGCCGACGTCCTCGAGTGTGCTCCCGCCGATCTTGATGATCGTGAGTGTATTGATGCTTGGATGGCTCATGCCTTGGTGCTTTCTTTCACATCAACCCCTGCGCCTCATCGAAGTTGAACCGAACATTCATGCACTGGACAGCTTGTCCTCCCGCACCTTTCACGAGGTTGTCGATCGCGGAACTGATGATGAGGTGGCCGTCGCCCACCTGCCAGGCGATGTCGCAGAAGTTGGTGTTGCGCACGTCGGCGACCGCAGGCCAGGACTTTGGCGGAAGAAGGCGGACAAATCGCTCCGTGTCGTAGGCCGCGTGCAGTGTTTCATGGACCCGCTGGGCGTTCCAGCCTGTCGCAAGCTCGACGTGGATTGTGGAGAGGATGCCGCGATCCAGCGCGACGACGTGCGGTGTGAACGTGACTGGGAACCCCGAGTAAGCGGCGATCTCGGGCTCGTGTCGGTGGCACATCACGCCATAGGCCCGCAGGCTCACTTCGCAGAAGAGGGCCATTTGCGAGAGGCCGCGGCCCATTCCCGAGGCGCCCGAGACCGAGTCGATGATGATGCGCGAGCCCGCCTTCACCGCGCCAGCGTCAACGAGCGGCGCGAGCGGGAGGATCGCGGTGGTGGGATAGCACCCGGGGACGGCGATGAGATCGGCGGCTTTGATCTTGGCGCGGAAACGTTCGGGAAGGCCATAGACGGCGGCGGCGAGCTCGGGGCGGCTCGTGTGCTCGAAGCCATAGTGCCTGGGGTAGAGGCTGGCGTCCTTGAGGCGGAAGGCGGCGGAGAGGTCGAAGACCTTCATGCCGCGTGCGAGGAGTTGCGGAGCGAGTTCGACGCTGGCCTCGTGGGGGGTGGCGAGAAAGACAGCGTGGGGATTGAGGGCGGCGATCGCATCGACACTCGCGGGCAACACGGGCAGATCGCAGCGGCCACGAAATCGCGGGAAGAGCTCGTCGAAACGCCCGGGCTGATCCCCTTTCTCGCGGCGAGCGGACGCGAAGAGGCCCAGGAGCTCGGTGTGTGGATGGCACAGGAGGATCGAGACAAGCTCGGCACCCGCGTACCCGCCCGCACCCACGATGACAACGCCAATGCGATTCATGAGGCGATGCTCTCCCCTTGCCTGAGTCTCAACAACAGTTCAACGATTCGCTTTGCGCCGGTGATGGTGGCCGACGCGACGAAAATAGTATCGTCGCCGGCGACGGTCCCGACGATCTCGCGCCACCCGCAGCGGTCGAGCCGAAGGGCGAGTGCCGACGCCTGACCAGCACCGGTCTTGAGCACGGCAAGCGTGCCTGCGGGCTGTGCGTCGAGCATGAACTCACGGGCCGCCCGAGCAAGTTCGGCCTCGCCGGCAGCGCGGGCGGCGGCGGGCGCGGCGAGGGCGTACCCGTCGGGCCCCTTGAAGACACCCAAGTCTCGCAGGTCGCGTGAGATGGTGGCCTGGGTGGCCGCTTCACCGTGGGCGGCGAGGCCCTGGACGAGCGATTCCTGGGTGGAAGCGCGGCCGTCCTGGATGAGGCGGCGGATGAGCTCGAGTCGGCGTGTGCGGGCGTTCACGCATGATTATTCACTCGTCGCATAATCATGTCAAGTTCGGGCCAGCATGGATCATTGTCGGATCATTTCCCTTCCAGCCCGCATTTCTTTGAGATGGGTGAAAGGTCCCCTAGCGGGCTGGCTTGTATGGGTGTCGGCGAGAGGGCGTCAAGGACGACGCCCTGAACGTAAGGACGCGATTCATTCGTGGGACTCGTCTAGGGACCGCCCAGCATCCCTCTGCTCGGCGGTCCTTTCCTGTTCGGCCTGCCGTCACTTACTAGAACCAGACGCCTTCGGTGCACCGCGTTCACCGGCGGGCGATGCGTTGTCGGTCCATCGCTTGAAGACGCGGCGGATCAGATCGACGTGACGGCTTGGGACGGCCTGGCCCTCGACGGCACGTTCTGACGCTGCGGCGGCCTCGCGGACCTGGGCGTTTGCTGCGGCACGCGCGGCAGGATCGGATGAGGTCGCGTCACCCTTGGGCATGATCTCGGCGATGGTGCGTTCGCTGTCGCGTGGGGCGCGGGCCTTGGAGATGTCCATTCTTTCGGTGGCGGGGTGCCAGTCGGTTGCGGGTGTTGCGGGCGACGCGTTCGCGTGGCCGGAACCGGCGTCGGGGGTTGTGCCCGGCCCGCCTTTGGGATCTGAGCCGAGTTGTTGGGCGAGTTTGTCGAGCTGCTGGCGTTCCTTAGGCGAAAGTTGCTTTGACATCTCGCGTGCGAGGTCTTGCATTTTGCGAGCGTCTGTGTACTGCTGCGGGGCGGCCTTGGCCTTGTCGGAGACTTGCTTCAACTGATTCGCTAGATCGCGGAACGAGGAGGGCGGCTGGCCATTGTCGGTGGAGTTTGGCGGCTGAGGCTCTGATGCGTCGCCAGAGTTCGACTCGGTACCCGGCTTCGATTCGGTGCCCGGTTTCGACTCGGTGCCGGGCTTCGACTCGGTGCCGGGCTTCGATTCGGTGCCGGGCTTCGATTCGGTACCCGGCTTCGACTCGGTGCCGGGCTTCGATTCGGTGACCGGTTTCGATTCGGTGCTGGGCTTTGACTCGGTACCGGGTATGGGTTCGGGTGGCTGAGGTGGTTGTGTAGGCTTAGGTTTTTGGAGTTCTTCGGCGGCCCGTTTGAGTGTGTCGCTCAGTTTTTTCCATGGCGTGTCGGACTTTGGCGTGCCGGGCTCACCCATATCGTTCTTCGACGGTGATGCGGGATCGACTTGATTCTGACGCGATGGCGGCGACTGGTCCGCACCCTTGGAATCGCCTTCGGGCTGACTCGGAATTGACGGCGCGGGCGGCGGAGCAGGGACTTTCTGCGGCTGACTCGGATCGGGCGGCTTGGGCACGGCACCGGATTGCTTGTCGAGCTCGCGGGCGAGTTGCTGGAGCTCGGAGGCGAGTTTGCTACGTTCCTGTGGCGTGAGTTGATCGAGCTTGCTGTTCAGTTTCTCTGCGGCGTCGGAAGCGCGATCGAGGTCGGCGGTCTCGAGCGCCTTTGTCAACTCACTTTGATCGCTTGATGGATCGGCTGGCAAATCCGATGCTTGATTCGCGGGCCTTTGCTTCGCGGAGGCATGAGCGAGTCGATCGCGGAGTTCGTCTGCGGCGGCCTGGGCGGCGTTGGCTTCCTGTTTGAGCTTGTCCGCAGCGGCGGCGAGACGTTCGGAGGTCTGGGCGGTCGCATCGGCGGCGTCTTTGGTGCCGCCGGCGAGCTCTCGCTCGATCTCGCGGATGGCCTTGGCGTCGGATGCGGCGAGCGGCGCGTCGGGAGGATTGGCTGCGGGCCGTTCGATGAGTTTGGCGGCCTCACGAATCTGGTCGAGAGCCTGGGCGACAAGTTCGGGCGAATCGGCGGGTTTCACGGGGCCTGCGGCGCGAGCGGGGAGCCAAATTGCCAAAGCGATGGCAGCGGCGGCGAGTGGCGGGAGAAAGAGCCAGCCCTGGCCAACCCGGATCGCCACGGCGGCGCGGGGATTCACCGTTGAGGCGACGAGCTCGGCATCGGCGATTGCGAGGGCGACAACGGGATCGTTTGCGGGTGAGGCGAGTTCGATGGCGGAGGTGAGGCGGCCTTGAAGGGCGAGGCGATGGTCGAGCTCTCGCGCGGCGCGGGCCAACGACCAGCGGCCGAGGAGGCCGGATGCGAGACCGACGAGGGCCGAGACGGCGAGCGGAACGCCCAGCGCGATTTCGAGGTGCCCGGGGACCGGGATGAGCTTGCACGCGAGGACGGTGGCAATCGATACGACGGACCCGATGGAGAGGGCGGTGCCGGTCGCCACGAGTAGGCGAGAGAGTGCGGCCCTGCGAGAGGCCTCTCTTGCCACGGCGATGCTGCGGACGGGCGCGAGCGGCATGGAAGATGGTAGGGGGAGTGGGGTGTGGTGAATGAGTCCACCCACCACCCCCCGGCTTGCGCCGCTTTTGCGATTGCAGACCATTCCGCGGTGGTGAATGAGGTCCCCATCACCCCCCCGCTTGCGCCGGGGGCTCTGTTAGGAGACGATTGCGCCGGGGGAAACTTCGCCTGTGGGGGAAAGGAGGGAGAGGCGGCGGGAGCCGGGGATGTCTTTGGAGCCATCGCTGGCAGCGAGGAGCATGCCGCGGCTTTCTTCGCCTCGAAGCGTGCGGGGGGCGAGATTGGCGACGATGACGATGGAGCGGCCGACCATGTCTTCGGGGTTCACATACTCGCGGATGCCGGCGCAGATCTGGCGTGGCGTGCCCGAGCCGTCGTCGACTTGGAGCTTGAGGAGCTTGTCGGCGGAGGGGTGGAACTCGGCCTTGACGACCTTGGCGACGCGGAGGTCGAGCTTGGCGAAGTCTTCGATGGTGATCTGGGGCTTGCCGACGGGCGGGGCGGGTGCGGGCGACGGTGTGGGTGTGTCAGACATGGTGGCGAGTTTAGCGCGGAAGAATGCGGGAAAGTAGCTAGGGCTTCTGCCAGCGGCCTTCGCGCCAGACGGAGAGCGTTGGATCAACGCTGTAGGTTGGAGCGAGTTCTGCGGGGTCGGGATCGCGGAGGGGCTCGCCGCGGTCGGCGGTGACCTGCGCGCTCCAGGAGCGTTGGATACCGGCGAGGAGGAGCGATTCGAGGCGGAGCTGGGCGAGGTATGCGCCGTTGGCGAGCTTTGGGCCCGGGTTGCCGTTGCAGGTGGGGCAGAGCTTGTAATCGCCCGCGCGGCCGGTGCGTTTGACGATGCGTTGGTTGGAGCACTCGCGGCAAGGCCAGAGGTTGGCTTCGGAAGTGATGGAGGAGAGGAGCTTGTACTGGCCCGATTCGCTGAGGAGGCGGTCGTACTGGGTGAGGAGCGTCTTGACCTGCGGGTCTTCGAGGAGCTGGCGGGCCTGGATGCCGTTGCCGGCGCGGACCTCGCCGAGTGCGGTGGCGGCGAAATAAGCGGTCTGTGCGCTGGCGGCGTCCTGTTGAGAGCGGAGCCAAGCGGGCGGCTTATAGCGTGGATCGAGCGTGCCGGCGAGCGCGAGGAGCCAGCGGCGATCGTGCTCCAGGCGGCTCAGCGAGGCGAGGGCGATGCAAACGCTGGCGCCGAGGGAGCCGGCCTTGACGCCCGGTCGCGAGCGATCGAGCTCGAACGCGAGGATGTACAAGCGGCGGGCAAGCGTGGTCTCGTCGATGTTCTGCGCGGCGTCGGCGATGGTCTCGGCAAGCTCGAAATAGGCCTCGGGATGGGCCGGGTCGAGCGCGGCGAGGGCTGGGGCGTACTGCGTGAGCGGGTCGGCGGGTGACGAGGGTGCTGTGGGCGGTTGTGGAATCGGAGAGGCCACGGGCTGCGCGCCCGGTTGGAACGCGAGCAGTGCGATCGCGGGGATGAGACATGACGCGATGTTCATGAGGCGTTTGCTCCCCCACTGTCGAGGCGTAGCGACCAGAGCCTGGCCATCGCGCGTTCGACGGCGTAAACCTGCTCGAAGAGATGGGTGGCCTTGCGACGGCTTGCGGTGAAGTCGTCCATGATGGTGCGGACGGCTTCGGCGCGGGCGGGCGCTTCGGCGACGATGGTGTAGGCCATCAGCTCGCAGGCTGAGAACTCACCGGCTGCGAACTCCTGCACCGCGCCGTGGGCAAGCGAAGCGCGACCCGCAGCACGCTGGCGGATTGAGGCAAGTGTCGCGTGCTCGCCGCCGCTGGGAAGGAGGTGCTCGGCCTCGCGCTGCCACTGGACGGCGAAACCCTGAGCGAGCGAGGCGAGGGCTGGCCCATCGATGAGGTTGCCGGAGGTGGCGGCGGTGACGGAACCATCGGCCAGGAGCACGCGTGATTTGTACGAATCGCCTAGAAGAGCGGCAAGTTCGTCGATGACGGCAAACTCGCCCTTGCCCGAGGCGAGCTCGAGGAGTCGTTCGACGAGGATGCGTCGGGCGGACTGCCGCCAGGTGGGAGAGCGAAGATTGGGAAGGCGGCCTCGTGCGATGGTTTCGAGAAGGTCGGCGTTGTCGGAGACGATGGGGATGGTCGGGACGAGCTCGAGGAACGCGTTGACAACGGCGAACTCGGAGCCGTGGCGTTTGACGGCGTCGCGGGCGAGCGAGCGGACGCTGGCGGGCGAGCCACGAAGGGCCTCACTGACGACGATTTCGGCTTCTACGGTGCTGAGGGCGCCGGCGGGAAGGACTTGCTGGAGCATCTCGACGCGAACGGGTCCGTTGGCCATGGAGGCGAGGTATTTGGCGGCCCAGACACCGTCGTTGTCGGGGGCGAAGAGCGACTGGGAACCTTTGGAAGCGAGTTTGGAGATGGCGGCGTGTGTGGGGGCGTTGGCGTCGCGGGTGATGGCGTCGGCGCGGTCGCTCTTGCCGGCGAAGATAGCGGCGGCGGCCTCGGACATCGAGGAGAAGACCACGGCGCGGGCGAGAAGGCGGGTGATGGGCTGCACTTCGACTGGCGTCTGATTCGTGGATATGGCGGCGGGCTCGGGCGACGCGGGTTTGTCGGCGAGGAGGTCGGCGAGCAGAAGCGACCATTTTTTGGCAGCCTCGGTGCGGTCGGTCGCGCCGGCGAGGGACCAGGCCTTGGCGTATTTGGCCCGCAAGGCCGCACGATCGGCGTTGCCGGAGGTCGCGGAGAGGACCATCGATGGATCGACACCTTGGGCGCCTGAGCGGGCGGCGATGGCGAAGGTGACGGCGTTGATGTCGGCGGAGGTGAGCGTGGACATGTCGAACCACCGCATGAGCCAAGGGCGTGTGTTCTCGTCGGCACGCCAGGAGAGGGAGGAGGCCAAGAGCAAGATGGAATCGAAGGTCTGCTTCGAGGCCGATGGCTCGGGGCCTGTGAACAGGATCGCCTCGAGTGCGACGGCGACGAAGCGTCCTTTGGCGGGCGCGTCGTTCTGGCTCAGCGCGTCGGTGACGGCGAGCCAGCGGGTCCAGGATTCGACCGAAGGGTCTTTGGCAAGCCTGGGCGCGAGGGCGAGGGCGGCGGCGGATGCGCCGTGGTTGAAATCCTGCTCTTTTTCGCCCAGAACAAGCCCTGCGGAGCCCAGCGCGAGGCGGGCTGGACTGAGCACCGCGGCCCGTTGATCCCGCTCGTTGAGCAGTCTTGCGAGCACGCCCGCGGACCAGACGGCGGGTGCGATGCGGGAGGCTGAAGGAGTTTCACCCTCGCACAGGGCAAGCGGATCGGTGAGTGCGGCCAGGGCGCGGCGGGTGACCACGGGATCGGCCGAAGCGCGATACATGAACTCCACGATCTGATTGAGAACACCCGCGAGATCGTCGGCGTTCCATGAGGTCCAATCAGCGCGTGCGGCGACAGAGATGGCCTCGAAGCGTGCGGCGGCGTCGCCGGCGTCAACTTTGAGCCGCGCGACGCAGGCCTGATACTCGCGTTGGATATCGTCGGCAGAGGGACCGCGAGCGGCGGAAGGAGTGGGCATTGGCGCGGGTTTGGCATCGGATTTGGCGGGCCGCGTGGAATTGATCGGATCAGCCGCCAGCGTTGCGCCTGTGGTCTGATCGGGAGCGGTGGCGGGCCTGGGGCTCGTCTTGAACATGACGATGATGCCCAGGGTGAGGGCGAAGAGCAGAACGGCGAGGACCGCGACGGCGGCGAGGGCGATCTTGATCTGGCGAGCCGACTGGGCCTTGATCTCGGCCTCGTCGAGCTCGAAGATGTTGGGACGCCGCATGGACGTTGCGTCTTTGGCGTCATCGGGCCTGGGCTTGATGGCGGGCCCCGCGATCGTCGGGGAGGCGGGGGGGCTCGCAAACCGTTTGCGACGCAAGGGGCCCAAAGGAAGCGAGTGGCCACGATGTCTCGCGGCGGGCGACGGCTGAGGCCGGGTGGGCGAGCCTGCGGGCCGTGCGAGGGATGCGATGGCGCTGGCAACGTCATCGGCGGTGAGCCCGCGCGCGTGCGCGAACATGCAAAGGCGTTCGAGTGAGCGGGCGTTCCACCCGCCCGACATGGCGATGGCCATCACGGCGTCGCCTTCGAGCGCGAGCTTGGGCGGCAGACCGATGCTTGAAGCGAAGCGAGATGTGGCTGCGCTGGGACGCGCGGTCTGCGCGACGCCGGGGCCGCCGTGGGACCAGATGCGGATGAGCTGCTCGCGGACGCCCGGGTCGAGCACCTGGGCGGCGGCGGCGTGGAGGGCGAGACGGAGCTCGTCGGCGGCGGGCGTGCGGCACTCGGGATGTGCGGAGAGCTGCGCGAGGCGATCCTCGAGAGCCGCGACGATGTCGCCCGTGGGCAGCTCGCGCGGGGCGACACCGAGCAGGTCGAAGGGGCTGCCGGAATCTGCGCCGGGCCCAAAGAAGCGGCGTGCGGCGGGATCTGAAGCGATGGGCGTGTAGGTCATTTGCCATCCCCCCCCCCGGCGGACTTGGGCGTCGGTTTGGTCGCGGGCTCGGGCGGCGGGGGGCCGACCTGTGCTTCCAGTGTCTTGAACCTGGCGGCCCAGGGTTCGGGGCCCATCGATGGGTAGAGGGCCTTGTGCTGCGCGAGGGCGACGGCGGCGGCCGATTGATCGGTCTTGGCGAGAATACGGATCGACTCGTAGCGGGCCTGGTACCACCCGGGTTTGTCGGTGGGGATCGCGGCGAGGAGTTCCTTCCATGCGGCGAGTGCGCTGGCGTTGTCGCCGGCAGCCTCGGCACCGGCGGCAAGGCGTTTGAGCCCGAGCTCGGTCTTGATATTGGCGGCGACGAGGGCACGGTCGAGCAGCAGCGCGGCGTCTCGCATGTTGGTGTCGCCCGGGGCGAGCGAGATCGCGGCGGCGGCGACAGAGTCGTAGATGCCAGCGAGCGTGGGGTCGGGAAGCTTGGTGCCGGCGCGTTCCATCTGGCCTATGAGCCTTTGGCCCTGGGCGACGGTCTGGGCTGCGTCGGTTGCGCGGCTTGTGGCGTGCCAGGCATCGAGGGCGCGGCGATACATGAGCCGTGCGGCGGCACGCGGATATTCGGTGTCGCCCCCCACTCCGAGTTTTTCGACGAGCTTGGCGGCGGCGGGCTCGTCGCCCTTGGCCAGCGCGATCTGGAGCCTGCGGAATGTGATCTCGCCCTCGACACTCGAGAGGTCCAGATTGTGGACGAGGGCGACGCGGTCGAGATTGCCCAAAGCGGTCTCGGCCCGCGCGGCGTCTGGAGAAGAGATCGAGAGCATCGCGTCGGCGATCTGGCGGCCGTATAGAACGGCGGTTGCGGCGGCGTCCTTGGCCGACTGGCTTGTGACGTCACCTATGGATCGCTCGGCTTCGGATGCGAGAACCTGCTCGGCCACGCCCGCGAAACGCAGGGCGGCGAAGTCGCGTTCCTTGCCGCGGGCCTTGCGATAGGCCTGATAGAGCAGCTTGGCGGCCTGCCTGCGTGCGGCGGGGAAGATGGGCGAGGTTAGGTCGACGGCGAGGAGAATCTCGGCGGCTTTGTCGTCGCTCAGGAGGCCCGTGCCGGCGCGACGCATGAGGAGCTGCGCGGCCCGTTCGGACCTTGGATACGCGGCGACGTAGAGCATGGAGACGCGGTCGCGTTGATCGGTGAGTTTCTTGAGCGCGGGCGCTTCGAGCGTCTTGGCAATGTCGATTGCGCGATCCAGCGAGAGCACGGCGTACCACATGGCGTCGCGTTTGAGATCGTCGGGCGTGTCGGGAGTGGCAACGGCGGAGAACTCGGTGGCGGCACGCTCGTACTCGCCCGCGTAGAAGTGAGCGAGCCCGCCGATCATCACCGCGCGAGCGCGAGCCTGCGGGAAGCGGGCCGCGTCGGTGCCTGCGGCGGCATTGGCAAACCGGCTCGCCACGGCGCGGTACAGGTCTCGCGTCTGCGCATCTTTGGGGGGCTCTTCGGTCAGGGCCTCGAGGGCGGGGTCGGTGCCAACTTCCTTCTTGTGAGCGTCGCGCGCTCGCTCGTACGACTGCATTGCACGGACATATTCTGGGACAAAGCCGGTCGCGCCCAGCGTGCTGTCGCCGAACCGCTTCACAAGATCAACGACCTGCGCGAGTTCGCCGCGTCCGACGAGGGCACCCATGCCCAGGGTGGCGCAGCGGCGCGCCGATTCGGCCCGCAGGTCGCCGGCGTTGCTCACCGTGTTCTTGAGCAGGTACTCCATCGAGCCCACGACCAGCAGGCGGGCGATGGCGGGCTGAAGAGCTTTGGAAGGGTCTTCGGATGCGCCGGGAAGTTTGAGGAGGCGGGCCTCGATCTGCGACCAGTTGCCCATCGAACCGCTGATGGTGATCCAGCGGACAAGAAGCTGATCGAGAACGGGCTGAGAGACGCCCTCGGCGGTTTCGACGAGCGTGAGCCACCGCGTGGCTTCGGACCCATCGCCCTTGATCGACAAGGCGAGGGCACACCCCATGGTTGCGCGGGCGATGTGTTCGTACTTCATGAGTGAGCGCGGGAGGCGGTCAAAGACGGGCGGTTTGCCGTCGGGGGCATTGAGCAGAAACCCGAACTCGACGAGCGAGGACTGCGCCGCATCGGCGCTGCCTGTGAGGGTTGCCTTGTAGAGCTCGCTCCACCCCGAGTAATAGCGGGCCAGAGATCGCAGGCGTCGCATCTCGGCGATCTGGGTCCGCGTCTGATCGATCTTGTCCTCGCGGGCCTGCTCCATCGAGCGATCGAGGGCGTCGGCCTTCTTGCCGACCTTGCCCCCGATCTCCTTGAACACGGGCGCGATGGATTCGAGGATTCGCATCGCCTCCTCACGCTCGGCGGGGGACGCGAGCCGCAGGCGGTCACGCTCGGCGATCTCCTCGGCCTTGAGATAGGTCGTCTTGGCGAGATTGATCCGCAGCTCGAACGTCTCGGCGTCGGGGATGAGCTTGAGAAGCTCGCGGCAACGCTCCTCGATCGCCTTGCGCTCGGGGGCGTCGTTGGTCGCGGCGAGCTGGCGTGAATAGAGCACGCCCAGGGCTTCGGCGGCTTCTTTGCGCTCTTCGGCGGTGCCGTCGGTGAGCTTGGCGCGGAGATGGGCAGCGAGAATCTGGTCCAGGCCTCGTGAGGCGAGGTAGTCGGCGACGCGCTGGTCGGCGGCCTGCCCGGAGAGGGGTTCATCGGAGGGCTGGGCGAGCGACGACGATGCGCAAAGCATTGGAGCCGCGGCCAGCAGTGTGAAGAAGCGGATTGGAAGGCGATTGGGCATCGGTTCAGGTGCCACTGGGCACGTAGCTGACTTTGAGGAAACCGGCGTCCTTGCACGCCTGGACCGCGGCGGCGGCGGCCCAGACCGGGGCGCGGCCCGAGACGCGAACGACGACGCCGGCGTCCTTGTTCAGGCCGCCCAGCACGCTCGCGAGGGTGCCTTTGTCGGCGATGACGCGCTCGCCGATCTGGTAGGTCGCCTTGCCAGCAGCCGCATCGACACTCACAATCTGCGGTACAAGATTGCTGGAATCTCCCGAGGCCTTGCGGTCGGTCCTGAGGGCGGTTTCGAGGTTCTGCTCGACAGGGGCGAGATTGCCGACCATGATGAAGTAGATGAGCAGGAAGAGCACCACGTCGATGAGGGCGACCAGGGGCAGGCGAGGAATGTCGAGCTCGGTGCGTTTGGTGCGTTTGATGGTCATGTGCCTCCCTCCGCAGAGGTGGCGAGTTTCCAGTTTTTGAGCCCGATCTCTGAGAGGGCACGTGCGACCTTGTTGAGATGGGCAGCCTCTGCGTCGCGGTCGGCACGCACGATGATGGAGACGGCGTCGGCGTTGCCTCCCGCGAGCGAGAGCTCGCCGCGAAGTGTTGCCTTCAGGCGGTCCATGTCGAGGCGTTCACCGGCGCGGAACATCTCGCCCGTGCGGTCGATATCGATGACCACGCTGCTCAACATCGCGGCGGCCGGTTCTTTCTCGCCCGTCTCGGTCGGGAGCGGGATCTGCTTGCGGACGCCCTGGGCGAACTGGGCCGAGAGCACGAAGAAGATGATGAGCAGCAGCACGACGTCGATCATGGGGGTGAGATCGAAGCCAGCTTCGGGAGTTGCCTTGACGCGGCCGAGCTTCATGAGGCGTGGGCTCCGACACCCGGCCCGCGCCCTGCTGCGGGCCCTTGGGCACCGGGGCCGGTGCGGCCTGGGCCGATTGAACCCGCGACGGGCTTGGCGGCGGGTGCCGAGGCCTTGCCTTGCACGTATGACGCGAGCTCTTCGCTGATCTGACCAACCTCGCCCGCGAGGCGGTCGAGGCGTCGCTTGAAGTATGTGAACGCGGCGGTGCAAGGGATTGCGACGACGAGGCCCAGCGCGGTGGTGACGAGTGCGTGCGACATGTAGACCGCGAGCTGACTGGAGCGTGCGGAGCCTTCGAGGGTGCCGATGGTGTTGAACGCGCCGATCATGCCGAAGACCGTGCCAAGAAGCCCGAGCATCGGGCCAAGAGCGGCGACGAGACCCACGGCGTCGGTGAGCTTGGTGAGGCGATCGACCTGTCGCTGGCCGGCCTCTTCGAGGGCGGAGCGAAGCTCCAGAAAGCCAAAGGGCGAGCGCGAGCAGCCGATGAGCGCGGTGGAGAACATACGGGTGAGGAAGCAGTCGTTGGCGAGCTCGGTGCAGAACGACGTGGCACCATCGACGTCCTGCTGTCGCAGATGCTGCTCGAGCCCCTCGACGACCCTGGGCGGCGCGAGGGTGGCCATGCGGAGCTGGATCGCGTTGGCGATGCAGATGCCCAGCGCGGCGATCGAGAGCCCCACGAGGATGTAGCCGACGAACCCGCCCTTGGTGATGTATTCGAGGACGCGGATGTCGCCGGTTGCGGCGGCGAGAGACGTGTAGAAAGGTGTGGTCACGCTTTGGAAAGCTCCTTACCTGGCTGCCGGCGCGGCGTTTGTCGGGTTGGCACTGGCGGGATGGGCGGTTGACTGATCTTTGACGGGTGGGGCGGGATCGACGGGTTTGGGCGGCGTGTTGCTCTTCTTGCGGTTGGTCCATTTCAACAGGAGCGGCGATTCGAGGGCGGGGTGGCCCGCGAAGCGGTCGGCAAGCTCGCCCGCGAGCAGTGCGGCCCCGGCGTCGTCGCCGAGCTTGGCAAGCCCCAGCACCGCGTCGGCGAGCGCGAGCCCGTTGATGTACGCGTCGGTCGGTGACGACCGGGACGCGACGATCAGGAGCACCACCACACCCATGCGCTGCTGCTCGGCCTCTGGCTCGGCCAGCAATGATCTCCCGATCGCAACACGGCACCAGGCTTGAAGCCAGGGCTGAGTCTTGGCATTGAGGCGCTCGGCGAGGGACTTACGAGCGTCCTTGCGGGCGGGAGCCTCGCCGATTCTTGCGCGGAGCATGTCGGCAACCACGCGTACACCAATGTCGGCGGTCGCGCGGATCTCGGGCATCTTGGGCGGCTCTTTGGAGAGTGGGCCGCAATCGGCGCGGGCGGACTGGACGTACAACTCCAGAAGCGTGTGGACTTTCTCCTCGACCAGCAGCGACTTGGCGGCCTCGGTCGTCACGTCGCGCGGGCGATCACCCTTTGCCCGCTCGCCGGGTGCAAGATCGCTCGACGCGAAGATCTGCACCGCGGTGGTCGAGAGCCACAGGGGCGGAAGCGAGGGCGACAGGCCCGTCGCGGGATCGACGAGGCGCGAGACCTCGACGCCCACGCTCTCGGGGAGAGCGTCGGAACCGCCTTGCGCAGTCGTGCCCGTCGCGAGGAGCCACGAGAGCCACGCCTGGACGGCGGCGGTCTGCGCCCCGCGTGCGAGGCGGCAGCGGAGCAGGCCTCCCGCGATGACGGCGGTGGTCGGGCCCGCCTTCTGGTTGTACTGCTGGAAGAGTTCCTCGAAGATGGGCTCGGCCGCGACAAGATCGCCGCGCTCGAGACGCGTCCGCGCTCGCCACGCCTTGTCGGCGACCGCCTCAAACGCCTTTGCGTCGGTTTCGAGCGGGCCCGAGACCAGCTTCACCTGATCCCACGAGAGCACCGCGGTGCGGGTGGGCTTGCCGTTGGCGTCGCGCTCGCGGACGACGGTGGCACCCTGCGCATTGACAGCGATGCAGTCGTCCCCGCCAGTCAAACCAGAATTGCCACGTAGCACCACGCCGGGCTCGGCCACGCCCGAAGGCATCGCGGCACCTGCGCAGGCGATGAGAAGCGTGCGGGCGAGCAGGGCGGACGGGGTCAACGGGTTCTCCTGGGCACGAATTTGTAGGTGCCGTGGGATCGCTTGGCGATTTCCTTCATGACTTCCTCGCCCTGGTTGTCCTCGAAGCAGATGCAGTGGATCTTGACGCGGGGTCCGACGTTGTTTTTCTCGAGCCAGGCGATGAGACTGGGGTCAAAGCCGCCGTCGGTCATGAAGAAGATGGCGTCGGGCCTGGGGCGGATGCCCTGGAGGAGCTTGAAGGCGTCGAGCGGAATGGTGTTGCCGTCGGCGTTGAGCCCCGAGATCGCCTCGAGTGCCCAGCCCTTCTTCCGCGTCGTGGCCTCGGTCCACTCGACCTTGTCGCCCAGAACCGCCGAGCCCGTGCTGAACGTGATGATGATGAACGTCGAGGTCTCCGAGAGTTCCATGATGGAGCTCTTGAGCTGCGACTTGAGATCGGCGATGCGGTCGCCCAGCATCGAACCCGAGATGTCCACGATGAACGCGAAGCGGTCGCCGCGTGCCTCGACGCCAAAGAAGCTCGTGCCCCCGCCCCCCGCGCCACCAGGTCCACCGCCAATGCCGTCAGCTCCCGAGACATCGCCGCCGCCCGTGGGCCCGCCCGCGATGGTGCTGAGCCCTTCGCCACCCACGACGGCATCGCCGGGCGGCCCCGAGAGTTTCTCTTCGGCCGCAGCGACCTGGGCGGTCATGCCTGCAAGAGCGGGGGCCGAATCATCGACCGCGCCGCCCATGAGCTGGTTGAGTTCCCCTTCGGACATGACCGCCATCTGGACGCCGCCGGGCCCGCCCCCGTCGTCGCTGCCGCCACCGCCACCGCGAATCCAGATGCTGTAGAGGAGTCCTGCGCCGGCCATGTGGAAGATCAGCGACGCGAGGAGCCCAACAGCGATGGTCTTGGTGCCAAAGATCGCCCACCAGCCCACGCGCCCGCTCCGCCACGACGCGCCGATAGGCTGGGGCACGGCCGAGCGTGGTTCAAGGGCTGCCCCGTCAGCGGCGTTGTGGCTTGGTGTGCCGTTCATGCTCGATTCTATCGGCTTCGTTCCCGCTCACACGTCTTTATATGGATCGGGCGGGGCAGGGTGGGGGTGGGGGCGACATGTAGTGTATTTGACGGCAAGCCCGCGCATGGGTTCCCAAATACTGACCAGACCAGCACAGCCTATTCGATACCGGGGCGGGCCGGTTCCTGAAGAGAAGGAAGGAACGCGGAGGGATCAGAGAGAGATCAGAGAGACGCAGAGGGGACGGAGGAATGTGAAGGGGGGTGTGGGGGTGTGGGGGTGTGGGGAGAGTCTTGACGGGCACAAAAAACAGTTTTTGTGCCCGTCAAAGGAACCTAAGCGGCCGCTTAGAGAGCTTTAGGGGCTGCTTAGGGAGTTTAAGGGGCCGCTTAGGCTCCTTCGACGGGCACGTAGGGAGCGCAAGCGGCCACGGAAGGAGCTTCCGTGCCAGCGGAGGTTCCTTCCGTGCCCACGGAAGTCCTCAACCTACCGCCCACAGTCCCTCCCCGCACTCTGTTATTCGCCACCACACACCCGCTCCGCGTCCCTCCATTCTCTCCGAGCCTCCTCGTTTGGACGGTCAAAGCCCCTTGCGAGGATCACCGAAGCGGATGATCCTCGCCACCC
>JAYVUC010000089.1:0-3735 GCA_043788295.1 Phycisphaerales bacterium
AAACGGAGATGTGTCGAGCTCACTTCGACTTACCGCGTGCTTGTCTTCTTCTTGCTTGGCACAACGACCTGCGTCGTGCCCTTCTCGAAGAGATCCTGGAACTTGAAGCCCTTGCGCTTCTTCCAGTCACCCCGGTGGTAGGCGTCGGAGGCGAGGATGGGGAAGAGGGCGGTGAGTTCGCCGAAGACCATTTGTTCGTGGACGACATCGACCTTGCCCCAACTGCAGGCCTCGCGGAGGGTCGAGCCGCTGAGGGCCCCATCGCGGCTGTCGGCGACGGTCATCTGGATGGCGTACTTGTGCATGCCGATGTCGCCGCGGGCCTTGCCGCCCTTTCGTTCGCTCAAGAGTTCCGCCGCGACGACGATGTCCTGAGCGAAGTTCTTGGGCACCCCGCCGCCCAGCATGAGCAGCCCGGTGTCCTTGCAGGCGAGCTTGATGTCGGTGAGTTCACGGAAGTCCTTGCCGCTGTCGAACGCGACCTGGCCCCGGCCTTCCTCGATTGCCTCGGTCTGTTGCAGCACGATGCCGAAGCCGGCGGAGCAGTCGCTGAACGCGGGAACGAAGATGGGGACTTTCTTCTGGAAGCAGGTCTTGACAATGCTGTCGTTCTTGGCGTGGTTCTTGGCGAGATATGCGCCCATTGCCTCGATGAACTCGCGGCTGCTGTACGCACCGGGCGCGAAGGTGTTGAAGATCTCGTGTGTGGCGGCGTCGCAATCACGCAGATCGTCCTCGTTGATGTACGTGTCGTAGATGCGGTCGATCATGAGGTTGCGCAGCGTCATGTCGTCGACGGGCGGGGCCTCGGGGGAGCCGGGGGCGATGAAGTGCTTGAAGCCAAGCCCCTCGAAGAAGTCCTGATCGACGATGTTCGCGCCGGTTGAGACAATGGCGTCGACCATGTTGTTCTCGATGAGCGTGATGATCGCGTTCTTGAGCCCGGCGGAAATGAGCGAGCCCGCGAGGGTCAGGATCACCGCGCAGTCCTTGTCCTTGAGCATCATCGAGTAGATGTCGGCCGCGTTGGCGAGCGTGCGCGCCGTGTAGGCCATGTCGCGGTAGGCGTTGACGATGGGGCGGGCGTCGATCTTCGTGATATCGATGTGCTCGATGGGGCGCGAGAGCAGTTCCTTCTTGGTCCAGGTGGTCTTGGGGGTGGGGGTCGCCATGGGATGAGTTCCTTGGTGCACGCGCGTCGGCGTGCCTTGTCGTCGGCCAAGCCCCCCTGGCCACGTTGTTCGATGTGGTCGCCGGGGGTGACGGCGACCGCAAATCATACGCATCACCCAGTCGATCGTTCGGAAAATCCTCGCAGCAATGTCCGTCGTTGTGCGCTGCTTTGGGTCACTCCTGCTCGCGTGTGAAATGGCGGCGACCGGGACGGGTTGTCTCGGGAATGGCAGGTGGAACGAGGCCAATCCGGGTGCTGGCGATCGACGGCGGGGGCGTGCTGGGGCTTGCGCCAGCGGTGCTGCTGGCGGAGCTTGAACGCCGCACGGGGCGGCGAGTGTGCGGGCTCTTCGATCTTGTGGTGGGAACGTCGGTGGGCGGGATTGTTGCACTGGCAGTGACGAAACCGGGGCCGCTGGAGGCGGGGGCGGCGGTTGAGATGTTCCTGTCGCGGTCGCGGCGGATGTTTCGGCGCAGGCCACCGGCGATCCGGCGTGCGGTGCGAGGGCCGACATACGACGCGGCGTCGATGGCGGCGGTGCTGCGTGAGGTCTTTGGTGAGGCGACGCTGGCGGAGGCGATGGTGCCTGTGGCGGTGACGGCGTATGACCTCACCCTGCGGCGGCCGGTGCTGCTGCGATCGGCGGGTTGCGCGATGCCGATGCACGCGACGGCCCTTGCGACAGCCAGCGCGCCGACATACTTCGAGCCCGCGACGCTGCCCGACGGTCGAACGATGATCGATGGCGGCGTCGCGCTGTGCAACCCGGCGATGGCGGCGTATGCCGAGGCGATCTCGATGTTTTCCGGGCGCGATGTGGTGCTGGTGTCGCTGGGCACGGGGTCGTCGGCGAGGCCGATCGATGCGGCGAAGGCGAAGCGATGGGGCAAGGTGTCGTGGGTGTGCCCGTTGCTGGAGATACTGATGAACGGCAGTTCGTCGGCAGTGCATGAGGAGCTGACGACGATTTTGGGAGGGGAGCGGAAACCCAGTTCGGAGAACTGGGCCACCAAAGGCAAAGCCACGAAAGGCCGGAGGTACTGGCGATTCGATATTGATCTCGGCGAATACCCGGAGGTGTCGCGGCGGATGGACGACACGCGGCGGAAGAATCTGGCGGCGATCGAGGCGATGGCGAAGCGGGTCGCGGTGGTCCGGTCGGCGGAGCTGGATGAACTCGCGGCGATCCTGGCGGGCTGAATGAGGTATGCTGAACACCATGCTGCAATACCTTCTGCCCGCCGCCATGCTGCTTGCCGCCGCCCCCACCACCCCCACCGCCGCCACGCTTGTCGCTCCGCCGGAGCTTGACAGGTACAACCTTGTCTGGACCTCGCCCAGCACGGCTGCACAGGGGTCGTCGGGGTCGATGCCCATCGGCAACGGCACGGTGGGGGCGAACGTGTGGGTCGAGGAGGACGGCGACCTTTTGATCCTCATCAGCCGCACCGATGCGTGGAGCGAGACGGATCGCCTGCTGAAACTCGGACGAGTGCGCCTCCACATGGACCCGAATCCGTTTGAGAAGGGGCAGCCGTACCGGCAGGAGTTGAAGCTTCGCGATGGGCGGATCGAGTGGACGGCGGGCAAGGGCGAGCGGGAGGTGAGCTTCTCGCTGTGGGTGGATTGGGACAGGCCGAAGATACACGTCGAGGGAGAGGCGAAGTCGGACACGACGTTCACGGCGACGCTGGAGAATTGGCGGACGGAGAAGAAGATTCTCAGCGACGATCAGGAGTTGATGTCGTCGTGGACGTTGCACAGTGCGCCCAAGGAAGTGCGAGAGGCCATGTGGGAATCCGCCGATGAGATCGTCGATACGCCGGCACTTCAGGGCGTCGTGACGTGGTATCACCGCAACGAGCATTCCTGCGTGCCGTTGACGCTCACGCACCAGGGCCTTGATTCGATCGCAAGCGCGTTCAAGAACCCGATCTTGCACCGCACCTTCGGCGGAGGAATGTCGTTGCTTGGCGCGAACAGGGCGAGCCCCACTTCGCTCGCTGCTAAAGGCAAGAAGCTGAACATGTCGATTGTGACGCATAGTGCCCAGACACCGACCGCAATCGCGTTTCTCGACGAGATGAATCGAGTCAACGCAGCTCCGTCACACTGGCGCACATCACAATCGGACACAGAAATGTGGTGGTCGAAGTTCTGGGATCGCTCGTGGATATTCGTCGATGGCGACACGCCCAAGGATGGGGCGATGCGGCCCGTGCCCAAGAACAATCACCCGCTGCGGATCGGGGCGGACAGCAACGGGCAGAATGTGTTTCGGGGCTCGATGTCGGCGATGTTTGTTGACGACTCGTCGCCCGAGATGTCGAACCGGACGGGCCACCAAATTTTGACATGGTGGGCGTGGATGTCGAAGCACGAGAATTTGCCCCCTCTCCCTGGCGCTCGATACACAGGGCTCGACATCGTTGGTGCGGTTGAGGAGGGCCCGCCGGTCCCCGATATGTACGTGCTCAACTTCAAGGGCGGAAGCTGCGAAGTGCCTGCGAGAGATGTGCCGGACTTTGCAGGCGGCTTCACGCTCACGGCTCGAATCAAAC
>JAYVUC010000090.1:0-26975 GCA_043788295.1 Phycisphaerales bacterium
AGCTCTGGTCGTTGAACCTGCCGCTCACAATCGTTCGATCCACCGGCCGGTTTGTCGTCATCGACAAACCGGCCGGACTTCTTTCGGTCCCGGGGCTTGGTGAGGCCAATCAGGACTGCGTGCCCCGACGGCTCCTGGCGATGTTTCCCGGCGCTACGGGCCCGCTCACGGTCCATCGCCTCGATATGGAAACGTCGGGCCTGCTCGTGCTGGGGCTTGACGCCGCTGCTCACCGCTCGATCTCGCGACAGTTCGAGGCACGCACCGTCGCCAAGAGATACTTCGCGATCCTCGATGGCGATCTTCGGCCGCTTGGAACCTCGGGCGAGGTCTCGCTCCCCATGCGACCCGACATCGACAATCGCCCGCGCCAGATCATCGACCACGTTCATGGCCGCCCCTCGCTCACACGTTGGCGGCTGATTTCCGTGGACACAAGCACGCTCGGCACGCCCTGGTCGCGCGTCGAGTTTGAGCCACTGACGGGCCGATCGCATCAACTTCGTCTTCACGCCGCGCACGCGAATGGGCTCAACATGCCGATCGGCGGCGACAAGCTCTATGGCAACCCGGCGCTTTCCCCGCGATTGCTGCTGCATGCGGCGATGCTGGAATTCGATGATCCCGAGACCGGCGATCGCGTGCGTGCCGAATCCCCCGCGCCGTTCTGACCCGCGTGACATGAACCCGGCACGCCCCTCTCTCTGCGTTACTCCGCGTCCTCTGCGTTCAACCTGCCTTCATCCCGCCAGCGCCGACGCGACTTCCGCCAGCGTCGTGTGTCCCGCGGCCGCCTTCGCGTATCCGTCCTCCCGGAGTGTCGCCAGATTTCCCTCGGCCCTTGCCGCCGACGCGATCTCTCGGGAATTTGTCCGGTGCATGATCATCTCGCGGGCTTTGTCGCTTAGCTTGAGCAACTCGTATACGCCCACGCGCCCGCGATATCCCGTGTTGCGGCAGTTTCGACACCCCGTCCCGTGCACCAGCTTGTGATCCGCCGGCAGCGAAAAATCGTCGGGAATATCGCCCGCCTTGGGCTCGTAGGGCTTCGCGCACTGGTCGCACACGCGCCGCACGAGCCGCTGTGCCATGATGCCCTCGACCGAGCTTGCCACCAGGAATGGCTCAACGCCCATGTCGAGGAGGCGCGTCGTTGATCCCGCCGCGTCGTTGGTGTGGAGCGTGCTGAAGACCAGATGCCCCGTCAGCGACGCCTGCACCGCCGTCTCGGCCGTCTCCTTGTCGCGGATTTCGCCGATCATCACCACGTCGGGGTCGTGACGCAGGATGGAGCGGAGGCCGGCTGCGAAGTCGAGCCCGACCTTGTGGTTTACCTGAATCTGGTTGATGCCCTTGACGTGATACTCGACCGGGTCTTCGACCGTGATGACCTTGATCTCGTCGGAGACGATGCGGTTGAGGCTCGCGTAGAGCGTCGTGCTCTTGCCGCTTCCGGTGGGCCCGGTCACCAGCAGAATCCCGTGCGGACGGTTGATCAGCGAGTCCCAACTCGTGCGGATGCCCTGCGGCATCCCCAGTTGATCCAGCGTCATCAGCACCGCCGCCTTCGACAAGACACGCAGCACCACGCCCTCACCGAAGAGCATCGGGATCGTGCTCACGCGAAGGTCGTACTCCTCCGACGGCTTGCCCGCGGGGCGGGCCCGGAACGTGATGCGCCCGTCCTGCGGCTTGCGCTTCTCCGCGATGTTCAGGTTTGCCATGATCTTCAGACGGCTGATGATTGCCGCACCGAAACGGTTGATCGTCTGCGGCACGTTCGCCTTCTGCAGCACGCCGTCGATGCGATACCGCACCACGAGTTCATGCTCGTAAGGCTCCACATGCACATCGGTCGCCCGCTCGCCCACCGCCTCGGTCAGGACGTCGTTGACGAGCCTCACGACCGATGCTTCTTGAGCAGCCTCGAGCTCATCGTTCTCGCCCTTGCCGACCTTGACCTCGGCGAGACCCGCCGACATGGCGTCGAGCGTGTCGCCGCCCACCCCGTAGTTCGCTCGGATGAATTGGTGCAGCTCATCGTCGTCAACGAGAGCGGCTTCGATTGAAAGCCCCGTGACAAGCCGCAGCTCGTCGATCACAGACAGATCGAACGGATCGCTCGTTGCGACCTTCAAGGTCGATCCCTCGCGTGCGATGGGTACACACCGCTGCCCGTACACCACCTTCGCCGGCACCAGGCTCAGCACCGCTTGATCGACCACCATCGTCGAGAGGTCGATCATCGGCATCTGAAACTGATCGGCCAGCGCCGCCAGCACCCGCTCACGCGGTACAAGCCCCGTCCGCGTCAGGTGCCGATCAAGCCGCTCGCCCGCCGCCGCCGCTTCCGCAGTGGCAGCGTCCAGATTCTCCTTGGAGATCCACCCGCGATCGATAAGAAACACACCCAGAGCCATGTTGTCATTGTACGGGATTTCGGGCCCGCGGAATAGTGGCGTTTCTTGTCCGAGAACTCCCTTGGCCACTGTTTCGAGCCTGTCGCTACACTCGCGTTCTATGCCGCAAACATCGACGCCGCCCAAGCCCGACCTCGCCACCCGCCTCGACCGTATTGCCAAGGCACTCAGCCTGAAGGACGAGTTTCTGCTCGTGGGTGCCGGCGACTCGATCGGCATACCGGGCGGCATGGACCAGACGTATCCATTCCTCGCCCATGCGGAATACTTCTACCTCACAGATGCGGAATGCGAGGGCGGCGTCGTCGCGTTTGACCCCAAGTCGGGCTGGACCGATTTCGTCCCCGAGGTCACGCAGGCACAGCGGGTCTGGGAGGGACGCGAGCAGATTCCGGGCACCCCGCTCCCCGAGCTTGCCGCTTGGATGGCCGCACGCCGCGGCCGCCAGATAGCGATGCTGGGATCCAAGCTTCCGGGAATCGTCGCCGACACGGCAAAGTCCGCGAGCGTGCGCGAGGCCTTCACTCACGCGCGACGGGCCAAGGACGCGGCGGAAATTGCCCGAATGAAACTTGCCGTTGCCGCGACCGTTCCGGGTTACGCTGCGGCGAGGAATCTCATCGCCGAGGCCAGCGCGGGCAAGGCGGTCACCGAACGCGACGTGCAGATCGAGCTGGAAGCCGAGTTCTTTCGGCACGGCGCGACTCGTACATGCTACGGCTCGCTTGTCGGTTCGGGCTCAAACGCGGCGATTCTGCACGCCGATCCCTCGTCGCGGCTCCTCAAGCCCGGTGATCTCGTGCTCATCGATGCCGGTGCAGAGGTTCGCCGTTACGGTGCGGATGTGACGCGGACGTATTTCTGCGGCCCGGTCGATGCGGCACGCCAGGAGCTGTTTGACATCGTTGATCGGGCATTCGCCCGCGCAATCGCACGCTGCGTCGTCGGGGCCGAATGGCTCGACGTGCACTTCGCCGCCGCGACCGACATGGCTGATGGGCTTGTCCAGATGGGTGTGCTTCGTGGGAACCCATCTGCCCTTGTTGAGAGCGACGCTGCCGCCCTTTTCTTCCCGCACGGTCTTGGCCATCTCATCGGCCTGGGCGTCCGCGACGCCAGCGGCCGTGCCCCGGGCCGCCAGCCCAGCACGCGGCCCGGCCTCAGCAAACTCCGCATGGACATCCCGCTCCAGGCCGGTTATACGACGACTGTCGAGCCCGGGCTCTACTTCATCGCCGCCCTCATCAACGACGACGAGAGTCGCACGAAACACAAGGACGCCGTCAATTGGCCGCTCGTCGAGAAGCTCCTGGGCAGCGGCATCGGAGGCGTACGGATCGAGGACAACATTCACGTGACGCCAGCGGGGCCGGAGAATCTGACGAGCGGGATTCCGCGAGCCATCGCGTAAGTACGCCCACGGGCTCGAACCCGTGGGTTTCGGAATCACACGATCCTCAACCCTTCGCCGCCGCCTTCGCCCAGGCGTCCTTGAGGGTCACTGTGCGGTTGAACACGAGCTTGTCGGGCTTTGAGTCTGGATCGACGCAGTAGTACCCCATGCGCTCGAACTGGAACCGCTCGCCCACGGGCGAGCCATTCTCAGTCGCGCCGCCAAAGGTCGCCGTCGCCAGCGACGGCTCCAGTTTCGCGTCCGCGATCACCTCCAGCGAGTTCTGGTTGAGATCATCGGTCTGGTTTCCCGTGCGCTTGCCAGGTTCTTCGGCGTTGAACAGGCGGTCAAAGAGCCGAACCTCGGCCGTCACGGCGTGCTGGGACGACACCCAGTGGAGCGTCGCCTTCACCTTGCGGACCTTGCCGTCAGCTCCCGCCGGCGGATCGATGCCGCCGCGCGTTGCGGGGTCATACGTGCACAGCACCTCGACCACATTCCCCGCAGCGTCCTTCACGACGCCCGTGCACCGCACCCAGTACGCGTATCGCAGGCGCACCTCGACGCCGGGCGTGAGCCGGAAAAATCCCTTAGGGGGCGTCTCCATGAAGTCCTCGCGCTCGATCAGCAGCGACTTGCCGAACGGAATCTGCCGCGAGCCCGCCGCCGCATCCTCGGGGTTATTCACCGCGCCGAGCATTTCCACGCGGTCCGCCGCTCCGCCGTCCACCCAGTTCGTGATGGTCACGCGGATCGGCCTCAGCACGCCCATCCGCCGCGGCGTGATGCGATTCAAGTGATTTCGGCACGAGTTCTCGAGTCGTCCCACGTCGATCACACTCTCGATCTTCGTCACCCCGACCTCGTCGCAGAAGTTCACGATCGACTCGGGCGTGAACCCGCGCCGGCGCAGGCCGCTGATCGTCGGCATCCGGGGGTCGCTCCAGCCCGAGACCATCCCGTCCTGCACGAGCTTGAGCAGAAACCGCTTGCTCATCACCGTGTACGTCAGGTTGAGGCGAGCGAACTCGATCTGCTGTGGCCTGTGGATCCTCTTCTCTCGCCCCTCGTTCACTGCGTCGATAAACCACTCGTACAGCGGGCGATGATTCTCGAACTCCAGCGTGCAGATCGAGTGCGTGATCCCCTCGATGGAATCTTCAAACCCGTGTGCCCAGTCGTACATCGGATAGATGCACCACACGTCGCCCGTGTTGTGGTGCGTCGCGTGCACGATGCGGTACATCGCCGGGTCGCGCATGTTGAAGTTCGGCGACGCGAGGTCAATCTTCGCCCGCACCGTCCGCGAGCCGTTTGGGTGCTTGCCGGCCTTCATCTCCGCGATGAGCATCAGGCTTTCCTCCGCCGGACGATCGCGGAACGGGCTGGTTCCCGGCACGCTGGGCGTACCGCGGCGTTTGCTCATCTCGTCGCCAGAAAGATCGCAGACATACGCCTTGCCCTTTTTGATCAGGTCGATTGCGAACTCGTACATGCTCTCGAAGCAATCGCTCGCGAAGAAAAGCCCGCCTCCGTTTGGCCCGGTCCAGTCTGCCCCCAGCCAGCGCACGTCCGCCTGGATCGAGTCCACGTACTCTTGATCTTCCTTGCTCGGATTTGTGTCATCGAAGCGCAGGTTGAACTTGCCGTTGTACTTCTTCGCGAGCCCGAAGTTCAGGCAGATGCTCTTGGAGTGCCCGATGTGCAGGTAGCCGTTGGGCTCGGGTGGAAATCGCGTGTGAACCCGCGGCTTGCCCTCGCGGCTCGTCTCGCCCTGCCCCCCCACACCCCACCTGAACGCGGCATTGTCGGCCTCGACCATCTGCTCGATGAAGTGCAGCGGTCGCTCGATGGGGGGCGTGGGCGAGTGGGATGGCGAGGCGGGGGTGCTCATTCGACAGGTCTCCGGAACCGCCATGGTAGATCGCCCGAGCAGAGAACTCTCAAAACGAACGCCGCCGAGCCCCAAAGAGGCCCGGCGGCGGTGTTCAGTCCATCATTGAGCGGGGCTTACTTCTTGCCGTCCTTCTTCTCTTCCTTCTTGGTCTCGGGCTTGGCCGCCTCTGGCTTCTTCTCATCCTTCTTGGGCTCGGCCTTGGTCTTGGAAAGCTCGTTGAGCTTGGCTGTCATCGCAACCTCATCACTCAAGGGGTTGCCGATGAAGGCGATCTTGCCCTCGCCGTCAACAATGAACGCACAGGGGATGCCGCCCTGGCCGGCGGGTTCCATCCAGCCCTTGCTCATCGTGCGATCGGCGTCATACGCCACCGTGTATTCCATCTTGTCACCCTGGTCCTTGACGAACTTCTCAACGACCACAAGACGCTCGTCCTTCGCGGCGTCCTTGGACGGCCGCTCACTCGAGGCCATCCCGATGAACGTGATGTCCTTGTGCGACTTGGCCAGCTCGGTCAGGTGCGGGATGCTCTTGATGCAAGGCGGGCACCAGGTCGCCCAGAACTCGACGACGTAGACCTTACCCTTCTCGAAGCCTTTGACCTCTTTGCCTTTGACCCAATTGCTCGCCGAAAGTGCCGGGGCCGCGCTCCCGACCTTCAGCGTCGGCTCAGCCTTCTTCTCGACTTTCTTCGCTCCCTTGGCAGGCTCGATCTTTGCCGGAGTGACGACGGGCTTAGGCTCGTCCTTCTTCGGAGCCGCCGTGGGTTGGGCGCAGACAGTGCCAGCAAGTGACGCAACGAGGCCACAGACGAAAAGACGATTCAGCATGGTTTCATTTCCAGATAGGCAAGTGGGCCCGGCAACAGAGCCGGTCCCGAACGGAACTCTATGACCCACTGGGCTATGGAGTTACAATCAATACCGCAGGAATTGCACCGCCGGGCGTCCTTGTTACCGTTCCTGCAGGAAAGTTCCGTCTAAAAACCAAACATATTCCGATCCGTCCTTGGGGGCGGCGATGCCGCCATCGCGCACATGAAACAGAGGCGCTTTCAACTTGCGACGACAAGCACGATCCAATCCTCGCCCAGTTCGGCTGCGCTGGCGATGGGCGTGGGCATTTCTCGCGGCGCGATGTTGACGTCCTTGTGCACCTCGATCTTCGCAAATCCCGCCTCGACCATCGCCTCTCGCAGTTCGGGCAGGCTCCAAAGTCGCCATTGATACACAAACGCTCGGGGCAGTTCCCGCACCACGTCGCCATCCACCTCAACCCGAAAGCTGATCGAGTTGGTCACCATTCCGCAGACGGAGTCCACTTCTTCTTGCTGCCACGAATAACGGATGCTCTCGCGTCCGTGCGATTGATGGCGTCGCTCCAGCCCTCCGGCCTTGAACGCCGACGCACCGCCGTAGAGGTCGCAGACGAAGACCCCGCCCCCGAAGCCACCCATGCCGGCCTCGAGGCGTTTACGGCACAGGGACAGATAGGACACAAGGCCCGCGCGATCTTTGATGTACCCGATCGAGAAGTTGCCGACGAAGATGATGTCGGCGCCTTCAGAGCTCGACGCGCGAGCGAGGGCTGGCGTACGGACGGATGAGGTGTCATTCGGCGCCATGGATTGTCGTGCGCCAACCCTCGCTGGCGCTTCGGGCTCTGACAAGGCATCGGCGCACGCGAGCGTGAGACGACCGGCAAGCATTTCGGGCGAGGCGAGGCCTCGCGCCTTGTCGATCACCTCCGGGTCAAGATCGACCGCGGCGGCGCGCCCACCGTCGCCCCGCCTGATCGCCTCTTCGCACCAGCGGCGCGACACCGCTGCGGTGCCGCAGAAATCCTCGCGCAGCACCATGGGCTCGTTGCCATGTACGCCGCGAAGAAACGCCACGATGTGCCGTGGCGATTGGACGCAGATCTCGTAGCAGTCAAAGCGGTCGAGCATGGCTCACGCAACCGAATCAAGGCACCGAACGATCCTCTTCAGCGTCGATTCCTTCCCCAGCACCGCAAGTGTCTCGCCAAGCCCGGGGCTCACGCCCGTTCCCGTCACAGCCACGCGGAGCGGCTGGGCGATCCCGCCCGGGTTGGGCATGCCCTTCTCGTTTGCGAAGGTGTCGAGGGCTGTCGTAATGGACACTGGGGTCCAATCGGAGAGAGCTTCGAGACGTGGCTTGAATTCGGCCAGAAGGCTACGACCTTCTCCGTTGTTCGCCAGCAATGCCTTTTCGCGTGCTCCCGGTATGAATTTCACACTGTCTTCAATAAAGACCAAGAACTCGCAAGTTCGCGCCGCCTCCTCGAACGTCTTTGCCCGCGGCCGCACGGCCTTGGACAAGATCTGACCGCGTTGTTGATCGGCAAGCACATCTCCGAGCCAGAGTGCATTTGTGTAGAAGCGACTGGCGTCTTTCGTTTGCCAATTCAACCAACGAGTTCGATATGTCTCGTCGTCAAGCCCGTTCAAGTAGTCAAAGTTGAAGCTCGCGAGTTTCTTGCGGTCGAACTTTGCGTTGGTCCGTCCAATTCGTTCGAGCGAGAAGTGCTTCGCCAAGTAGTCGATGTCAAATTTTTCAAGGTCTTTGCCGTCGTCGGTCTTGACGCCGGGATTCCACCCGAGCAGCCCAAGAAAATTCACGATCGCCTCCGGCATATATCCAGCCGTTCGGAAGTCGTTAACCTCTACCTCCGGCAGTGTGACATGAAGGTAAGACGCAAGACGTTCGGCTACGCGAAGGTCATCGCTCTCTGCCGCGAGGAATTGGTGGACCTGGAACTCCTCCAGTTGCGCAAGTAAAGCGAGGTGCCCTGCCGTAATACTCGAATCTTTCGCCATCGCGTCCTTCGCCGCCTTGCGGGCCGCCTTGGCCTTGTCCCGCTTGCTCATCTTCGTCCCGTCCATGTTGAAGATGAGCGGCATGTGCCCGTAGACCGGCACGCGATATCCCAGAGCCTTCTGCATCGCAACATGCCGCGGCGTGTTCGCAAGGTGCTCCTGCGCCCGCAGCACGTGCGTCGTGCCCATCGTCTCGTCGTCCACGACAACCGCGAAGTGGTATGTGGGAAAGCCGTCGGCCTTGCGGATCACAAAGTCGTCCAGCTCGCCCGCCGCGAGCTTCACATCGCCCAAAACCTGATCGTGAACGACGATTTCCTCGTTGGGCGCGAGAAACCGGATGACGTGCGGCTCCCCCTCGCTTGCGCGAACCCAACGCGCCTCGTTGAACACGCCGGGAACGATGTCCGTGGGCCTCTCGTACCGGTACGTCTGTTTTGCGGCGACCGCCGCCTTGCGCTTGCCGTCAAGGTCTTCGGCTTTCTCAAATCCCGGGTATGCGCGTCCGATCCGCACCAGCCGCTCGATCTCGGCGTTGTAGATGTGCTTGCGCTGTGCCTGGAAGTACGACCCTACATCGCGTGCATTTGCGCCAATAGTTCGGACAGAGCCCCCTGCGCCAGCAGGGGGGTTCTTTCCTTCGCCGCTGGCGACCTGCCCCCCGGCTTGCGCCGCGGGCTGTGAAAGTGTCAGGTTGGGCCCGTCATCCCACTCGATCCCCAACCACGCCAGGTCTTCCATAATGCCCCGTGCCGACTCGTCGCTGCTGCGGGCGGCGTCGGTGTCCTCGATACGGAGCATGAATCGTCCGCCCTGGCTCTTGGCATACGCCCAGCAGAAGAGGGCTGTCCGCGCGCCGCCAATGTGCAGGTGGCCCGTGGGTGACGGGGCGAAGCGGGTGATCACGCGGCCGGTGGGGGTGTGGTAGCTCGACGACATGGCCCAAGCGTACCCATCCCGCCGTCAACCACCACGCGAGTTCCAAAACGGCGAGCGGGGTCGATTGCAGGGGCCTTGGGGTCCGGCCGAAACCGGTGGTTGGCACTTGCAATCTCCGCCCATCGCCACAGGAGGATGAGAGAGTTCAGATTTCCGTCAAACGCCCGTCGCCCCACGTTGAGGCGACGGGCCTTCCGCGCACAAGTTCCCGAGCTTCCTGTTCGGCCGCTGCGGGAGTCTGCCAGGGGCCTCCCCTTCGAGGCCCCTGACACCCATATGAACGTGAGCGAGCCGCCCGACTCACGCGATCTACGAGAATTATTTTCGTGGGGTAGTTCGAGCGCAAAAACGAGCAGGCCCGAGCGTTTCAACGCTCGGGCCTTCGTATTCGTCAGTCGCTCGCCGTCGGGTTCAAGTCGGGGCGCTAAGGCTTAGGCGGTTCCGCCTGGGCCGCGGGCTTGATCGTGATCGTCCACCGAGACTCGTCGCTGTAGTACCTGGCGAAGCAGGCCTTGACCTGCGCCGCCGTCAGGAGCTGCGCCGCCGCCGCATCGCCCACGATCTCGTCGAGCGAGCCCTTGTGGTATGTGAGCGTCTGGAGCCTCGCCGCCCAATATCCGGGCTCTTTCATCTGCTCATCCATCGTGTTGGCGATCTGCTTCTTGTATGTGTCCATCTCCTCTGCGGTGGGGCCGCCCTTGGCAAAGGTCGCGTACATCTCCTGGAGCTTCTGGCCCAATCGTGCCGCGTTCTCGGGTTTGGTGGGCGCTCCCGCCATAACCATCCCGAACCCGGGGAAATACATCGAGGGCGAACTCGAAGCCCGAATGCTGTACACAAGCTGCTCCTGCTCGCGCACTTCTTTGATCATCCGCGTGGTCAGAACCTGTGCCGCCGCACGCAGCAGGCGATTGTCAGCGACGTTCCAGGAATCCGAACCATAAAAACCCGCGATCACCTGCGCCTGGTCGGTCTTTGTTGCGACCTCCGCCGATGCCTCGATCGGACCCTTGGGCCGCACGAGCGTGCGCTCACGGGTGTAAAGGTCGCCCGAGATCACGGGGCGATTGGGCAGCGAGCCAAGGTATCGCGCGACCAGCTCGTCCGCTCGCTCCTTGCGGATGTCGCCCACGATGGTCACCTCGATGGGTGACTGGGCGACGAGTTTCTTGAACCACGCTTCAGACGCTTCCCGCGTCAGCGCGTTCACCTGTGGCTCGGTCAGGGGCTGCACCCGCACCTCGTCGGCCGGAAAGACGCTCGTCGCCATGAGCTTGGTCAGCACGCCCCGGGGGCTGAACTTGAGCGCGTCGATTGCCTGCAACTGGCTCGTCTTCCAATGGTCGAACGCCGCCTGCTCCAGCTTCGCATCGGTCAAGATCAGGTGGGCGACCTGCATGCCGGTCTCAAGGTCGGCGGGCGTGCCCGTCACCGAGATCAGGATCGCGTCGGGCTGGCTGTTCCCGCCCATGCGCACCGTCTTGCCCACCAGCAAGTCCTGGATATCTGTCGACGCGAGCGTGCTTGTCGCGGGCTGACCAAGCACCCGCACAGCCGCATCGCCGATGCCGCGGTTCGCGGCCGTTTCCAGCAGCTCTCCCCCCGCGAGCGTGATCGTCACCGTGACCTGGTCCTTCTTGTAGTCCATGTCGCGGAAATGTCCGCTCACTCCGTTTGCAAGCTCAAAGTTCACCACGCGCGAAGGGCCATGCACCGCCGATTTCACGAACGCACCGGGCGCGGGCAGGTCTTTCATCAGCGACGCCGCCCGGGCTTGCGAGACTTCCGCCGCTGGCCTGGACGCCAGCGCAGCCTTCGCCGCCGCCAGCACCGCGGGCTCTGTCGGCATATTCGCGCCCGTGGGAGACTCGACCAGAATCGTGACCGCGCTGGTATCGGTTGCGGCCGCGAACGCCGACGAGACTTCTTTCGCGTCCATCGTCGGCAGGAGGCGCCTGAGCAGGTCGAGATCCTGCTGGGCGCTGGTGATGGGCTCTCCGGTCCCCAGACTCTCATCCCAGCCCGTCATGATCGTGATCGCGCTGCGCGTGGGCTCCGACTTCACGGCCGCCTCCGTCGGCGCGGTCACCTCGCGCATCGCGTCGTCGATCTCTCGCGCCTCGAACCCATGCAGCCTGGCCCGCTGAAGCTCCGTGCAAAGGTCGGTCAGGATGGCGTTCCACTTTGAAGGCTCACCCGAGGCGTTCGCGCCGACGAGCCGCAGGGCGTTGGTGTAGTTTCCCGCCGAGAGACCCGCCGACATGCACGCGACCTGGTTTCTGGCGATTTTCTTCTCCATCCGCCGGTTGAACGCGATCACGCCCAGTTGCTCCACGATCTGGGCCCTCAGCCCGCCTGCAGTCGTTGCCGCCGGACGAAGGGGCTCAACGCGGATCACCGAGACCCGCGTCCGCGTGAGCTCGGGATCGGAGATCACCACCGCCCGCGACTGGGTGTAGGGCCTGATGCCGACCTCAAGGTCTGCGGGCACCGGCTTCCTGGCACCGTCAGAGAAGTTCTTCTTGATCGCCTCGATCATCACCGCGGGGTCTATGTCGGCCACCACAAACACCGCCATGTTCGACGGCACGTACCACTTCCCGTAGTAGTCGCGGAAGTCCTGCTGCTTGACACCAAGAATCGTCTCCTCCACACCGATCGGGATGCGATCGCCGAAGATCGAGCCGGGGGCAAGCTGCTTGATCCACGCCTCCTGCACCCGCTGCTGCGCTCCGAGCCTCGTCCGTTTTTCTTCCAGAATCACGCCCCGCTCGCGCTCGATCTCGTCGGGAGAGAGCGTGAGCCGGAACGCAACGTCGGACAGGAAGAGCAGGGCCTTGCCGAGTGTCTCGGGCTTGTTGTCGGGCATCTCGAGTCTGAAGCCGGTGCGGTCAAAGCGAGTGCTGGCGTTCTGGTGGCGTCCGAACGTGAGCCCCATCTGCTGAAAGAAGTCCACGACGCTCCCGGGCGGAAAGTTTGTAGACCCGTTGAACGCCATGTGTTCCAGGAAGTGCGCGATCCCGCGCTGGGCCTGCGTCTCGTTGAGCGATCCAGTCGAGACATGCAGCCATGCGGCTGCGCGATCGGGCGGCACCGCGTGCCGCATCACGATGTACCGCATGCCGTTGGGAAGTTCGCCCTGCACGAGCCGCGGGTCGGTGGGCAGGGGCTCGTCGGACTTGAAAGCCTGCGAGGCGGTTGCGGCAGGCTGTGCGCTCGCCACCGGGGCGGCCGCCAGACCCGCCGCAAAGACCAGTGACGCCACAACCAAAGGGGTCGCGAGCACGAGTGAAGACTGCAGCATCGAAAGCTCCTGTTCGTAGAAAGTCAAGGCCGATGGACCCCTTCTGTCGCTATCGGCATACCGCCGACACTGGTGATTGGACGCACGAGAAACCCTCATGTTTCAAGATCGGGTAAGAGCCCGACTGTAGGGGGAACGCCGTGAAAGCGACCTCCTTCAGGGCTCAAGGGGCGACTTTCCTGCCGCGATCTTGGGCCGGTTCCCACGCGCCGCCACGCGGGTCACAAACACCGTGTATTCGGCTTCAAGCGCCGGCAAGTCCTGGCCCACATACGCCGCGAATACCACCGCACCGTCGCGCCGCAGTCGAAACGCGTCGGCCGACGCGCGCCCAAGCTCAGACTCCACGCGCCGCCCCATCCGCCCGCCCGCCGCATCCGACAGCATCTCACGCAACCCCAGCGCATACTTCCCGCCCTCGGCCTCTCGCAGAAACTGCACGAGTGCCCACACCTGCGCGTAATACGTCAACGGCGCCCAGTCGCCCCCGCCGTTCGCCGGATCCGTGATCAACTCCTGCGGCGTCGTCCGCAGCAGCGTCTTGAGCGGCATCAACTGTCCGCGCTGCGACGCCCATTGAAGAGTCTGCCATCGCTCCAGATTCGCCCACGGCATGAAGTTGGGCGTCGTCACGTCTGTTCGGTCCCACTTGAACCCTTCCATCACCGTCGCCACGCCCTCGTCGAGCCACACCGGCAGTGTGTCACGAAAGGTCGTCTGCACGTACTGATGCCACCCCTCGTGGGCCGCGATCACGAACGTGTCGCGCGGGCCTATGTCGAAGAAAACCCCGCGGCCCCGGTGACTGAACCCGCCCCGCTCGATCCGAAGAAACGGCTCCGCCTCGTTGCCGAGCAGCTGACGCGTGAGCTTCTGCCACTGCGGCTTGGTTGAAAGCAGATACGTCTCCATCGTCCGCGTGGGCTTGGGCAAGCCCGCGATCGCGCTGGTGTAATTCGCCAGCGCGTGCTCAAGAAACAACGGGGCCCGATCAACGAGCATGCCGCCCGGCAGCGTCGTGTAGATCGAATAGCTCGGCGTGTGATACAGCTTGCCGGGCGTCTCATCGAACGTCCACGCCTCTTGGGTGACCTTCAGCACAACAGCCTGCTCGATGGGCCGCGTCGCTTCCGTCGCCACCGCTCCCGGGCTGGCCGTTCCGCCGTTTGTGTCCGGGGCGCACGAGGGGAGAAAGCCCACTCCGCCGAAAGGAGCGACCATCAGCGCGAGAACCACCGCAGCCCTCAACCGCGTATGCGCCGTGTCCTGTATCGTCGTCATGGTGGCTCACTTTATGCGTGGCCGGCCCGGGCCGGTTGCACGCCAGATGAACTACGCCAGCTTCGCAAGCGACTCCTGTGCCGCCGCCAGATCGTTCTTAGCCTTTGCGAGCTGGTCCCGCGTCTGCTGCACCATCGCCGGCGGTGCGCGGTCGGCGTACCCCGGATTCGCAAGTCGCCCCTCGAACGTCGCCGCCGACTTCTCCAGGTCCGCGACCTGCTTGGTGAGGCGTGCCCACTCCGCCCCCGCGTCTACCGCGTCGGCGAGATTGGTCACGCGAAGCCGCAGCCCATCGAACGCGAACGAGACACCGTCGTTCGTCGCCGCGCTCGCCACTGCGAACGCATCGACGCCCGCGAGCGTACCGATCAGCGTCTGGTTGAGGGTCACGAACGCTCCGATCGACGCGGGGAAGTTGAGTGTCACCTTTCTCTTGGGCTGCACGTTGTGCTGGGCCCGCACCTCGCGGATCGCCGTCACGAGCGCCTGCACGTGTGCAAACGCCGCCTCGCCCTCCGCGCTCACCGCGTCCGACGAGACCCGCGGCCAGCCCGCGTGGCACAAGAGCCCCTCGCTCGTCACCTTGCCCATGTGGATCGACGCCCCGTAGCCCAGCCATGGCAGCTCGCCCGCGTTCATCCCCACCTCGCGGAGCCGCTCGTAGATCACCTCGGTGATGAACGGCATCACCGGATGCGCGAGCCGCAGGATGACAGCCAGCGCCGAGTGCAACACCGCCCGCTGGCGCGGATCGGCGGCGACGGTGGGCTTGATCGCTTCAAGATACCAATCGCAGAAGTCTCGCCAGACCACGTCGTAAAGCGTCTGGGCGTAGGTGCTGAACTCGAACGACTCCAGAGCCTTGCCCATCTCCTTGGTCGCCGTGGCGAGGCGCGAGACCATCCAGCGATCGACAACGCTCACGCCGCTCCAGTCGCTGTGTTGATCCGGCGCTTCGCCTTCGGGCTTGTTCTTGTCGAGAATCGAGAACGCAAATCGGCTCGCGTTCCACAGCTTGTTCGCGAAGTTCCGCCCGAGATCAAACTTGCCCGACGTGTTCTTCGCCAGCGGCATCTCCGGCGTGGCTTTCACCTCGCCGGATGCGACGCCGTACGCCGTCACCATTTTCTTTGACTTGTCCTTGGGCGATTCCTGCACCGCTGCGGGCACGCGATAGCCGTCCTTGTTCGTCACCATCTTCGGAGCGAAGACCTCGCCCGTGTGCGGGCAGATGAGATCGACGGGCAGGCGCACGTCCTGCGTGTGCGTGGACATCGTGCAGAGCGTGAACCGCATGGCGTCAGAGCCATGCGTCTCGATGATGTCGATCGGATCGACGCCGTTGCCCAGCGACTTGGACATCTTCTGCCCCTCGCCGTCCTGGATGACGGCGTGGATGAAGACATCGCGGAAGGGAACGACGCCGCTCGAGCCAACAGAGCCGCGAGCGTCAGCGAGCGCCGTATCCACCTCTACCGCAGCGCGAGCCCCTTCGCTCGCTAACGCTCGCGGCTCCGTGAAATACCGATTGAACATCGTCATCCGACTCACCCACAGCGTGATGATCTCACGCGCCGTGCAAAGCGTGCTCGAAGGATTGAACGCCTCGAGCAACCCCTTGGTCTCAGCAGTGGGGGATGGCCACCCCATGGTCGACAGCGGCCAAAGCGCCGAGGAGAACCAGGTGTCGAGGACGTCGGGGTCGTGCGCAAGGCTGGCAAATCCTGTGAAATTCATTGCATTGCGGGCGCCAGGAAACTCGGAGCTGATTTCGGCATGAATTGCCGCGGCGGCCACATTGTTCCGATTCGCTTCCTTGCGAGCGCGTTTATACCTCTCAAGAAGCGTCAGACATCGACTAGCTCGCTCGGATCGTGCGCATGCCCAAAATACGCGAGAAATTTCCTGCCGTGCGTCAACATCGGCATTCTTCTTGATGTCAACTTGGTCGAGCACTCCTGAGGCGTCTAGGAATCGGCAAAGCTCAGCAATCCCACGGTCAACGAATTCGAGATACGAACTACCGGGCTCATCGTGTTCCCTTGATTCGAACGTGCTAACCGAGCATGTCCACACCGGAATCCTGTGTCCCCACCAAAGCTGCCTCGAAATGCACCAGTCGCGAATGTTGTCGTGCCACTGCTCGAACGTCTTGGCATACCGAGCCGGATAAAACCGCATCGCCCCGTCGCCGCTTCCTTTAGAACTTCCTCCTTCAGAGCCCTCTGCGCCAGCAGGGGGGGCTGGTGTGCGGTGCGCAGCCTGGGTATTGTGTTGTCCCGGCACTCGCTCCCATCCGAACATGCTCTTCACGTTGCTGTCGAACAGACCCATGATCTCGTCGATCGAGGTAAGCACCGCATCCACATCGCGGACAGGGAATGGAAGTGCCCGGACGGCGGCCGCGACCTTGGCCGGATCGCCACCAACGGGGGTCACGAGCAAATCGCACAGTTGTGCCATCGCCTCAAAGCGCGTCGAGTTGGTCGACAGCGAAATCCACGATGCCGTCTCGTTCCCCTCTGTTCGAATGGTCGCGTCAACACCGAGCGTGGAGAAGAAATGTTCGAGCTTCGCGATCGTCTCCCCGAGCACCTTGGGTTGGTCGTGCAGGTTGTTCTCTCCCGCCGGTTCTCCGCCCGCGTGCCAGAACGGCGCAAGGTACCACATCTTGGGCGCACGCACGCCACCGTCGCCCCGTCCTTCAGAGCCCGACGCGCAAGCAAGGGTGGGCGCCCGGTCAACAGTGTGCGCCGCAGCCTCGCCCGACGCTAACCCTTGCTTGCGCTGCGGGCTCTGATGGCTCTGTTGATCCGCCACCAGTGCCGCGTTCGCGCTCGCCGCCATCCTGGGGTCCGTCACGCGCACGTACCACTGATCGCTCAAGTACGGCTCCACCTGCGCCTTGCTCCGGTCGCTGAACGCCACCGACTGCTTGTACGGCTTCACAGCCTCCAGCAACCCGTGCGACTTGAACTCCCCCACCACCTTCTTCCGCGCCTCGGCCATCGTGAGCCCGACGAACAGGTGCGCATCGCCCACGTCCATCCACCCATGTTTGTCCGAGACGCGGCCTTCGGGCGACATCATGTTGATCACGTCGAGCTTGTGCCGCTGCCCAAGCTCCCAGTCGTTCTTGTCGTGCCCGGGCGTGACTTTCAGAAAACCCGTCGCAAACTTTGCCTTGGGGTCGTTCTTCTCCTCCTCGTTGCGGGCCATCGCCTCCGGCAGCACGACGTACGAATCCTCCACGATCGGGATCACACGCCCCACGAGCGGCAAAAGCACGCAAAGCCCGCGCAGTGCCGTCGCCCGCGGGTCGTGCGGGTTGATCGCCACAGCCGTATCGGCGAGATACGTCTCAGGCCGCGTCGTCGCGACGGTGACCCATGCAGGTTCGTCGGCGGGGTGTTGTTCCGCGCCGGGGTAACCCCGGCGCGCGAGTTCGTCCCACGTCACCACGATGGCCCGGTTCTCCGAACCGGGCTTCTCACCTTCGGACCCAGCTCGGAGAACCGAACCGCCTTCAGACCCAGCTTGGAGAGCCGGGCCACCATGAACGATCGGATACCGCAGATACCAGAAGCTCGTGTCAATCTCTTCGTCGAAGCACTCGTCGTCGGCGACGGCCGTCTGTAGCGCGGGGTCCCAGTTCACGAGGCGTTTGCCGCGATAGATCAGCCCGTCACGGAAGAGCCGAAAGAACGCCTCTCGCACCGCCTTCGCGCACACCTCGTCCATTGTGAACCGCTGGCGGTCAAAGTCGCACGAGCACCCCATCAACTTGAGCTGATCCGTGATCTGCGTCTCGTAATCGTCCTTCCACGCCTGCACCCGCGCGACAAACGCCTCGCGCCCAAGGTCGTGCTTCCGCAGCTTCTCTTCTTCCCACAGCCGCCGCTCGACTATCGCCTGCGTCGCGATCCCCGCATGGTCGGTGCCCACCATCCAGAGCGTCTCAAACCCCATCATGCGGTGGGCGCGGATGAGCACGTCCTGAAGCGTGTTATTCAGCGCGTGCCCGAGGTGTAGCCGTGCCGTCACGTTGGGCGGCGGGATCAGGATCGAGTAGGGCTCGGCCTTGCCGTCGATAACCCGCTGCGGGTCGCAGGTGAAGGCCTTGGCGGCCATCCACCGGCCCCGAATCCGGTCCTCGTGCTCGATCGGGCGGTACGCTTTTGCAAGTTCGGTCGGCTCCATGGGCCGATGGTAAGCCCCAAGTGCCCCCCTCCGATTCGACCATTTGACCATTTGACAGTTTGACCATTTCTCCCCCGTCTCCCCAATACCCTCCCCCATGCCCTCCAACGCACCAACAGGCCGCCGCATCGCCTGGGTCGCAATCGTCCTGCTCGCGGGCCTGACCGGCGGCACGCTTTACTGGCTCACCCGCCCGACCCAGCCGGGCCAGCAGGTGCAAACCACCGACACACCGACACCGGCGCAGCCATCAGAGGACAGGCTCAAGAAGATCATCAACGCCGCAGCCGAGAAGGCCTCGCAGGGTGACACGCCATCGGCCGAGGCGATTTTGAAGGCTGCGCTCGCCGAGTATCCGACCTCGCAGGATCTTCATCTCGCCATGGCGCAGGTGCTGCTCCGCAATCAGGACTTGCCCGGAGTTCTCGCCAGCTACGACCGGGCACTGGCCATCGGCCCGCCCAAGCCCGAGATCAGTTTCGAGGCCGGCAACATCGCGTACATGCTGGGGAACATGGAGCGGGCCGAAGAGCTTTATTCGGCTGCGGGCGCCGCCGATCCGACCAAGCCCGAATATCCGCAGGCTCTGGCGCAGGTGTACATGAAGCGCAACCAGCTCGAAGAGGCCGCCGCGGCCGTGATGCGGTCGATCAAGCTCGACGATTCACGCGGCGTGGCGTGGGGCAACCTCGCGGAGATCGCCCTGCGTCAGGGGCGCCCGCAGTCCGCCCTGCAACACGTCGCCAAGGCACGGATCCTCGAACCGCGCGAGACGGTGTGGCGAATTCTCGAAGCCCGCGCCGACAATCGGCTCGGCCGTGCCCAGGCCGCCCTCGACCTTGTCATAGGCCTGCCCGAGGCCGAGCTGTACACCCCGCCCATTGTTCGCCTGATCATCGAGAGCTACGGCCTCCTGAAACAAACCGATGCCGCCGCCGATTTCGCAACCAAGGCCACCGACGCGAAGCTCGCCGACGGCGACATCGCGTACGAGGCCGCCCTCGCCGCCCAGCGTGCGGGCCGCCCCGACGATTTCCGTCGGTATGTGCTTCGCGGTGCGACCGCCGGGCATCGCGGGTGCAAGGAACTTGCGGCCACGCTTGAAAGGTAGAAACACCTCCGGCAGGATGAGCCCCGAGTGCGAACGGGCTGGCGGAATAATGAGCTTGACACAGCTATCCGCCTCGGTTACTCTGATACACGGATCGGTCGCAGTTGCACATGAGAAAGGACCAACGCCATGAGTTCTTCCCGCTTCCCGCTTCCCGCTTTCCGAAGCCTGAACTAAACTGGTTCATCAGACTTGTGAGAAGCCACTTCGTCATCGGAATTGCTCTTGGCTTGACGTTCGGCATGTGCATGCCGCTGCGAGCGTCGAGTTCGCCGTGCGATCCGCCAGACGGTGATGTGGAGATGGGTTCGATTGTCATCGTCGGCGGAGGGTCGATCACGCCGGCAACACCAGTCATTCCGACCTATGTATTGCCCCCGATCCATGTTGTCGATCTCGGCAACCCCGTCGCGGCCATGTCACAAGCCTTCGCTGAGGTCTGGGGCCTTCCCTACGACAATGGAAACTGCGCTCTCAGGCTTGAAGGCATTCAGAACGGAGTTGGAACACTCGTAGCCGCCGACCAGCGCGAGGCAGACCCGATCGTTGGTCAAACGCTCGTCCTCATCCACGAATCTATTCCAGTAAACTTCCTCGCATCGCTCAATCAGCAAGCGGGCGTTGTATCACAATGGTCTGTTATTTCGGCAGAAATCATTGGAATCAACGGCGTGATCTATGCAGTGGGGCTCCAAACGCGGATCACGAGCCTCCCACCAGGGAATACCGCTATCACCGCCGAATCACTCGCAGCCCAGGGTGCTGGTATCTTCACGATCACCGCAGTTGTTCCGTCGGTTGCCGCATCGGTTAGTGCTGCCATCGCGCTGGCGTCTGGCCTTGAAGAACTCGGCCAGGCACCAGACCCGCTTCCGGCCCCTGGTCCGGCGTGGGATGGGTTCCCGACACAGAAGGCGTGCATTACCCACGCGGGAAGTACATACAACGACTGCATCGCGCAGGCGTTCAGGTCGCGCCTCTCGTGTGGGCTTCAGGCGACAGCTGGTGTCGTGCTCGCCTTGGCTGCGTGCATCGCGCTCGCGCCATTTGGTGCTCTCGTCTGTGCGGCCTTTGCAGTTATAGCACAGCTTTTGTTGCTTGCGGCTTGCTCGCTCCAGTTTCAGAACGCCGTTGCATTGTGCAACCAAAACTTCGTGAACTATGCCAGAACAGCCTGTGGGGTGATCATTCTGCCGATCTGATCGTAGTTCCTCTTTCGGCGCACTTGAGACAGCGATGCTGCAACTGGGAATCAAACCCTATCGGCCGCCAAGCACTTGGTTCCTCGCGGCTACATTGTGTTTCATCGCCGCTCCGATCCTGGGCTTGATGGTTTGCACATTTATCCCGTTTGGCCATGTCTTGGGCGCATCTCCTGCCTACGGCACCAACCCTCCCGAGTACGAGCTGCACTGTTATTGCGCCCTCGCACCCCTGAATGTCATCGCTGCGGTACTCTTAGCATGGTTTGTTGCAGCAGTAAGGATGTTCGTCCGGCTACAAGTTACTGCCGGGTTCGCACTGTGCATGGGTTGTGGTTACGACCTTGTAGCAACCAACCAGCATTCGGTTTGTCCTGAGTGTGGCCGCAAGGTAGACCTTGCCGCAACAGAGGAGACTGTCAACCGGCTGGCACGCCGGTTTCCACGCATCATCAGCTACCGCCCACCGCCGAAATAGGACCGTTATACGCGGTTTCTGCCGGTGCTCCCCCCGGCATGGTCACTCTGCCCATGTTCCCTGCCCGCAACCTACGATTCTGTTGCCCTGTAGAGTCGCGGTTCATCGCCGGGATTTTGCCTGGCCGGAGACACCCTATGCAGCGATTTCTTCTCTCAATCACGCTCGTTCTCGCCACTTTCGCTCGCCCGGCGTTCGCCGACGAGCCCAAGCCCTACACCCGCGTTATCGACGACGAAAAAACCGGCGTGATGACCCTCGAGCTTGCCTCTCGCACCTTCGCACGCAAAGACGGCGGCCCCAAGGTCACGCTCGTCAGTGCCGTCCACATCGCCGACGCCACGTTCTACCAGGCGATGCAAAGGCAGCTCGACACCAGCGCTGTGGTGCTTTTCGAGGGCGTGAAGCCCGGCGGCGTCGGCGAGATCGCGGCCAATTTGGACGAGGCCGGCAAGATCAAGGCCACACACAGCCGTGAAGAGTTCCTGATCGCCGTCGTTGCTCAGTTCCGCCAGCGTGAAGGCCGCTTCCCCAAGGATTTCACCGACCTCGTCGACAATGTGGGCAAGCGGGCCAAGGGGCTCATCTCCGCGTCGCTCACCGACGCTTGGGGCTCGCCCTTCACGCTCACGATCCAGCGTGTGGGCGACGACGATCACCCGACCATCAAACCTAAGGAACGTCCCGTCGTCACGAGCCCTGGCCCCGACAAGGCCACGGGCAACGGTCACGACACCGACGACATCCGCAAGGAAGGCCTTTACGTCTTCACGACCACCAAGGCTCTCAAGGACGACGGCGGCATTCAGCTCCAGCTCGCCAAGGCCCTGGGGCTTGAGTTCCAGCTCGAGCACATGGACTCCACCAAGGCCAACTGGCGCAACAGCGACATGAACATCGACGAGATGCAGACCCGCATGACCGCGGCCGGCAGCGACGCCTCGGGCCTGCTCAAGATGCTCGACGGCTCGGGCTTCATGGGCAAGGTTGCGGGCTTCATGCTCAAACTCGTCGGCACAAGCCCGCAGCTCTCGGCCACCATGAAAATGGTCATGGTCGAGATGCTCTCGGCCCCCGACATTCTGGGTGGTATTGGCGGGGCAGGCGGTGGGGGTGCGAACCTCGCCGCGATGATGAAAGTCATCGTTGTCGATCGCAATGGCGTCGTCCTCGACGATCTCAAGAAAATCATCGAGAACGAGCCCAACGTCAAGACCGTGTCGATCTTCTACGGTGCGGGCCACTTCGCCGACATGGAAACGCGCCTCGTGAGGGACATGGGCTTCGAGCCCGTGTCCGACACCTGGACCGCCGCGATTTCGGTCGATCCAAAGGCCGCCGGATACACGATAGAGCAGGCCCGCAAGCTGCGCGAGAGCATGGGCACCGCCATCAAACGCCAAATGGGCAAGTAGATAGCCAAATAACCCGTGTCCGGCGGCTCCCGGCTTACCCCGTCCATCATTCCGGCCGATGATCCTTCAATGGACTTCGGCGACCCATGGCTCCTGGGCTCGGGCCTGATCATCGGCATGGTCGGGTTCGTCATGTTCACCTATGGCCGCAAGCAGGAAAGCCCGCCCTCGCTCGTCGCTGGGCTCGTGCTGTGCGTCTACCCCTACTTCATCAGCTCGCTGCTCCTGACGTGGGTCATCTTCCTGGGCGTTCTGGCGGGCCTGTACTGGCTCGTCAAGCGCGGTTGAGAGCGGGTACCCTTGCCAATTCAGGCAACGGAGTGCCCACCATGGCCAAATCAGAAAAACCTGCCGCCGCACCCGCTCGCGTTGCGCCCAAGGCCAAGCCCCACTCGCCGCGCGATCAAAAGACGCACACCAAGATCGTCACGCTCGCCCAGGGCGTCGTGAAATCGACCTTCGCCAAGAAGGAACCGATGATCCCCATCCCGATCCGCGCGAAATCCAACACGATCTGGAACAGGAAGCGCGGCATTCTGGAGATGGGCGACGCCAAGTCGGAGCGCGAGCTCTTCAATCTCAACCAGGCCAAACAGTTCATGCAGACGCTCCTGCACGGCAACTCCGTCCGCGAGCTGATCGACGCCGACAAGACCCTCTCCCTGCGTGGAATGTTCTACAAGGGCCTCCACACCGTCGCCGGTACCAGCGAGAAGACCTTTGGCGATCAGGACGAGTCCGACGGCATCCTCGAAGATCTGGAGGTCTCGCTCGAATCGCTCCGCGAAGAGCTGCACATCTACGCCAAGAAGCGCGGCACAATGGTCGGAAACATCACCATCATCGACAACGGGGACGAGATCGACTGCCGCCGCATGGGCACGGGCGGCTACGCCATCCCCGGCATCGTCGAGCCCGACATCATCAAGTTCAAGAAGTGCGATGCAAAGTTCGTGCTGCACGTCGAGAAGGACACGGTCTGGGGGCGTTTCAACGAGGACCGATTCTGGGAGAAGCACAACTGCATCCTGACAGAGGGCTCGGGGCAGCCCACCCGAGGCGTGCGACGCCTCCTCCGCCGGCTGAACCAGGAGCTCAACCTGCCGGTCTATTGTCTGCTCGACTGCGACCCGTGGGGGCACTACATCTACTCGGTCATCAAGCAGGGCTCGATCTCCCTCGCCTTCGAGTCCGAGCGCATGGCCATCCCCGACGCCAAGTTCCTCGGCATCCGCTCCAAGGACTACAAGGCCTGCGAGCTCTCCGACGACGTCAAGATCGAGCTCAACGACAACGACATCAAACGCGCCAAGGAGCTCATGGCCTACCCGTGGTTCGAGGGACACAAGGGCTGGCAGCGCGAGATCGAGGGTCTGCTCTCCAACGGCTTCAAGATGGAAGTCGAGTCCCTCATCACCAAGGACATCAGCTACGTCACCGAGGAATACGTGCCGCAGCGATTGAAGGCCAAGGACTGGCTGGACTGATCAGAACCCGAAGCGCAAGCGAGGGTGGGCGCACGAACGCTGTGCATGTGCAACGACTCGTTCGCAGCGGTGAAATGTTCGTATTTCCAGATCGACGCGACCATGATTTTCACTTGGCGCAAGAGGCCGAAAGTGGTCGTCTCTGCCGCCCTGATATGATTGTCGTGAGCGTCGCTTCGTGGTGCCGCTGTGAGTGTTGGGGCGGGGCAGGGATCGCAGGAGCGCTCGCATGGAAATCTGGCAGTACGCCTTGATCGCCGTCGGGGTTGTGTTCGCGATTGTCGTCTTCATGGTCATCGGGATCTACAACCGGCTGGTCGAACTCGGCACACGGTTCAAGAACGCCTTCGCCCAGATAGACGTGCAGCTCAAGCGCCGGCACGACCTGATCCCCAATCTCGTCGAGGTCGCCAAGGGCTACATGGGTCACGAGCGCGGCACGCTCGAAGCGGTCATTCAGGCACGCAATCAGGCCGTGACGGGGCTTGCGCGGGCGTCGGCCAACCCCGGCGACGCGGGCGCGATGAGCGGGCTGGCAGGCACCGAGGGTGCCCTGGCGGGCGCGGTGAGCCGGCTCTTCGCGGTGGCCGAGTCGTACCCGGATCTCAAGGCCAACAGCACGATGACGCAGCTTTCAGAAGAGCTGACGAGCACGGAGAACAAGGTGAGCTTCGCACGGCAGGCGTACAACGACGCCGTGACGCGGTTCAACACGTACCGCCGCCAGTTTCCGCCGGTGCTTTTCGCCGGGATGTTCGGCTACGGCACCGACTCGGCCCTTCTCGAGTTCGAGAATCGCAAGGAGCTCGACGCCGTGCCGGCCGTGAAGTTCTGACCGCCCAGTGCCCGCAAGGCGGAGGATCTCACCCTTGATCGACTTCGCCGAACAGCAGGACCGGGCCCGGCGGCGGACCGCGCTGTTGCTCTGGATCTACCTGCTCGCGGCCAGCATCATCTCGGTGCTGGTCTCGCTGCTCATCTGGGGATTCGTGTGGGTGGGCGGTAATATGGCCGGACTGGGCGGGAAATCGGGCGATGTCGAGGAAGTTCACGCGTTCGCCGGCAAAGTCGAGCAATGGATCCGGTTCGACGCTCACGGCCGCGCGTTCCTTGCGATCTGCGTCGCCATCACCATGGTCATGATCGTCGGCTCAAGCTGGTGGAAGTATCTCCAGATCGTGGCGGGGGGGCAGGCCGTCGCCGAATCGATGCGCGGGCAACTCATCCCCACCAACAGCCGCGATCCCGACGAACGCCGCGTGCTCAACGTGGTTGAGGAAATGGCCCTCGCCGCCAACATTCCCGTGCCGCCGGTGTATCTGATGCCCCGGCAGCGCGGCATCAACGCCTTCGCCGCCGGCCGCTCGACCGAAGACGCGGTGGTGGGCATTACCGAAGGCGCGATGAAGCGACTGACCCGCGACCAGTTGCAAGGTGTCGTCGGGCACGAGTTCAGCCACATTCTCAACGGCGACATGAAGCTCGATCTGCGCCTCATCGCCCTGCTCCACGGCCTCCTGGCGGTCTGCGTGCTGGGCCGCGTGCTCTGCGACATCGCGATGGGTACCGACTCCGACGGCGAAGCGATATTCGGGTCGGAGTCCAGGAAGGGAGTCCTTGCCCTCTTTCCACTCGGCATCCTCCTGATGGGCATTGGCTACTCGGGCTGGATCATCGGCTGCTTCATCCAGGCGTGCGTGAGCCGCCAGCGCGAGTTTCTCGCCGACGCCTCCGCCGTCGAGTTCACCCGCAATCCGCAGGGAATCACCGACGCGCTGCGGGCCATCGGCGGAGCGTCGCCCACCGGCGGATCGGCGGTGAGGGGCACGAGCCTCGACGGCTATCGCCACATGTTCTTCGCGTCGAGCGTGATGTGGGCCGAGGGTGTGCTCTCAACGCACCCGCCGCTCGACGATCGCATCAAGCGGCTCGACGCGCACTGGGATGGCAGCTACCTCACGCCGCCCTCAATCATTATGGACGATCCGAGCACGAGCACCGACGCATTCAACGCGCGAAGCAAGTGGTTTCGCGGCGTGGTGGGCGGCGTCACCGCCGCCTCGGCAATCGGCAGTGGCCCGACTTCGCCGCAGATGCCCGCGTCCATGCCGGTCCAGGGCGTGACCGGCGGCATCGAACGATCACGCGGGCTTCTCATGCGGCTTCCAGAGCAGATCGGCGACGCCCTGCGCGAGCCCTACGAGGCAAGGCTGGCCCTCTTCGCGATCCTGCTCGGCGCACGAGGCAAGGGGACCACCGCCGAGGTCGCCGCGCTCACCGCACGTTTGAAGGATGACGAGGTCAAGCAGACCCTCGTGTTCGCGCGGCTGCTCGCGGGCGTACCGGCGGTGGCGCGGTTCGCGCGCCTGCCGATGGTCCAGGTCGCGCTCTCGAGTCTCTCATCTCTCTCGCCCGAACAGCTCACCCGGTTCCGCGAGGACATCAGGCTGCTCGTTGACGCCGACGGGCGCATCGATCTCGACGAGTGGCTCCTCGTGCTCATGCTGGATCAGCAACTCTCCGCCCGCATGGGCAATCCGCCGACGCCGCGTGAAATGAGGCCCCTCAGGACCCTTTCCCGCCAGTGTTCCGTCGTGATCTGGACCCTCGCGTTCGCGGGTCAGAAAGAGACCCGGCTCGCCCAGCACGCGGCACAACTCGGGTTTGAGCAACTCATGCTCGGCGGCCTCCCATCCCTCGAACCCACCGACCTCAAGCGAGCCGAGATGGAAAGTGCCCTGCGAGTGCTCGCCGCAACACCAGCGAACGTCCGTGCGAAGATCATGTCCGCGTGCGCCGCCGTCATCGGAGCAGATGGCCAGGTCACCGACCGCGAGAGCGACCTTCTCCAGTTCCTGTCGCAGATGCTGCACACGCCGCTGCCAGAAACAGCTTCTGTGCCGCATTGAAACAGCTAGTGCGTGCATGTCGCCCTCCTACAATCTTATACGGATTCACGCTGGCGCTCGCGTGCGACCGCGCGTTTAGGGGGGGGGGGGGGGGGGGGGG
>JAYVUC010000091.1:0-9428 GCA_043788295.1 Phycisphaerales bacterium
TCGCGTTGGGTCTGCATCAGTTCACCACAGAGACACAGAGGCACAGAGAAAGAAAGTTGAGGCGGAAAGGGGGAGAGTCTTTCAGAGAACTCTACGGAGGATTCCATTCTTCAGGACCGGCGTGTTGAAATTGATGATCAGGCCGACGCGGTACTTTGAGAGCTTGAGGCACGTGAGGAGCTGGGCTTCGTGAACGGGCAGGATCAATTCGATCGATTGAGTTCAAGGATGACCGTTTCATTCGCCACCATATCGAGACGGTATCCAACGTCGAGCCGGACACTCTTGAACTCGACAGGAAGAGACACCTGCCGGCGGAGTATGAGGCCACGATCCTGCAACTCAACCGCGAGGCATTGTTCGTATGCCGACTCCAGCAGACCGGGACCCAGTGCCCGATGCACCTCGATCGCTCCGCCGATGATCTCGGCGGTCAGCGGGTTCTGTGACTGGAGCACCTCACCCATGAATCTCTCTTCACTCTCTGTGTCTCTGTGGTGAATCAGGTTCGACCCCCTTCGAGATCGAACCTGCGAATGTTCGATCAGACCGTCGCGCCTTCGGCGGGCGTCGCGTCATCCTTCAGCTCAGTGATCAGCACATCGGTCGTGAGCATCAGGCCCGCCACGCTCGCCGCGTTGGTCAGCGCCGTCTTGGCCACCAGCGCGGGGTCGATGATCCCGGCCTTCACGAGGTCCAGGTACTCGCCCGTCGCCGCGTTGAACCCGAAGCTCGCGCCGCCCTTGCCGCCTTCCTTTACCTTCTCGACAACCACGTCGCCGTCAAACCCGGCGTTCTCCGCGATCTGCTTGCAGCACGCCTCGACCGCGCGGGCGACGATGGCGTAACCGGCCTTCTCGTCGTCGTTGCGGGCCTTCTTCGCCGCCGCCATGATCGCGTCCTGCGTGTGGAGCAGCGCAACGCCGCCGCCAGCGACATAGCCCTCCTTCGCCGCCGCGCGCGTCGCGTGCAGGGCGTCGTCAACGAGATCCTTGAGGGCCTTCTGGGCCATCTCGGTGGGCGCACCGACATGGATCATCGCCACGCCGCTGGTGAGCTTGGCGAGCCGCTCCATCAGCTTCTCACGGTCGTAGTCGCTGGTGGACTTGTCGTACTGTGCCTTGATCTGCTCGGCCCGGGTGTTGATGTCCGCCTTCTTGCCCGCGCCCTCGATCACCGTCGTGTCGTCCTTGGTGATGACCAGCTTCTTCGCACGCCCGAGCTCGGTGATCTCGATCGAATCGAGACTGCGACCCAGGTCTTCCGCGAAGAACGTGCCGCCGGTCAGGACAGCGATGTCGGCCATCATCGCTTTGCGGCGATCACCGAAGCCCGGAGCCTTCACCGCGCAGATCTTCAGCGTCCCGCGAAGCCGATTGACCACCAGCGTCGCCAGCGCCTCGTTCTCCACCTCTTCTGCAATCAGCAGCACGGGCTTGCCCGTCACCACCACCTTGTTGAGCAGCGGCAGCAGGTCCACCAGGTTGGAAATTTTCTTTTCGTAGATCAGGATGTACGCGTCCTCGAACACGCACTCGGCTGTCTTCGCGTCGGTCATGAAGTAAGGCGACAGGTAGCCCTTGTCGAACTGCATGCCCTCGACGTAATCGAGCGTCGTCTCGGCCGTCTTGCCGTCCTCGATCTCAACCACGCCGTCGGCCCCGACCTTGCTGATCGCCTCGGCGATCAAATCGCCCACTTTCGCGTCGTGATTGGCGGAAACGGTCGCGATCTTCTTGTAGTCCTCGCGTCCCTTGCATTTCACCGCCATCGCGTCGATCGCCGCAGAGGCCGCCACCGCCGCCGCGTTGATCCCGCGCTGGAGCGCGACGGCATTGACGCCCGAGCTCACATGCCGCAGGCCTTCGGTGAAGATCGCCTGGGCGAGCACCGTCGCCGCGGTCGTGCCATCGCCAGCCTTTTCGGCCGTTCGCTTGGCGACCTCGTTGACCATCTTCGCGCCCATCGCCTGGAAGGGCTCGGGCAGCTCGTAGATTTCCTTGGAGACCGACACGCCGTCCTTGGTCACGTGCGGCGCTCCCCACGACTTGGAGATCACGACGTGCCGCCCGCTGGGGCCCATCGTGCACTTCACCGCGTCGGCGAGGCGATCGACCCCGCGCTTCATCTCGGCGAGGGCTTCATCTTTGAACATCATCTGTTTGTTTGTCATGGTTTTTCCTTGAATGCACTGGGCACTAGGCACTTGGCACTAGTGGTGGGAAAGACATTGGATCAGGTCTTGCTGCGAGGCTCGGGTGCCTCTCTCAGCCTTCGACGACGCCCAAAAGCTCGCTCTCGCGAAGGATCAGGTGTTTCACGCCCTTGATCTCGACCTCGGTGCCCGCGTACTTGCCATAGACGACATGGTCGCCCTTGCGCACGCTCATCTCGGCCCGTTTGCCGTTCTCCATCCGCTTGCCGGGGCCGGCGGCGACGACCTCGCCCCGCACGGGCTTCTCCTTGGCGGTCTCGGGCAGGTAGAGCCCGCTGGTGGTCTTGGACGGTGCCTCGATGGGCTTCACGAGCACGCGATCTTCAAGTGGCTTGACTGACATCGTCATTCTCCTTCGTTCGATTTATCCCGCCGCGCGAACAGCCTTCAGCTCGCGTCGGATGGTTTCCTTCAACTCCCGATCCCGCGCGGGATCGAGCTTGTACTTCGCTACTTCATCACCTGTGGGCATCTGTCCCCACACGGGCGCCTTGGGGTCGGGGTCCGTGAGCCGCCTGGGGAACACGTGGAAGTGCAGGTGATGCACCACGTTGCCCAGACATTCGTAATTCAATTTGTGCGGCGTCGTCGCCCGCCTCACAGCCTCCGCAAGCTGCGACATCTCTTCCAGATACCGCAGGCGTGTCGCTTTGGGAAGTTCGTCCAGCTCCGTCGCCGGCGTCTTGCACAGCAGCACCGAGTACCCGCGGAAAAACTGCGAATCACCCAGCACGGCGTATCCCGTGTCGAGCTCGGCGATCAGTCCGGCGTGCGACCCCTCCCGGGCATCGCGGGTTCGCCGGCAGATTTCGCAGTTGTCCTGATGCTGTGCCATACTTGATGCCTCGATGCCTCTTCCCTCGATGCCGTCCTTTACCCGACCTGCTTCTTTCGCCTGCTCATCGCAACTTCAATAGCGACCGGAATCAGGCTCACCACGATGATCCCCAGCACCACCGCCTCGAAATGCCTCTTCACCCAGTCGATGTTCCCGAAAAACCATCCCGCCCCGCTGCACAGCCCCACCCACAGCGTCGCCCCGATCAGATTGAACGCGAGAAAGCGAGTGAAGTTCATCGCGCCCGCGCCGGCGACGAATGGGCAGAACGTCCGCACGATCGGCACGAACTGCCCCAGAATCACCGCCTTGCCGCCATACTTCGCGTAGAACTCGTGGGCCCGCGTCAGGTGCTTCTTGTTGAGAAGCCGCTCCAGGAACGAGCCGCTCCCCTCTTTGGAGAAGACCCTGGGCCCCAGGTACTTCCCGATCCAGTAGTTGGTCGAGTTCCCCAGAATCGCTGCCGTGAACAGGAGTCCCGCCGCGACCCAGACGTTCATCGATCCTCGGGCCGCGATCGCCCCGACCGTGAAGAGGAGCGAATCGCCCGGCAGGAACGGGGTCACGACAAGCCCTGTCTCGCAGAACACGATCGTGAAGAGCAGCGCGTAGACCCACAGGCCGTAGTTCTGAATGAACCCATCCAGAAACCCGGGCAGATCGCGGAAGATGGCGAGCAGTTGATCGATCAATCAATCTTCGCTCCTTCCTGAACGAGTTGATGTCGCACTGCGGTGAGCAGCCCGTTCGCAAGTTCGATCGCGCCTCGGGCAGCGGCCGCGTCAGGCTCAAAGCCGGGATAACGACTCGACACGGCAAAGGTCGTGAGTGCTGCTGCGGCATGGACGCGGGCGTCATCCTTCAGCGGACTTCCGCAGAGTTCGATCAGAGTGACAAGATCGTGCGTGAATGGAAACTCGATCTGGCGATGCACAAGATACGCCTTGATCGCTTTCTCGGCGCATTGCTGGGCATGGAACGCGGCAGCCCAGGCGACCGGCTTTGCCTGCGAGAACGCGAGCCTGGCCAACTCCAGGTCTTCCCCGGCCTTGCGAAGCCATTGCCCCATCACCTTTGAGATTGCCTCACGCGACGCGCTGATAAAGCACCCTCCCCTCGCGTGAGGCGGGACGAGCGACCGTCCCGACGATGTCCTTGTGGTCCTCAAAGTACGACACGGGCATCACCACGATGTCGATGGGCACGCCAAGCCCGAACATCGCGAGGTACATCTGTCCGGAAAGTTCCGCGATTCCCATTTCCTGATCGACCAGAACGAGCAGGTCCACGTCGCTCTCTTGCCGAGCCAGGCCCCGTGCCTGAGACCCGAACAGGATCACTTTCGCCGGGCGGAATTGCTCCGCGATTCGGCGAACGGCTTCCTGGATGGTGCTCTCGGGGATCATCGTGGAGTGGTGCTCTTGGTGGTTCTGATCGGGCGCTCGGGTATGCTCAAACCTTCGGGCGGCGCGAAGTCGGTGCGTTCCCGCCGCCGTGGGCCTTGATCCCGCTCGTCAACTTGAACGTCTCGGCCTTGGCCTTCTTAAGGTTGAGACCGGAATTTGGGTTGAGTTTTAGCGTCTGCGGGGTCAGCGGTAGTCCGCTGCCGCTCGCGCCGCTCTTGTTCGTCAGGTTTCGTGCGTTGCTCATGGTTGAATCTCCGTGTGCCTTCGTGGCCTGTCTTAGGAGGCCCGGCTCTCCGAGCCGGGTCGCTTCCGTGATCCGTCAAGTCGCCGTTCGTTCAGGCGACCTTGCGCTTTCTCGCTTTGTGCTTTCGCCCCGCGTTGTCCGATGACCCGGCGATAAGAGCCTTCACCGCATCGACCATCTCGCTGGGAACCCTCACGAGCGATATTTGGCTGTTTACGAACGCGGCCTCCGCCTCTGCGGCAGATGCGTCATCCGACTGCCGGTCGTGGTAGTCGATGATGGCTTTGACTTTCCGCGCGTCCAAGCCCTTGGGATACTTGTTGGGATCCTTCTTCATCGTTTACCCCTCCGCATCAATCTTCGCCTGTATGCCTTGAGATCATTGCCCCTCAGTGGATATGCCGTGATCACGAATACTCCGTCGCCCACATCGTCAGCCTTGTACACGACTTTGAGGTACCGACCCGCACAGGTTTGCCCCAGAGCAGCCCGAGCTCCCGACTGTGCCGCAAAATCCTGACCTGGCCGTTCCAATACCTCAACACACTCGCGGGTGGAGACTCCATGCTCTTCGACGTGCGGACGATCCGTCTGTGGATCGATGTAGAACCGAATCTCCATCACTCAATTCCCGCTGGCAACGGATCGCCGTGCTTCCGAACACTCTCCAGATACCCGGCAATCGCCTCTTCCAAGTTCCTCGCCGCCTCGTCGTGCGTGTCGCCCTGGCTCCAGCATCCCGGAAGCGACGGGCATGACGCCACAAACTTGCCGTCCTCGTCCTGTTCAATGTGAGTTTCGAGTTTCATCCGAATGTCGTTCCATGAATGCCGATGCCCAGGAAGGAGCGTGCGTGACCACTCAAAGAGCGAATTATCAAGAAAATACAGTGTCCAGAGCTCACCATCTCCTGAGGTTCCATTTGGCCTAACGGTGTATTCGACAACAGTCGAACCTCCGCTTGTATCTGTCCGACCGGTTGGCTCGCCAGCCCGAGAAATGACGTCGCTCAGGAGTTGGCCTTTTTTCAGCAGCCCCATTTCTCGCATTACCGAGTCGATCCATTTAGACTTTGCTTCCCTTTGGGCATTGAAGTCTCTCTCAAACTGACGCCGGTCCGCCTCCAGCTTAGTCCTGAACTCTTGATGTTCACGTTCCTTCGCCTTCTCGCGGCTTGTTTGCTCATCAGCGACCTTCGCTCTCGCAGCAAGTTCTCGATCTATTGCCGACACTGTTGAGGCGTCGTTGGCACTAGTGGCTTTCTCTTTCATCACGGCAAGTGTTGATTTGTCATTGCGAGCAATCTGCGCGCTACTGGGCGCGATGTACCAACTTGAGCAACCTGTGGTGAAAGTTGCGATGCCAGAAAGGGCGACGATGAAAAAGCCACCTCGCATGTCTTAGAACCCCATCCCGCCCATCCCACCCATGCCCGGCATGCCACCCATTCCACCCATCCCGCCGCCGCCTGCGCCGGCTCCGGCGGGCTCCTTGGCTTCGGGCTTGGTGGTGATGACGCAGTCGGCGGTGAGCAGGATCGTCGCCACGCTGCTCGCGTTCACGAGCGCGAGTCGATCGACCTTTGCCGGCGTGATGACGCCCTGGGAAACCAGGTCGCCGTACTCAAGCGTGAGTGCGTTGAAGCCGTGGTTGCCCTTGGCTTCCTGCACCTTCGACACAATCACGCTCCCCTTCTCCCCCGCGTTCTCGGCGATGGTGAAGAGAGGGACGCTGAGGGCGTTGTAGACCACCCGCATGCCGGCGACATAGTCGTACTTCGCGCGGCCCGCGTCCTCGCCCGCGTTGTTCTCGGCGCTCTTGCCGAAGATCGCCTTGTAGTCGCTGTTGAGCTCGATCGCGCGGCGAGCCCGGATGAAGCTGACGCCGCCGCCGGGGACGATGCCCTCGGCCACCGCCGCACGCGTCGCGTGCAGGGCGTCCTCGATGCGGGCCTTCTTCTCTTTCAGCTCGGCCTCGCTGGCCGCCCCGACCTTGATCTGCGCCACACCGCCCGAGAGCTTCGCCAGGCGTTCCTGCAGCTTCTCGCGGTCGTAATCGCTCGTGGTCTTCTCGATCTCGCTGCGGATCTGACCCACGCGGGCCTGAATGGCCTTCGTGTCGCCCGCGCCCTCGATGATCGTCGTGTTATCGCCGTCGATCTCAACCTTCTTCGCCAGGCCCAGGTGGCTCATCTCGATCTTGTCGAGCTCGATGCCCAGGTCCTTCATGATCGGCGTCGCGCCCGTGAGCACGCCCAGATCTTCCAACATCGCCTTGCGACGATCGCCGTAGCCCGGCGCCTTCACCGCAGCCACATTCAGCGTGCCGCGAAGCTTGTTGATGACCAGCGTGGAGAGAGCCTCGCCCGTCACGTCCTCGGCGATGATGAGCAGCGGCTTCTTGGCCTTCATCACCTTCTCGAGCAGCGGCACCAGCTTCTGCACGTTCTCGATCTTGTCCTCGAAGATCAGCACCAGACACTTCTCGAGCACGACCTTCATCGCGTCCGCGTCGGTGATGAAATTGGGCGAGAGGTACCCGCGATCAAACTGCATGCCCTCGACGACCGTGACCTCGGTCTCGATGTTCTTGCCTTCCTCGACGGTGATGACCCCGTCCTTGCCCACCTTGTCGAAGGCGTGCTTCATGATCTTGCCGATCTCGACATCGTTGTTCGCGCTGATCGCCGCGACGTGCGCCAGATCGTTCGACTTGGGCGATGTGTCCACGGGCGTCGCCAGGTTGGTGATCGACTTCACCGCCAGGGCGACCGCGTCCTTCATCCCGCGTACCAGGGCGTTCGCATCGACACCCGCCGCGACAAACTTGAGCCCCTCGCGGAAGAGGGCCTCGGCCAGCACCGTCGCCGTCGTCGTGCCGTCGCCCGCGTCGTCGCTCGTCTTGCTCGCCGCTTCCTTCACGAGCTTGGCGCCCATGTTCTCAGCCTTGTTCGACAGCTCCACCTCTTCCGCCACCGACACCCCGTCCTTGGTCACCGTCGGCCCGCCCCAGCTCTTATCCAGCACCGCGTTGCGACCACGCGGGCCAAGGGTCGCCTTGACGGCCCGGGCCAGCTTGGTCACGCCGTTGAGAAGGGCCTGGCGAGCGTCAACATCGAAAGTGAGTTCTTTAGCCATTGGACTTTGCTCCGTCTATTGCTGGAAGAGGACGTTCCTGGTCGGCCCGAGACGAGCCGGCAGGTTCTGTATATGTCAGGGACGCACGGCACCACGGCGGCACATGCCGACAATGATTCCAGTGTGATGAGTGGCAACCAGCGTGCCAGTCGATCGGTGCCCGATCGGGCCCCAATCAGGCCCCAAAGGCAACGCCACGGGGCGGTTTGGATGTCAGGTCGGAACGGCCGATGCACTCGCCTGCCAACTCGGCAGGCTGCGGCTTCACCCGCCTTTGCCGTGCAGCAGGGGCAGCACGCTCGGTTCGGCGAGTGGTGAAACCTCGTACAGCACCAGACCGTTGACCTCGGAACGGAAAACCGAAAGGCCCTTGGCGGGCTGGGGCTGCGGGTGATCGGCCGAGGCGCGATCCATAAAAACCACTATCGGTGTTTGCCCGTTCTTTGCCAGGAGGATCATCCCCGCGCTGCTCAGGGGCGTGCCAAAGGTGGTATCGAAGTTCCAGCCAGCAAACGTGATGGGCGACCCCTCGGGCAGCGTTGGCGTCAGCCCCTTGCCCAGCTTCATGCTCACACGCTGATTGAAGTATTCGGGATCCTGCGAGCACACGAAATCCGGCTTGAACCCCGTTGCAACCATCCGCGCGTAGATCGCCCCCGGCGTGTTCGACCGGTCTCGATTCGCCCATTGCACCCCGAAAAACGCCCCGATCGCCACTACCGCCGCCGCCGCCATCCACCAGCGCATCCTCAGCCCGGCCGATGCGGCCCTCGCACTCTCAATCCGCATGTCCCTCGCGGTCGGCACATACGACCGCCCAAGCGCAGCCGCGGCCCTCTCCTGGAGAGTCACCTGTCTGGCAAACGACTCATCCGCAGCCAATGCAGCCGCAAACTCCGCCCGCTCGGCGTGTGTCAACGTGCCCACGAGATGCCCGTCGAGCAGAAGTTCCAGGTGTACTGCACCAGCAGAATCAAGCGGCGGATGTGTCACCGTGTGCGTACCTCCGTGTCCGAAAGCCGTTCGGCCAGCGCCCGCCTCGCGCGGAACACATGGCTCATCGCCGTGCCTTCAGGAATCCCCAGCGACACCGCGATCTGCGCGTAGCTCAATCGCTCCACAAGCCTTAGCACCAGGCACGCCCGTGCGGTCGCGTCCAGGTTCTCCATTGCAGACGCGACCTTGGCGTCGTCCGCAACTTGGCCGGCAGTCGCGTGCAGGCCCGTGTCCGTGCCCACCGCCGCTCCCATTGCCATCCTCCGCGAGAGCGATTCCTGTCGTTCGGCTTTGCTTCGCTGATTCATAGCGACAAATCGAACAATCTGCCCCATCCACGCCGTGAAGTTCGAACCGATGCGAAACTCCGGGAGTTTCGTGAGCCCAATAACCGTCGCCTCCTGCACCGCGTCCTCGGCCCACGACCGCTCACCGGCCGTCGCCGCGATGTGCCAGAGAGTCCGTGAAGACTCCGAGACCAGCCGCGCGAACTCCGCGCGCGACAGCACTTGCGCGCCCTCGGGGTTTGACCCCTTCGAACCTCTGCTCACCGGAGATATGTCGGCAGGCGGCTGTTGCATTTCTCGAAATC
>JAYVUC010000092.1:0-4415 GCA_043788295.1 Phycisphaerales bacterium
CAAGATCGGGAAAAAGAAAGCGCCCAAGGGCCCGATGGTGTCGGGACGGGTGCTTTCGGCCCGCTGGCTGCGGTGAAAGTGTGTGTCCAAACGTGGCGGCGGGCGTTTTCGCATAGTGGGGCGAGCCCGAAAAACTTGTGTCTCGAACTGATAGAGTCTGGATTTTGCGGAACCCGGGAGGAATGGGGAGTCGAAAGGGTTCGCACACGGCGGTTGCGTTCTTGGTTGGAAATCAGTATCGTTCCTGATCCTGACGGCCCCAGCAAGGTCCAGGGCTACGGAGAACCACCCCAGAGGCAGCCTGCGGGCTGCCGACATCACACGATCTCTCCCGGTTGTCTGTCGAATACCGGATCGGCAGGCAAAGAACGGCTGGTGGCGAAAGACCGCCCGCCTCGCGAGATCGACCTGTGACAAAGGCCCCCCAACCAGCGGGCCCTGAGAGCATCTTTGTAGTTCATGCGGTGAATACGGCGGACAGGCCCGATTGTCGCCCCGTCAGATGAACGGCTCACGAATTCATGGACGGGAGTTGACCCTCGCGGTTTGCCCGCCACCATTGCCCTCCCCTTTGTTGCCTTTTGAGTCCCCTCGGAGATGCCCATGCAGAATTGCCACCCCCAGACGGTCCGCACGCTCCTGTTGGCCGCCGGCCTTGTTGCCGGCTCGAACGCGTACACGGCCCCCGCTGCCTATGCGTCGGCCGAACCGGGCTCAAACGACAAGTCGGCCCAGAACGTGAAACAGCAGCTTGAACAGGCCTCCGAGCTGCTCGCTGTGAGCAAGGTCGTCAAGGCCAAGGCGTTGTTGAGCGAGCTGGCCACCGCCCCGGGCGTGACTCTCAGCGATGCCGATCGAGCCCAGCTCTCGACGATGCTCAAGAGCGTCGAGGCACGGGTGAAGCTCCTGTCGCAGACTGAGATCTCACTCCAAAAGGCTGACGTGGCCCTGGAGAGCAACGACCTGACACTCGCCGAACAGCACGCCAAGGCGGTCAACGCGTCGTCGAAGGTCTCGTCGCTGGATCACAAGCATGCTGATGAGATTCTGGGCGCGGTCGACAACAAGCGCCGCGAGATGGCCGCCAAGGCACCCAGCGCGATCCGGTCGGCGGTGAACCTGTTCGACTCGGGCAAGTTTGTCGAGTCCAGGGCGGTTCTGGAAACGATCTCCCGCTCGGGCGTGACGCTCACCCCCGACCAGCAGTTGGTGATGGACGACTACCAGGGGCGCATCATCACTCTGGCCAAGACACGCAGCGAGCTTTTCGCCAGCGCGGGCATGTTGCAGCCAGGCGTGATCAAGCCACTGACCCCCAAGACCCCCGACCCAGCCCCCACGCCCGCACCCGCGCCAACACCCTCGATCCCCGCAGACCCGGCGCCCGCTCCTGCCCCTGCGCCAACGCCAGTTACCGAACAGCCGCCCGCGGCTCCGGCCCCAGCGGCTGCGCCGGCGGTGGACCCTGTGGACGAGGCGAAGAAGAAGGCTGCGGCCGAGCTTTTGACCAAGGCCGATGCGGCGTTTGCCGCCAAGAAGTGGAAAGAGGCCAAGGACGCGTACACGGAAGCCCTGAGCCGATTTGGCGCGGCGCTGTCCCCCGAACAGACCGCATCGGCGAACGCGAACCTCACTCGCTGTGCGCTTGAGATGCAGCAGAACATCCCGCCCACCGGGCAGGCTCTGGACGAGTTCAATCGGGCCAAGGCCATCCGGATGCAGCAATTCAAGGCCGAGTTTGACAACACGCTGATCGAGGCGCAGCGTTCGATCGCCACCGCCGACACCGACCGTGCGCGCGGGCTTGTGGCACAGGCGCGGCTCAACCTGAGCCAGAATCGCACTGGTCTTGGCGAGGCGGTCGCCAACGACCTGAGGAAGCGCGTTGACCTTGTCGAGGCCGACCTGGTCAAGACCGAGCAGCAGATCCAGAAGGCAGCGGCGGATCGGCGTGCGGCCGAGCTCGAGGGGATCGCCAACGACGAGTCGAAGCGCGACAAGCAGGGCAAGGCCCAGAAGATCCGCGAGAACATCGACCGTGTCCGCGATCTGCAGCGCAACCGCAAGTACGCCGAGGCCCTCCAAATTGTTCAGCAGATCCTCTTTATAGACAGCATGAACCCAACGGGCCTGCTGCTCAAGGACGTCCTGACGGACATGATGGTCTACAACGAGTACAACAAGGGCGAGGAGGCGATCGCCCGTTCGATCCAGCAACTGAGCCTGGACAACCTGGGTGCCCTGATGGCGCCGCACGCGATTGTTGACTATCCCCGCGATTGGCCCAGCATCTCGGCCCTTCGCAGCGAGGCTCTGGCGTTCCAGGAGTCGCCCGAGAATCGCCGCGTGCTGGCGTCGCTGGAGAACACGCGACTTCCGAAGGTCGATTTCCCGGACACGACCGTGAAGGCCGCGCTGGAATACCTCCGCACCGTCGCCAACTTGAACATGGATATCGACTGGAAGTCGCTCGAAGCGGTGGGCATCCAGCAGGACGCGACCGTCTCGCTCTCGATTACCAATCCGACGCTCAAGACGGTGCTCAATCGGGTGCTCGAGAAGGTGAGCAACCAGCTCGATCCCAGCAGCCGGGCGGGCTGGACGGTCGCCGATGGGGTGCTCCAGATCGCCTCGGCCGATCAGCTCAAGCGTCACAAGCTCATGATCATTTATGACGTGAAGGATCTGCTCTTCGACGTCAACAACAAGACCAACGCTCCGCAGTTCGACTTGCAGCAGGCCTTCCAGAGCGGGGGGGGCGGGGGAGGCGGCGGGGGCCAGAGCCCGTTCCAGCAGAACAACCAGCAGAACCAGAACAACCAGCGCCCGCTCGAGGAGCGCATGAACGAGCTCCGCAAGATCATCGTCGAGCAGGTCGATCGCGACGGCTGGACGGACAACGGGGGCGACACGGGCAGCATCCAGCCGTTCCGTGACAATCTCATCATCAGCACTACGCCCGCGAACCACCGCGAGGTCGAGGGGCTTTTGGGCCAGCTCCGCCGCGTCCGCAACATGCAGATCAACGTCGAGGCGCGGTTCCTGACCGTCTCTCAGGACTTCTACGAGAAGATCGGGTTCAACGCCAACGTCTACTTCGGCGCGGGCAGCTCGCAGATCCGGGCGCTCCGGGCTGCGGGCAACTACGACCTGCTCCCGTCGGACTTCTTCCCCGGCGGCAATTACTCTCAGCCCCGAGTTCTTGGCGGCGGATCACAAACCCTTCACATCATCAATCCCGCGACGGGCCTCCCGATCCCGACAGCCGCCGAAGGCCCGCTCTTCCCCTACACAGTCAACTCCCCGGTCCCCACCGGATTCAGCCCGATTGGCGCGATTTCCGGCAGCAGCCGCCTGGTCGACACGCTGCTGGGCAAGAGTGCCGCCAAGTTCGGCACCGCCCCCGCTCTGGGCATCTCGGGCACCTATCTCGACGACGTGCAAGTCGACTTCATGGTCGAGGCCACGCAGTCCGACAGGCGGTCCGTGTCGGTCAACGCCCCGCGCCTCACGTTCAGCAACGGGCAGTACGCGTATGTCGCGGTTGCCGATCAGCAGGCGTATGTCTCGGCCCTTCGTCCCGCCGCCGGCCAGGGCACCATCGGCCTCGAACCAACCATCAACTTTGTCAACGACGGGATCACGCTGCAAGTCGGCGGCGTCATCCTTGCCGACCGCCGGTACGTCCAGCTCGACGTGAAGATCGTCGTCTCGGCCTTCAAGGGCTTCACAAGCCGCGAGATTCAGGCTGTGGCGGGCGGCACCGGCGGCATCGCCGGCGGTGGTGCTCCCGGCACCATCACGGGCCAGATCCAGCTCCCCGAGGTCGTCGTCCAGACCGTCGAGACCACCGTGACCGTTCCCGATCAGGGCACGGTGCTGCTGGGCGGACAGCGGCTGTCGAAGGAAGTCGAGGCCGAGTCGGGCGTGCCCGTGCTCTCCAAGATCCCGATCCTCAACCGCTTCTTCAGCAACCGGGCGATGACTCGCGAAGAGTTCTCACTGCTCATGCTCATCAAGCCCACCGTGCTGATCCAGGACGAGACCGAAAACACGGCCTTCCCTGGCCTGCGGGACGCGCTCCGCACGGGCGGGCTGTAAAGCTTCGCGGCGTCGGGCGAAATCACACACGTTCATGCGGCCCGCCTGTCTCAGGCTGGCCGCTTTGTTGGAGTATGCACCGGACTTTCGGCCCACCTACCGTGCGCGAGCATTGACCCGTGCCACCTCTATGAGGACTTGCCGGAAGTCAAGCGCGGCCTCGGGGTTTCCCGCTCGTCTATCCGAGCACTTTCGCGGCCCACGCCGCGGGTAGCCCCATTGGGATGTATTCGAGGCGTTGGAGTCGGCGGCCCTTTCGGACCGACGGGCTTTGAGCCCAGGGGGCACCCGAGCGTGCCGACCCCTACGCGGGA
>JAYVUC010000093.1:0-14041 GCA_043788295.1 Phycisphaerales bacterium
CTGATCGATCTGGTCACGTCGCTCAAGCTGCCCACGACCGAGTCCGTGAAGGTGACGGGGGTGCTCGACGAGTACGAGCTGGCGATGGATGCGTTGCTCAAGGACAACGGGGCCGCGATGGCGAAGCGTGAGGAGGAGATGGCCAAGGCGGAGAAGCAGGAGGGGGGCGACGAGATGCCCAATCCTGAGAAGATGATGGAGTCGATGAACGCGACGCGTGCGGGGATGGTGAAGCAGCGCGATCTCAACAAGAACTACAAATCGCGGCTCTCGTCGTCGTTGGGCGACGAGGCGCGGACAAAGTTTGAGGCGGAGTGGCTCACCAGGACGTTCCGCAAGATCTACTCGGAGCCTCAGGTTGTGAAGCAGTTGAAGGCGGCGGCAAAGTTCGACGACATCACGACGGAGCAGAAGAAAGAGATCGAGGAGTTGCTTGCGGGCTATGCGAAGGAAGCGACGGCATTGAACGCGAAGTGGGCGGAGGCGCAGGAGAAGGCTGAGTACGAGGAGCAGAACGGGCCGATGATGTTCGGGATGCCTGGCGACCCGGATTCGCCGCAGAGCAAGGCGCGAAAGTCACGGACCTCGCTGGACAAGCAGATGCGTGAGAAACTCAAGGGGATGCTGACTGAGGCGCAGCAGGAGAAGCTCCCCAAGAAGCCCGCGAGCAACGGCAGCGTGCAGATATTCGGGGGCGGGCAGGAGGGGATTGAGCTCAGTCCCGAGGATCTGGGACTTGACGTTCCAGAGGGCGCAGAAGTTCGGATGATTGTCGCGCCGCAGGGGCGATGAGGAGCCCTCGACCTGGCATTCCTGGCGGCTCAATAATGGGGTGAGACGTTGCGGCAACTTGATCCTGCGGGGGGCGTGCAACCTTGCGTGCTTTCGGCGGTAAATTGCCTTTTTCCATGCGTTTTTTTGCTCGCGGACATTTTCACCTTGGGTCGCATTTCAGCATCGATGCTGCAATGGCGCATGGGGGAGCATCGTTGTTCGGCATGGGGCGCGATTCGCGCTTATCCTGTGCAACGACCTGGACCGGCATCGCGAGCGGACGCGGGGCGACCATGTGACGCGACACCGGTTCCGCCAATGCGGGGCGCGGGACGATCGAACTTTCGAAGGGTTGAACCGGGCATGGAAGCAACGCAGACAGATCAAGAGACTCAACCGCAGGCGGCCTTGAAGGAGCCGCCTCAGGTCGATCCTGCGGCGACGGGGCTCATCACGGCCGAGCGTGCGCTGCGCGTGCGCGCGTGTCCGGTGCGGTTCGAGGGTGAGTCGCTGGTGGTGGCGATGGTGGACCCGACGGATTTCGCGGCGACCGACGAGCTTTCAGTCGCGACGGATCGGGCGATTGTGCCTCTGGCGGTCACGCCCGAGGCGATGGTCGAGCTGCTGCGAACGTGTTACGGCACGACGGCGGCGGCGATGGCGGCGCGGCTGGGCATCGCGGCGGGGGCGGGCGAGACGGATTCTCTGACGACGAATCTGGAGGCGGTCGAGGCGGACGATCTGCACCGGATGGCGGAGCAGCCATCGCTGATCAACCTGGTGAACCTGATCATTCTGGAAGCGATCCGGGCGCGGGCGAGCGATATCCACGTCGAGCCTTTCGAGAAGTCGCTGATCGTGAAGTACCGGATCGACGGCGTGCTGCGCGAGCAGGCTCCGCCGCCCAAGAACCTGCAGCCGGCGATCACGAGTCGCGTGAAGATCATGGGGAACATGAACATCGCCGAGAGATATGTGCCGCAGGACGGGCACATCACGCTGCGGTACGAGGGACGCAAGATAGATATCCGCGTGAGCACGGTGCCGACGCTCTACGGCGAGAGCGTGGTGATGCGAATCCTGGACAAAGAGTCGATCAAGCTGAACCTGTCGTCGCTGGGAATGAGGCCAGAGGATCAGAGTGAGATCAGGCGGATCATCGCGGCCCCGCACGGGATGTTCCTGGTGACGGGTCCGACGGGCAGCGGCAAGACGACGACGCTCTACACGTGTCTCTCGATGGTGACCGACGCGACCAAGAAGATCATCACGATCGAGGATCCGGTCGAGTACGAATTGCACGGCGTGAATCAGATTCCTGTGAACCCCAAGCGGGGGCTGAGCTTTGCGACGGGGCTGCGTTCGATTCTGCGTCAGGATCCCGACATTGTGATGGTGGGCGAGATTCGCGACGGGGAAACGGCGGAGATCGCGGTGAGGGCTGCGTTGACGGGGCACATGATCTTCTCGACTCTTCACACCAACAACGCGGCATCGGCACCGGGGCGCATGCTGGACATGGGGATTGAGCCGTTTTTGCTAGCGAGTGTGATTGAGGGCGTGCTGGGGCAGCGGCTGGGGCGGCGGATCTGCGATTTCTGCCGCGAATCAATGCCCTTGCCGGATGAGGCGAAGTGGCGGCTTTCGGCGGCGGAGCAGGCGTTGTTCGCGGGGAAGGCGTACAAGGGCAAGGGGTGCGAGAAGTGCGAAGGGTCGGGGTATTCGAGGCGGCTTGGGTTCTACGAGCTGTTCGTGGCGACGCCGGCGATGCGTGCGGCGATCGGGAGCCGAATGGCGTCGCACGAGCTTGTGAAGACCGCGCCGGCGAGTTTCACGACGATGCGGAGCGACGGGCTCGCGAAGGCTGCCGTGGGCACGACGACGCTTGCGGAGGTGTTCCGCGCGACGCAGGATGTGCAGGGGGATTGAGAGAAGGCACTGGACACTGGGGTTGGAAGAAGACAGGAAGAACGGAGCATTTGTTTGCCGGTATTTCGGTACACATTGGCGGGCGGCGGGGGGGCGACGATCGATGCGCCCGATCGCGTGAGCGCGATCCGCGAGCTTGCGCGCCGCGGCGACACGCCGGTGGCGATCGAGCCGGTAAGCGGGTTTGTCGTGACGCGAAGCCGATCGGATGGCGTGAGCAGCGTCTCGGAATCGACAGGCAGCGGCTGGTCGATGGGGGTTGGGGGCGGCGGGCTGTCACGGGCGGAGCTTGCGATGCTGATCCGCGAGCTTGCGACGGCGATTTCGGCAGGCCTTCCGATGGTGCAGTCGCTGCGAACGATCGCCAGGCAGGGGCGAAATGCGCGGCAGAAGGCGATGCTCAACCGCGTGATTGAGCGGGTGGAGCAGGGCAAGAATCTGGCGGACGCGTGCGCGCTTGAGAGCTCGTCGTTCAATGACCTTTCGGTGAGCCTGATGCGGGCGGGCGACGCGTCGGGCAAGCTGGATCAGGTGCTGACGCAGGCGGCGGAGCTTCTGGACCGCGACGTGAAGCTGCGGCGGAGCGTGCTGGCAGCGACGCTCTATCCGATGATTCTGGCGGGGCTCATCTCGCTGGCGGTGGTGGTGATTGTGACGGTGATCGTGCCGCGGGTGCTCAAGAGCGTGGGTGGAAACTCGGGCAAGCCCTTGCCGTTTCCGACGCGGGTGGTGCAGGGGGCGGCCGACTTTGTGGGCGGGTATTGGTGGATCATCATTCCGACGATCGTGATCGGGACGTACTACGTGGCGAGTTTGTTCAAGAAGCCCGGGTTTCGGATGTGGTTTGACACGATGATTCTGAACGTGCCGCTGCTTGGGCGCGTGATGCGGGACGTGGCGGTGTCGCGGTTCACGCGGACACTTGGGACGCTGGTGAACGCGGGGCTTCCGGCGGTGGCTGCGCTGCGGGTGACGAAGGGGACCTTGGGGAACAAGGCGATGGAGCGGGTGATTGACGAGGTGTGCGAGCAGGTGTCGAGCGGTGCGACGTTGGCGGACCCGATGGAGCGGAGCGGATATTTCCCGCCCATGCTCATCCAGATCATCAACCTGGGCGAGCGGTCGGGACGGCTTGACCAGCTTCTGACACAGGCGGCGGGCGCACTGGAGGATCGGACCGAGACGAGCGTGAAGTTGTTCATGACGGCCCTTCCGCCCTTGCTGGTGGTGGCACTGGCGGGCGTGGTGGGCTTTGTGGTGCTGGCAATTCTGCTGCCGTTGCTGCAGATGCAGGAGAACATCGGATGAGTACTTTGAACGTGTCGAAGAAGCGTGGGGGTGGGCGGCGGGCGTTCACGATCATCGAGGTGATCGTGATCATCACGATCATCGGGATCATCGCGGCGGTGATCGCGCCGCGGCTCATCAGCCGCATCGGGGCGAGCAGGACGGCGACCGCGAAGGCGAGTGCGGCGAGCCTTGTGACGGCGATGCGGATATATCTGGCCGACGGCGGAACGACCGAATCGGGCGTGACGCTGAATGTTCTGATGGATCAGCCGTCGGGCATGACGGAGGGCGCATGGAAGGGGCCCTACATGGACTCGAAGGACGCGCTGCTGGACCCCTGGGGCCGGCCCTTTGAGCTGGTGGTGCCGGGCAAGAAGAACTTTGAGTTCGATATCGTAAGCTACGGGAAGGACGGCCAACCCGGGGGCGAGGGCGAGGACGTGGACATCATCGCGCCGTAAATCATGCCGCTTCACGCCTCACATTCTGGCGATCACACCGTCCCGCGAATGGGGCAGGCGTTTCGCGCGCTTGCGGCCCGGGCGTTCACGATGGTCGAGCTGATCGTGGTGGTGGTGGTGATGACGGTGATCGCGGCGACGATTCTGCCCCGATTCGCGGGGAACGAGGCACGGGCGGCGGAGCAGGAGGCGCGGAATGTCAAGGAGTTTTTCTCGAGCGTCGGTGCCCGGGCCGCATTGACTTCCCAGTCCCTTCAGGTCGAATACAGGGCGACGAGCAAGCAGTTTGTGATGAAGACGGCGCGGGCAACGGACCCGGCGAACTTTGCTTCCGAGCGTGAGTGGCTCGCCGATCCACTCCTGGCACCGGTCACGCTCTCGCACATCGTGGTCAAGCTGATCACGACCGAAGGGTTGCCGGGAGATGCGCTGAGCTTCTCGATCGAGCTGCCGGTGGGCAAGCCCAGGCCCGCGATGGTTGTTGTTCTGGCGCAGTCGAGTCCTGGGGAGAAGGGTGCATGGCGGGTTGAGCTTGCGTCCACGGCGGTGCAGGCGAAGCTGACCCGGACCGATCCTCTGGACGCTGCGATGCCGTTGGCTGGAACATCGGTGGACCTGGACGACGCGGGCATGGGAGAGAACCCATGGTGAAGCCACGTGCGAGGGACGTGAGATTCAACAGGCGGGCGGTCGCGCTCATCGATGTCATCGTCGGGACGGTGCTGCTGGGGATCACGATCGCGGTGCTCATGTCGCTTCTTGGGCAGGCGACGCAGGCGCAGGCGATGGGTGAGCAGATGTCAACGGCGGCGCGGCTCATCGACGAGCAGCTCAGCCTCGTGCTGGCACGCGGGCCCGACAACTACGCGACGAGATTTCCGGCTGAGGGCGTGTGCGACGCGCCGTTTGAGGGGTTCCGGTATCGCCTGACGTTCACGGGCGGCACAAGCGGGCAGCCCTACACGGTTCGCTCGACGGTGCTGTGGGATTCGGGATCGGTGGAGCGATCGGCGAGCGTGGAGGCGCTGATCGCGGCGCGGCTGGGGGACGAGGCGGACCCGGAGCGCAAGCCGACGGAGACGGTGGACAGGCCGATCAAATGAGCACACAACACGCGACATCCACACGCGGATCGAACCGGGCGCGAGCCGGGCGGGGTTTCACCCTGGTCGAGTTGATCGTCACGGTGATGGTCGGCGCGATCGTGGCGGGAGCGACGACGGCGGCGATGTCGTCGTTTCTGCGCGGGCGGAGCCGGGCGCAGGCGCACTTTGAGGCCTATCGCCGCGCCGACATCGCGGTGGATCGGATCGCGGGCGACGTCGTGAACACGGTGCGCGACCGCGACCTGATTGCGACGACACTTCTTATCACCGACGGTAAGTCGGGATTCCTTGACGCTGATTCGATCCTGCTCTTCGCCCGCTCGATGAGGCCCACGCGCGTGGGGACGGGCGAGCCAGAGGGCGAGGAAGCCGAGGTGCAGTACAAGCTCTTCCCCGCGGAGGACGGGCACTCGTCGGCCCTGTGGCGACGGTCGGACCCCGTGCCCGACGAGGCGAGCAACGCGGGCGGCGTGGCGGCGATGGTGGTTGACAGGATCACGTCGCTCTCGATCCGCTCGATGGATCAGACGAACTGGTACGACGACTGGGACACCGACGCGTCAGGCTATCCACACGCGGTGATGATCCAGGTAACGGCGACATCGGACGATCAGAAAGTGACGGCGGTGGCGCGACGGGTTGTTGCGCTCGACCGAACGCCGATGCCCGGCACGGTCACGGACATCACCGCAGCGGCGACGACCGCACCCGCCGCGACCACACCGACCACAACACCAGCAGCCACACCGGCAGCAGCACCGGCCGCCCCGCCAGCAGCACCCCAGAACGGCGCAGGCGGACGAGGGCCCGGGGGCGGTGGTCGCGGACCAGGTGGGGGCGGCGGGGGCGGGCGTGGTCCGGGCGGCGGTGGAAACAACGGCGGCGGACGTGGCCCTGGTGGTGGTGGCGGGGGTGGTGGCGGGAGTGGTGGCGGTCGCGGGACAGGCGGGGGGGGCGGCCCTGGCGTTGGCGGCAATAACGGCGGGGGCGGCGGGGGAGGGAACAACGATGGAGGTGGTGGCGGTGTCGGCGGTGGAAGGGGAGGTGGTGGATGAGGCGTCGTTCGTTTGCCACATTGATGGTGCTGTGGGTTGCTGCGATCGCTGGCGTCGTCATGGCGGCGGTGCAGGCCACCTCGTTCTCGCAGGCATCGGCCGGTCGAGAGGCGCTCGCCCGCGTGCGTGCGGGGTGGGCGGCGCGGTCGGGCGTTGAGCTGGCGATCGCAAGGGGCGAGTTCTACGCCCAGAACCCAGATTCGGCGAACTCGTACGCACTCTTTGACGACCTGTCGGCGTCGGGCGACGGCCGCCTGCTCGATGCGGCGTATCGGCTCAGTTATTCGGGGCCTGATGGCGATCGGCTGGGTGTGATCGATGCCCACGCGCGGATCAACGTGAATCTGATGACGGCCGAGCAACTCATCTTGTTGCCCAACATGCCCGAGGACGGGCCCGATTCGATCCTGGACTGGCGTGACGCCGACGACGACACGAGGCCGCTGGGTGCCGAGCGAGGCTATTACCTGAGCCGAAAGTACCCGTACATTCCGCGCAACGGGCCGATCCGCTCGATCGGCGAACTTGAGTTGATCATCGGAATGACGCCCGAGCTTGTGCGGGGCGAGGACTGGAACCTCAATGGCAGGCTCGACCCCAACGAGGACGATGGAGAGTTGTCGTGGCCTCCCGACAACAGTGACGGCGTGCTGGACCAGGGACTCTCGGGCATCATCACGACCTCGAGCACCGACGGGGGCATGGGCGCGACGTCCGGTCTGCCGCGGCTCGATCTGACCACGGCGACGGCGGAGCAGGTGATGCAACGCGTGGCGTGCGAAGCGACACAGGCGGCGGGCATCGTGGCGTACGGCGCGAGCAGCGGCGCGACGATGACCGCGTTCATCCAGCGCGACCTGAGGCAGCTTGCCCAGACCGGCGGCATGACCGGCGCGAACACCGTGCGGGCCCTGGATAGAACCGAGCTTGGCGCGGTACTCAATGAGTGCTCGATCGGGGCACCCGCAGGCAAGCCGGGAAAGTTGAACATCAACACCTGCGACGCCAAGGTGCTGCAATACCTGCCCGAGATCTCGGCCACGCTCGCAGACGCGATCATCTACGAGCGTTCTTCGCGGCCCGAGGGTTTCGCGTCGATCGCCGATCTTCTGGATGTGCCGTCGATGAGCCGAAATCGTCTGGCGCGTATTGCCGGGTTGTTGGACGTGCGGTCCAACGCGATCATCGTGTCGTCGCGGGGCCGCGACGCGCGGACGGGGATCGAGGTCGAAGTGTTCGCGACGGTTGATCTTTCTTCGCTTCCCGCGACTATCACGGAGTATCGTGTGCAATGACCAGCTCACCGACCACAACACGAAGCCCTGCGACGGCGCTCCCGATGGCGGTTGCCGGGCTTGCACATCACGGGGAGACCTGGCATCTCGCGATCGTTGCGCCGCCGGCCACGGCGGGCGCGTTGCCGCGAGTCGTCTCGGCGCGGGCACTCGCGCAGGGCGAGCTGGAAGCACAGGGCCGGGCGCTGAGCACGATCCTGCGTGATGCGGGCGTATCGCTTCTGGTAAAGGTCGCACCTGGTGCGGAGTGCTACGCGAAAATGACAACTGCACCCGAGGTGCCCGAGACAGGTCTGTCGGCGGCTGTTTCGCTGCTCGCGGAGATAAATCTGCCCGAGGATCTCCCCAAGCATCGCCGCGCGTCGGGCATCGTTCGCACACGAGCGGGCACGGCCGCGCTCTTCACCGGTTGGCGCGGGACGGGTTCGGACGATTTCGCGGACGGTGTTGACGAGTTCTGGATCGCCGAGCCAGCGGCACTGGTCGGCCTGATGGGAACCCGCGCGGACATCGGGGCGTCGTGGGACGCGGGGCGCGGCTCGATTGTCGTCGCCGCGACCGGAGAAACAGGTGTTGTCCGGTGCCTGCGGGGCGATCGTTCCAGGCCCGGTGCGTTCATCGAGTCACTTGAAGGCGCGGTGAGATCGACAGCGGCGGCCTCGCACAACGACGCGAGCGGACTCACGCTCGATCCGGCGGACCGGCCCGTGGGGTTTTCGATCGGAGATGGATGGACGCTTGCGGACGTGTGCCAGATCGAGACCGTCGCACGGTCGGGAGCACTAAGCGCGAGCCTTGCGATCGGGGCGGCCCTCTCGGTACTGAATCAGACACCCGGGTCGTCGTCGCTAGCTGCGCTGCGAAGCGAGCACGACGGCGGGCCCGACCCCAAACTGATCCGCGTTGCGAGCTGGCTGGGCAAGCCCGGCGTTGCGGGCAAGCTTGTAACGGCGGCGGTGCTTGTGGCGGTCTTCGCGCCCATCGGACTGACGTGGGCGCGGCTCGCGGTGGTGAACTCCAAGGCCGACGAGTTGAAGGCGGCGGCGACGCAGCAGACCGAACTGGCGAAGAAGGCGGCGCTGTACAAGCAGTTGGATACCAAGCGTTGGCCCATGGCCAAGCTTCTGGCGGAGGTGTCGGCGGCGTGCCCGCAGGGTGTGATGGTCGAGACGCTGACGATCGAGAGTGAGGGATCACAGGACGTGCTCATCAAGGGCGTCGCCGATTCGAGCGAGATTCTCTCGAAGATGACGAAGAATCTGAACGACACGGGGCTCTTCGGGAGCGTGGTGGTGCCCGACACCAAGGCCGACAGCGATGGCCTGAACTTCACGCTCCGGGCAAAGGTGTCCAACGCGAAGAGCCCGTCCAAGCCGATCGACGACTTCGCGACGAGGTCGCTGCGTGAGCGGCTCTATGCCGACAACGGCAAGGGTGCCGCGCCGGTGCATATTGCGGCGGCGGATGAGGATCATGGTGATCCGGCGAGCGACGACATTGGCGATGGTCACGCGGACACACCCGCGGGCGGCGCCACATCCGGCGATAAGGGCAAGACACCCGCGTTGAGAAACAACAATGCCGGAAGGGGTGGCCGGGGCAACAACGCAAAGGCGGTGCGCGGCGAGACGGCGGTGGCGGGTGAGACCAACAAGGCGTCCAAGGGCCCAGACATTCCCGAGGTGCTCACCGACGAGCAGATCGGCGCGATGACAAACAGCGCACTGACGCTCGCATGGGCCAAGCACAAGGCAGCACTCTCAAAGTCAGATCTTGACCCGGCGGTGAAGGCCCGGCTCGACGCACAGCTCGCAAAGATCGACGCGAAACGAAGCGGGGGTGCCAAGTGACACATCCATTGATTCTCAAGTACTTTGCGTTGCCACGGTCGGCCCGGTGGGGGCTTGTCGCGGTGGCGGGCGTCGCGGCGTACTTCGTGGTGGTTGAGCCGTCGGTGTCCAAGGCGGTCGATCTTGCCGGCAAGTCGGCCACCAAGGAGACGGTGCTGCTGAAGTGGGGCGGCAACGCAGGCCAGCGCAGGAGCGAAGAGGCGGCGGTTGCGCTGGGCTCGCGCATCTATGGCGATGTGAACTTTCCAGTCGGCGAGGCCGAGGGCTCGCCCGCGACGCTCTCGAAGATCGCGTCGGTGCTCAGGAAGCAGGGCGTGAAGGAGTACGACGTGCGGGAGAGGCCGCTGCTCCTCAAATCGCCCCCGCTGACGGCGGCGGCGGGCGGGGCGCAGATCAAACGGATCGTGCGCGACCTGACCTTTGAGTGCAAGCCCGAGGTGCTCTCGGTGCTGCTCGCGGAACTGGAGAAGGCTCCCGAGGTTTCGAGCGTGAGCCGCCTGTCGATCAGCCCGGCCGGAACGGGCCGGGCGGGCGGCAGCGGTGCGAAGGGCAAGTCGGTGAAGGTGATGCTGTCGGTGGAATCGTGGGTGCTGGCGCGGGAGAACAAAGGATGAGCCGGGTTCATTTGGGACATTCGATCCGCCGCGGAATCGCGGCGATGACGGCGACAGCCTGGTGGGCGCTGGGCGCGCTGGTGCTGGCGGCGCTGGTGGTTTTCCTGTGCACGATCCCGCTGGTGCGGGCGGTGTTCATCTCGGCAACGGCGAAGGAGGCCGAAGCGACCGATCTGAAGAAGCAGTATGCGCTGCACGATCAGTCCATGGATGGGTATGTGAAGCAGATCGACGGGCGATCGCTCTTTGTGATTCCGCCTCCGTTCCCGCAGAAGCGGGTGGAAAGCGCGCCGATAAAGCGCGATCCAACTCCTGTGGTCGTGGACAAGGGTCCGACGAGCTACGGGGGGCCGACGATTTCGGCGATCATCAACGACACGGTGTGGTTCGGCGACGGGAAGAAGTTGAAACTGGGCGATCCGGCGAAGGACGATGTGGCTGTGACGGCGCTTGATGCGCCGTGGAGCGCGACCTTGGCGTGGAAGGGCAAGGACTTCGAGGTGCCGTTCTTTGAACGCGACCGCCTGATCCACCCCAGGCCCGGCACGCTGCCCCTGCCAGCATCGGCGTCGAACCTGACCGAGCCAGTGAAGAAGCCAGAGACAACCAAGCCCGACGCCCCCAAGTCTGATGAGAAGAAATCAGAGACGCCAGTGCCCTCGACGGTCACAGCGGAAACGCCCAAAGCAGTAGATTCCAAGGCATCAGAAACCAAGACCGAAGGCAAGACCGAAGGCGACAAGAAGCCCCAACCGCCAAGCGAGCCCAAGTGAATCCCATGAAGCAACCATCTCTCTCGTCGCTCAACAACGCCTTCAACTTTGCCTGCCGCATGAGCCTGTGCGCATCGATCGTGGCGACGTCGGCCGGGCTCGCGGTCGCGGTTCATGCCCAGCCCGCCGACCCCAAGCCGGCTGAGACCAAGCCTGTAGACCCGAAGCCCGCTGACCCAAAGCCCGCGGACGTCAAACAGCCCGACGCGAAACCGGAGGTCAAGCCCGAGGTGAAGCCGGCAGCGAAGGCGGAACCCAAGCTTCCTTCGGTGCGCGACCCCGTGACGGGTCGTCGCGTGATGAAGGGCGACGCGACCATTCTCGCGTTCAAGGGCGTGAAGGTGGAATCGGTGGTGCCGTTCATCGTCGAGGCGACGGGCAAGATCGTGCTGCCCCAGGCCGATGTGATGTCGCGGCCCATCACGGTGCTCAACGACGAGCCGATCCCGCGTGATCGTGCGCTCGACCTCGTGTTCCTCGCGCTGCAACAGGCTGGTGTGGCGGTGGTGGAGACGTACGACCTCATCACGCTGCGAGACATCAACGACCTCAAGAAGCAGGACGTGCCGGTGCTGGGCCCCGACGTGACGGTGGGGGACCGGACCGACCTGGGCACGGTGGCGGAAAAGGTTTTCGCACTGACGTACGCGTCGGCGGAGAACATCGGCGCGATCGTGAAGGAATCGCTGCCGGACTACTCGACGATCAACGTCGACAAGGTGTCGAACCAGATCGTGGTGATGGGCAACCTTCGCCTGTTGCAGAAGGTCGAGAAGCTGGTGAAGGCTCTCGACAAGTCGAGCAGCGCAGCCCTCAAGACCGAGACGTTCACGCTGCAGTATTCCGACGCCGATCAGATCGCTGCGCTTATCAAGGAGCTGTACACGCCCGAGACGCGCCAGGGCGGGGGAAACAACCAGAACAATCCGTTCCAGTTCTTGCAGGGGGGCGGAGGGGGCCGCGGCGTAAACAATCAGCCCGGCGGGGGCGGCGGAGGAAATCAGCCCGGTGGCGGAGGCGGTCGCAGCGGTGCGGGAGGGGGCACGGGAACCGATCCAAACGCGGTGCTGTCAACGACGCTCCGCGTCTCGGCCAACAAGCAGCAGAACAGTGTCACCGTTGTTTCCGAGCAGCAGGTGATCGATCAAGTCCGCAAGCAGATCACCGATTTCTGGGACAAGCCCGTACCCGACACATATGTGATTCCCAAGGCCTTCGACCTGCAGTACACCGACGCGATCAAGATGGTCGCCATCCTCGAGGCCCAGTTCGGCAAGGGAGCGACATCGACATCCAGCACCCAAAACGGGTTCGGTGGAACCAATTCCAGCACGTCGACGACGCCGTCGACAGGGCGATTCGCCAACCAGTTCACGTTCTCGGCGATTCCCGAGGCCAACCGGATTCTGGTCTCGTCCAAGAACAAGGACAACATGGGGTACATCGAGAAGGTGATCGAAGAGCTCGATCGCCCTCAGACCACCGGCCTGCCCCAGATCATCGAGCTCAAGCACGCGTCGGCCGAGGAGCTCGCCGAACAGCTCAACACGCTGCTGGCGCAGGACGGCACGCTCGCGTCGATCCAGCGTGCGGCGGCCGGACTCTCGGCGAACTCGTCGTCGTCCAGTCCGTTCGCCACGAGTGCGACATCGACCACCCCGGCGACGGATCCCAATGCCGCCGCTGGCTCAACCGCGAGCACGATCTCGTTCTGGTGGCAAAGGTCCAGGCCCCCGACCGATCGCCGCGGCGCATCGAACCTGATCGGCGTGATCCGCATCGTGCCGGTCTGGCGGCAAAACGCGTTGATGGTGCTCTCCCCGCCCGAGTATCGGGCAGCCGTGGGCGAGATGGTCGCCGCCCTCGACCAACCCGGGCGGCAGGTGCTGCTGTCGGCGGTGATCTGCGAGGTGTCGGCGGAGGACGCGACGGCACTTGGTCTCCGCTGGTCGAGCCAGGCGATCACGCCGACCAACGCGGACAACTCGCTGAGCATCGGGTCGTCGACCGCGAACACCAAGAACAACTTCCTCCCCGGACTCTTCGACACATCGACGCTGACCAGCAACGCGAATCTGAACCTGATACTGCAGGCGCTGAACCAGAAGACCGAAGTGAACATCATCTCTGAGCCCAGAATCTTCACATCGGACAATCAGGAGGCGTCGTTCTTCGACGGCAAGGACATCCCATTCATCAACAGCCAGACCACCAACACCGTCGGCTCAACGACCGCCGCGTTCGACTACAAGGCGGTGGGTATCCAGCTCAAAGCCAGGCCCAGAATCACCATCAAGGGCGATCTTGACTTGCAGGTCAACCTGCAGCTCGCGTCGATCTCGCCGGGAGAGACGGTGGCGGGCGCGCTCGTCGTGGTGCGGCGCGAGACGACCACGCACGTGATCCTCAAGGGCGGTCAGACGGTGATCATCTCGGGGATTCTCCGCAAGGAGGATTCCGACATCGTGCGGAAGATTCCGCTCCTGGGTGATATCCCGCTCCTGGGCGAGCTATTCAAGTCGCGGGAGAAGACCGTGACGCAGAAGGAGCTGCTGGTGTTCATCACGCCCACGATCGTGGAGAACACCGAGGGTGTCGAGAGCATGTCGCAGCCGTTCCAGAACCGGCTCAACGATCTGCGGAAGAATCTCAAAGAACCAGCGGTGGACAATCATTCCGCCGCGAGCGTGATCGAACCTGTCAAACCAACACCCCAGGGCGAGAAGCCGCTGGACGCCACGAACCAGCCCGCAACAGGCCCGAAATAGCAGCGAGATGACGACGCGCCGGTTCAAACATTCGCCATGGATTCCCACGCTGCGAGCAGTGGCGGCTGTGTCGTGCCTGTCGTCGCTCATGGCGATGACGGGCTGCATCACCGAATCCAAGCCGGG
>JAYVUC010000094.1:0-14756 GCA_043788295.1 Phycisphaerales bacterium
ACGCCGGGGCCCAGGCATGGCAGCAACTCACGCCCGAGCTGCTCCGCACCGTCTGCGCCTGCCCCCACCGCTCGCACGAGATTCAGGCGTGATCCGTATAAGACGACTTCGTCCGGTGCTTCAAGGGCGGCGAGTGCCCACCGGGCACGGCCGCCGACTTCAACAACGACACTGCGGTAGACTTCTTCGACTACGACGACTTTGTCAGGGCGGTTGAGGCCGGATGTTGAGATCGGAACCGTTGAGGCTACAGCGGCTTTACTGGCGGCGGTTGTGCTTCATTAAGTTTGGCGCGCCACTGCGCCGCTTGCGCATCGTGGCCCTTGCCCGGCTCGGTTCTTTCCCACGCGTCGTAGAAATCCACCAGCCGCTTGATGGTTCGCATCGCCTCGTGCTGGCCAGACCCCCGCAGCGCGGTGAGTTGCTCCCACGCTCCGATCAACTGCGACTCGGCGTCAGCGTTGCGGCCCATCTTGGCCAAGCAATCGCCGTAGGCACGTTGGAATAGTGGCGGGTACAGGGGTGTGCCCGGGAATGCGGAGCGGGCCGCAGGAAGGAGCCGCTCGTAGAGTTGAACTGCTTCATCGTACTTGGCCTGGTCGCGGAGGAAGCCAGCGAGATTGTTCATGGCGAGGACTGATTCAGGATGTTCGTCACCGTAGAGGCGAAGGGAGAGATCCACGCGCCGACGTGCGTATGGCTCGGCCTCCGCAAGCTTTCCTTCCTTTGCAAGTGTCAGCCCGAGGTTGTTCAACGCGGCCATACGGACGGGGTGTTCTTCATTGAGTGTTCGTTCGCAAGCCGCCATGAGGTCACGCGCGACGGACTCGGCCTCTTCGAGTTTGTTCTGCTCCTGGAGGGCCAGCACGAGAATGTTCATGGAACCGAGGGTATGGGGATGATCCTTGCTCATGATGCGGCGTTGCACGGCGAGGTTCTCTCTCATCAGCGACTCGACCTCGTCGAATCGTCCTTGACCGCGGCGCAATTCCGCGAGGACTGCGATCGAGGCCATCGTGTCGGGGTGCTCCGGGCCCAGCACCTTGCGGCGGCCGTTCAGGGCGGCCTGAATGCTCGTCTCCGCTTCGTCGAATCTGCCCCGCGCCATCAGTACTCCGGCGAGGTTGTGATCGATCGCGAGTACCCGTGGGTCCATGGCGCCGAACTGTTCCAGCAAACCGCTCTGGGCCTCGCGGCCGAGTGCCTCCGCTTCTTGAAGGTTGTTTCGGGCCCGCAAGCATTCGGAGAGTTCCGCCTTGACGGTCAGCGTTTCGGCCCGGGACTTTCCGAGTGAATCTGAGAGCCGTTGCACGGCCTGGAGGAGAGTGCTCTCCGCCTCTTCGAGCTTTCCGCGCACAAGTAGAAGCGAGCCCAAGTTGGCCACCGAGGTGAGCGTTCGTCGATCGTTTGCGCCCGCACTTGCGGTCAGCCGGCGAACTGCATCGCGCCGGAGCGATTCGGCCTCGTCGAGCCGTCCCTGGGCGACTCGAACAAGAGCCATTCCGCCCAAGGCACCAAGTGTTTCGGGATTCTCGGGGCCAAGCTCGATTGTGCGGATCTCAATCGCGGCCACGAACATCCCTTCCGCGCGGTCCGGCAAGCCGAGATTGAGAAATGTCTGTCCGATTGTCTCCAGGAGCGACGCTCGCACGATGGGTTGCTTGGAGAGGCGATCCTTGAGTGTGGCCGCAGCTCGTTGCAATATCTCGCTCGCTGTCACCGATTCGCCGTGCGAGTTCTCCGGATCGGACACCTTGAAGAGGTCCGACATCAAGCCGACAACCTGCTTCGCGTTCTCCGCCTCGGCCGCAGCATTCAGCCGGGCCGCGTCCGCCGCGTCACGCTGCACTTTCTCGGAACTTGCGAGGCTGATTGCGTTTGCCTCTGCGAGCCGGGCACGCCCCAGCACGACAACCGTTGCCGCGAGCCCTATGAACAGCGAACATGCGATCAGCACCACGGCGGTGACCGGCCCCCGGTGCCGCCGCACAAACTTCCGCAAGCGGTAGCCCGTGCTCTCCGGGCCGGCCTCCAGCGCCTCACCGTCCAAGTATCTCCTGATGTCCTTCGCCAGGTCCGCCGGCGATTCGTACCGCTGCGTGCGGTCCTTGCGCAGGGCCTTCATGGGGATCCAGTCGAGCTCGCGCCGCAGCTCACGGGTCAGCGCCTCGCGCTGGTTCTGCCGGTGCGAAGCGATTCCTGCGGCCATCGCGTCGTCGGCGGTTGAAAGGCGTGTGCTGGGCCGCTCGGGTTCCTGCTCGCGGATCATGCGCTGAATCGCGGCGTAGCCCGCCGCCCGCATCGTGCCGGGGTCGAACGGCAACATGCCCGACACAAGCTCGTACAGCACCACACCCAGCGAGTACACGTCCGTCCGCGTATCGATGTCCATCGCCCCCATCTCGGCCTGCTCGGGGCTCATGTACTCGGGCGTGCCGATCAGGTGCCCCTGCTCGGTAAAGATCGTTTTGTCGGTCAGAGTGTGGCTGATCGCCTTTGCGATCCCGAAGTCGATCACTTTGGGCGACGGCTTGCCATCGCGCACGCTCACCAGAATGTTCGACGGCTTCAAGTCGCGGTGAATGATCCCCTTGTGGTGCGCGTGCTGCACGGCCGCACAGACCATCGCGAAAAGTTCGAGCCGGTCGCGGATCGTCAGGTTGTGCAGGTCGCAGTACGTCGTGATCGGCTCGCCCTGCACGTGCTCCATCACAAAGTACGGCCTACCCGTGGGCGTCGCGCCCGCGTCAAACACCTTGGCCACGCCGTGGTGGTCCATCACTGCAAGGGCCTGACGCTCCTGCTCGAAGCGGGCGATGACGGATTTGGAATCCATCCCCGGCTTGATGATCTTGAGCGCGACGCGCTGCACCATCGGCTCGCGTCGCTCGGCCAGCCACACAACGCCGAAACCGCCCTCGCCGATCACCTGCAACAACTTGTACGGCCCAATCGAGTCGCCGGGCTTCTCGCCAAAGCCAGCCACGCTACCCGCCAGCTCCTGCGGTGGAGGCGGCGGCATCGAGCTGGTTGAGGCTGTCTTGACGGGGTCGTTTGGGGCCATGGGGTAGAGTGTACCAAATCGGGCGAAGTGCCTGACAGGCTCGCGCCGCAGCCATCGGCGCCACGTCGTTCCGATCGCCACCCCGATGCGAACAGGTCTGCTAAACAAACGGCGCGTCAAGCAGAGAGCAGAGAGGTTTCAGAGCGTACTGCCGCGCCAGCCGACCGGGCAGTAGCGTTCGGGATCCCCGCACGTTCGGCCCGCTTTCGACGATCCGCCAACCCCCTCGCGGTAGCCCGAAAACCGGCCTTGAATTGCCCCTCCCCCCACCGCCCCACCTACCCACCTACCCGTCCGCCAAGCGAAAGGGCCCCGCAATCGCGTGGCCCTTGCAACGAACTCCCTGTAAAGTCCGTATCGGAGGATTGGCGGACCCCTCTCGGGGTGGCCCGATCGGTGTGTGATCGACACGGGTTGTGAACGGGGGTGGGCGAAAACCGCGTTTTCTGGGTCGACAGCAGGGTAGAAATACTGCAGCCCTACCCAAAGCCTCGCGGAAGAAGTTCGGCGTCGCCCAGGGGCGTCGTAGCCGCAGGCCTCAGACGATATGAGCGATGTCGAGACTCTTCGGCCGCCTGCCCGACGTCCTGGACGGGTCCACGCAGGCTGACCTGCGTCGCCAGATCCAGTACCAGAAGGCGGAGAACGAGAGCATCCGGCCGAAGATCGACGGGCCCGACTGGGTCACATGAGGAGCGGGCGCGGCTCGTTCGTTGAGCCATGTGAAGATCAGCTACCCTTGCCCACGACACGAAAACACAAGATCATCGCGTTTGTGGTGTTCGTGGTCGTGTGCTACGGCGCGGCTGCCATCGGCGGGCTTGCGACAGCCGGTTCGGTGTCGGGCTGGTTCCAGACTCTGAAGCGTCCTTCGTTCCAGCCACCGGACTGGCTTTTCGCGCCGGTGTGGACGGCGATGTACGGCCTCATGGCAGTGGCCGCGTGGCTCGTATACGTAAAGACGGCGCAAGTCAGGTCGGCGCCGATCATGTTGTTTGTGTTGCAGCTCGTGCTCAACGTTGCGTGGTCGGTCATCTTTTTCGGGCTTCATCGCCCCGGACTGGCGGTGATCCATATCGCGGTGCTCCTGGCGGCGATCATCGCGACGGCCATTGCCTTCTGGCGGGTGTCACGGCCCGCAGGGACACTCATGCTTCCCTACCTGGGGTGGGTGATGTTCGCTTCGGTGCTCAACGTGAGCATCTGGCGGCTCAACGCGTAGGGCAGGCCCCCGCCTCCCTCGCGTACAGTAATCCCAATCTCGGCGCGGTCGGTGTTGGTCCTCTTGGGTAGGTCTGAATGAGCCTAGCGATGGGCTGGCATGGCACCATTGCGCAGCGAGGTCCTAAGCCTCCACCGCCGCTCGCTCGGCCGCGCGGACGAGGCCCTTGAGCATTCCACGAAACACGATCCCGTGCAGCGGGAGCACCGCGTACCAGTACGCGATGCCCAGGAGACCGCGCGGGCGGAACCTGGCGGTCATCACCAGTTGTGCGCCCGCGTTGCCGGACAGTGAGGGAGAGAGATCGAAGCTCAGCGTGGCGGCACCCGGGAGTTTCATTTCGGCCGTCAGCACTAGGCGGCGTGGCGGCTCGATCGCGGTGACGCGCCAGAAGTCCAGCGCATCGCCCAGCCGCAGTTCGTCGGCGCTGCGTCGGCCGCGCCGTAAGCCCGGCCCGCCGGTGAGCCGATCCATGATGCCCCGCACGCGCCACAGCCAGTCTACGGCGTAGTAGCCGTGTTCTCCGCCCAATGAGCACACCGACGACCACACCACGGCGGGCGAGGCTGAGGTAGTCACCTCGCGGCGATCGACAAACACGGTCCCCCCCGCCCACGACGGGTCGCCCGGCATCACACCCGCGTCCGACCACGCCGTCTCCACTTCACCCGCGTGTACCTTGGCCAATGCGGCGTCCATCGCCTGCCGAATGGTGAGACACTCGTGGGGCATCAACCGCCTTGCCTCGTCGCTGCGGCAGACGACGCGGTTCTTCAACCCTTCGGCGAGCGGACGCGCGATGCTCGCGTGCAGCGGCGTGACGAGGTGGATCCACAGCGAACTCAGCTGCGGCGTCAGCACAGGCACGGGAATCACGAGCCTCCGCCGCAGATGCAGGGCCGACGCCATCTCATGCATGATCTGTGCGTACGACTTCACTTCGGGTCCACCGATGTCCAGCGTCTTGCCGGTGGTGGCGGGGGTTTCGAGCGCCGCGATCAGATAGTGCATGACATCGCGGACGGCGATCGGTTGCGATTCGGTGCTGACCCAGCGCGGCGTGATCATGATGGGCAGCCGCTCAACGAGGTAGCGGAGAATCTCGAACGATGCCGAGCCCGACCCGATGATCATCGCGGCCCGCAGCACGGTCACGGGCACACCGCCGCGGCCCAGCGCGGCCTCAACCTCGCGCCGCGAAGCGAGGTGCTTGCTCAAACCCTCCCCGGTCTCGCCCAGGCCGCCCAGATAGATGATCCGCAGCACGCCCGCCTTGGCGGCGGCTCGCCCAAACGCCTCGGCGAGCGAGAGATCGCGGGCGCGATACCCGGGCCCGGCGGCATCCATCGAGTGCACCAGGTAGTACGCCGCGGCGCACCCGCGCAGGGCATGATCGAGCCGGGCCTCATCGCCCGCATCTCCCTCGACGATCTCGATGCGTTCGTTCCCGGCCCACGGGCGGGCACGCAACTTGGCGGCGCTGCGGGCGAGGCACCGCACGCGATAGCTGCGTTCAAGCAGACGCGGGGCCAGGCGTCCACCGATATAGCCCGTTGCGCCGGTGACGAAGACTGTGGGAGGCACTTCTGCGGGCATGTTGATTGATCGTAGCGACGCGATTGGGACGCATTTCTCCTACGCCGCCACCGTCTCGCTGCAAATCTCCGGCCCCGACCCCTTCTCGCCGCGCGTGTTGACCCACCGCAGCATGGAGACCGCCGTCTTCTCGCCGCCTTTCCGCCGTCATGGACCTTGAACTCGGTGCGGATGGTCGTGCGGCTGGTCGGGGTCAGGAACGAGAATGTTCTTGGGTTGCCGATGGCGCGGGCGAGGTCCGTCGGCCGGGTTTCACGGGAATCCAGCACGCCGTGAAAACAAACCGTCAGGCCCGTGCGGACTCTGCGAGAATCTTGGCCGCCGCGTTCAGGGCGAGCGTGACGGCGGCGCATCCTTTGGCCTGCACGCTCATGGACTGGGCCGCCGCATCGATAGCGACGATCACCGCGCGAGCGTTTGGTTTCAGACCGTGCGCCGCGACGAAGGACAGGAACGCCGCGTCCTGGTCAGCGATGCGTGAGACGCGGAACCTCGCGCCCGCCCGGAACTCGCATAGCGGCTTTCCGTGCGGCTCGCGCACCGTGCCGTCGGCATCGGGGATCGGGTCGCCGTGCGGGTCCACGGCGGGATGGTTGAGGTGTGCATCCAGCGCGGCCAGCACCACGGGCGATATCGCGTGCTCTAGCCGCTCGGCCTCGGCGTGGACCCGCGACCAGTCGAGTTTCAGCGTCTCGACGAGGAAGGTTTCGACCAGGCGGTGTCGCCGCAAAATGTCGAGCGCGGCCCTCTCGCCCTTGGCCGTGAGTTTTACGCCGCCGAAGCGTTCGTAGTGCGCGAGTTTGGCCGCCGCGAGTTTCTTGACCATCGTGGTTGCTGTGCCGGTGGTGACGCCGACGAGCGCGGCCACGCGGGTCATGCCCGCCTCGCCGGTGGGCGATTCGCGGCTGAGCGTGTAGACGGCTTTCAGGTAGTTCTCGACGGTTTCTGTGGCCAAGGCGGGATCCTCCAAGGGCGATTGTACGTTCTGCCGGGCGATCGGCGCGGGCCCTTGACTTGGTCCATACGAAGTCTAAGGTTTGATCAATCAAACTTTTAGCCCGGACGAGAAACCCGGGGATTCGAAACCCGCACCATGCCGCGCAAAGCTCTCGCCGCCCGCCAACGCTCCCTCTCCGTCGCCGTTGTTGCCGCGCTCTGCCCCGGCCCCGCAGTCCTGGCACAGTTGGAGGATATCCCCAAACCCGACAAGTCCGCGTACACATTGTTCAATCCAACACCACGGGACTTGATGCGAGATCTCTCCACCGACCGGCCCGACGCCACCGAAAGCCCGTACACCGTTGATGCCGGGCACTTCCAGATCGAACTCTCGTTCATCGACTTCTCGCGCGATCGGCGCAACAAGGAGCACCAGATCAACGAGTCGTTGGCCCTCGCGCCGCTGCTCGTGAAGGTCGGCCTGCTCAACAACGTCGATCTCCAGATCGGCCTCGACCCGTACACACACTACCGGACCAAGGACCGCGCGGCGGGCACAACCGAGACCGCGCATGGCTTTGGCGACACGGTGGTGCGGCTCAAGTCCAACCTCTGGGGCAACGACGGCGGCGATACGGCCTTCGCCGTCATGCCCTACGTCAAGTTCCCCACCGCCGACGGCGGCCTGGGCAACGGCAAGATCGAGGGGGGCATCATCCTTCCGTTCGCCGTCGAACTCCCGGAGGACTTCTCTCTGGGCCTCATGGCCCAGTTCGATTTCAACCGCAGCGCCGACAACGTCCGTTACGTGGTGGACTTTGTTCACACCGTCACGCTCAGCCACGACCTCGCCGGCGATCTGGGCGGCTACATCGAGTACGCCGGATTCGCCAACCTGAACCACGACGAAGACTATCGCGTGTACTTCGACGCGGGCCTGACCTACGGCCTCACCAGGGACATCCAGCTCGACGCGGGCCTCCGCGTCGGCCTCACGCGCGCCGCCGACGACCTGGGTCTCTTCGCGGGCATCTCGCTCCGCTTCTGATCCGATCCGAGCATGATCGGGCGCACTTCCAACACGCTCGACGAACCCCGCTCGCTCGCGCACGACGAGCCGAACGGCTACGCCGCCACCGTCGCGCTTGCGACATCCGGCCACAGCCCCTTCTCGCCGCGGGTGTTGACCCACCGCAGCATGGAGACCGCCGTCTTGCCGCCGTCATGGACCTTGAACTCGGTGAGGACGGTCGGGCGGCTGGTCAGGGTCAGGAACGACAGCGCGGCGGGGGCCGTCGGCGCGGGGGTGCCCGCATCTAATCCCTAGCGTTTTGCGACGGTCCTCTACTTGGCCGTCTTCCTTTTCGGCGTTGTGCTCTTCGCCTTGGCGATTCCCCTCGCACCCTCGCCCTTCTTGAGCGGCTTCCCATCCGGCCCCTTTCCCATCCGCGCCAGCATGGCGATGTGGTCCTCCAGATACTTCCGCACCGGCATGTGGCGCATCGCCTCACCGATCACGTCCAGCGAGAGGTCCTCGACCTTCTTGAACCGCAGGCAGCACCCGGCCCCGCTCACCTCGATGAAGAGCTTCTTGCCAGTGGCCTTCCACGCCTTCTCGAACCATTCCCGCTCGGGCTTGTTGTGGAGCAGGAACAGCATGTAGACGACCATGTCGTTCTTCTGCGACGACAGGCCCATGTACATGAGCGGGAGCTCCGGGCGGGTGTGGTGGCCGTGCGGCCACCCCCCCTCGCCGCTGTGCGGCACGCAATACGCGATCACGCCGTACTGCATGCACTCCTGGAAGTCGGTGTCGAGGTTGTCCAGGATGACCCTGCGCACGGTCTCGATCGCCTCCGTGCGATCGGGCGGGAGCGAATCCAGATACGTCGCAACGGTGGTGGCTTTGCTCTTCATGGCGGGCAGTGTAAGGCGAGGGTGGTGGGGTATGAGGGGGAAGTTTTGCCTCGTCGGGCTGGTGCGAGGTTTCCTACGCGAGCGTTGCCAGCACTGCGTCGAGATTCTGATAGCACGCTTCCATTCCTTGGTCCATGCCGGAAGCGACTGCGCAGTCGCGGGCTTCCTTTGAGACATAGACCTGCGTGATCCGCATCGTGGTCACGCCGCTCGCTTCCGCGAACTCGTGCGTCTCCACCTGCGTGCCGATCGGCTGACCCGAACCCAGCAGCATCATTTCGGTGTGCACCATCCGCTCGTACATGATGGCTTCGGTGAACACGCCGTGGAGCGCCATCGCCGGGTCGGCCTCCGCGCTCTTCCACACCAGCCGGAGCGCCCCCGCCATGCGCGGCTCACACTCGCAGACGGTCAGGGTCCATCCTGGCGGCGGCAGCATCCAGCAGCGCATTTTGTCCGGGGTGAAAAACGCCTCCCACACCAGCCGACGCGGGGCGTTGAACGCGCGGGTGAGGACGATGGTGGTGTCGGTGGGCGTGGAGACTTGAAGGCCTTTGGGGGGGGTGGGGTTCATGTTGTGGTCCTTGTGACTGACAACGGGCTGACTGCCGGTGAAACGTTCAGCGGCGAGAACGCGATTGCTCCGCAGATTTCATCTCATCGAGGAGCGAGTCCAGTGCTTCGAAGCGGGCCTCCCAGTTCCGGCGGAACTGCTCGGTCCAGAGCATCGCGTCCCGCAGCGGATTGGCCCGCAAGCGGCAGCGGTGCTCACGCCCCAGCACGCGGCGGCGCACGAGCTTCGCCGATTCGAGCACCCGAACGTGCTTGCTGGCCGCGGGAAAGGTCATCTTGAGCGGAGAAGCAAGTTCGCTTAGGTTGCGCTCACCCATTGAGAGTTGGCGGATGATCGAGCGCCGGGCCGGGTGTGCCAGGGCATGGAAAATACTGTCGAGCTTCGCTGATCGTTCAAGTACCATGTGGTTTAGTATACCACATGGTTTGACAATGTCAAGGACAGAGCGGACCGCACGCCGGGCAGACACACCGAAGGCTCAAACGTAGCGGTCGGGACCGCCCGCTCGACACCTGCGGCGGGTGCCGACGCTCACGCGGCAACAGTAGCCGACGCCGTCTCGCTCCACGGCCCCATCGCGCCGCGTCGCGTGACCCATCGCACGAGGTAGTGCGCCTGCATGCCGCCCTTGGCGGATTCGTACGAGAGCGTGGTCGAGCCGTTGTTGACGCTCTGCGCATAGCTGAACGCGCCAAAGTCCACCGGCGCTGGCTGGCCAATGAGTGTGAAGGCGACAAAGGCCTCGGCTCGACGCCCTTGGGCCGCGCCCGCCGCGTGGGCGAAGCTTCATCCACCAAGCACAGCGTGTGCGTCAATCGCTCGGCGGGGTTGACAATCAAAAGTGGCTTGCTGGTGGGCGGTAGCACAGGCGAAAAACTTGTCTCTCGAACGGTGATCCCGATCTCGGCGCGGTCGGCCTTACTGGTCATGGGGTAGGGCTGGATGAAGTTAGCGATGGGCCGCACCTGCTTCTCCAGTTCGCGCCGGGCGGCGTCCTTGGTCTGCCACGCTCCCTCGGCCTTCGCCTGCGCCGCGACGTGCGCGGGGTAGTCATTGACCCACTCGGCGAGGGCGTTCCTAAGCGCGATCAGATCGGCGGGGTCCAACCCGTTCACGCTCCACCACTTCTCCACGGCGTCGTAGGAATGGTCCGCCCGCACAGAAAAATCGCCGTCGGGCCGGGGCCTGTAGTGTTCGCCTGAACTGGGATGGTGGGGCCTCCAAACGCCGATGATGCTGGCACGGCGCGCGTTCGCACGGCCCAGTGCGCCGCGTCCGCGACACGCGAGCCGTCAGACGCGATCATCGGCCCGTCGGATGCGACCCCGTGCCTCCGGGCCAGTGGCCCAGACAACCCAAGCCAGAGGCGCGAAGGCGCGGCGGGCGTGAAGGCCGCCTGATTCTGCGAACGGGGTACCCAGACCCGCCATCCGAACCCCTTCCTAGCTGCGTCCCTCCTTCGCTGCCTCGTTTCCCCGTCCCGCTGCCCGGCTTATCCATCTTGCTCCCCCAACTCCCCCTCCGTGGACCGCCGTGGAAATTGACTTCGGGGTCGCCGCTGCATGCGCCCGCACGCGCTTCCCGCGATAGTGTTTCGCCATGCCACTGCGCACACCGACCACGATCATCGTCAGCGACCGGATGCAGGACGGCTACACCTACCTCCGCACGCATGTCCCAGGCAAGGACTTCGCGCCCGGCTTCAACCCGCAACTCACACCGAAACAGATGCTCAGCCTGGGCGTCTTCGGCGGGCGATACATGACCGACTGCGCGGGTGAGTTTCCCGCCGACTGGTTCGCCAAGGCCAAGCTCTGTTCCACGCACCACGACCCTGCACTCAACTACTTCAGCGTCAACGCCTCGCAGCCGCTGGCGGTGTGGCGAGAGAAGGGGTGGCTCCACGCCGACGACCCGCGCGGCTGGTTCCAGTGGTACTGCCGCTACCACATGGGGCGACGGCACGACGATGATGAACGCCAGATCGCCCGCTGGCGGGCCATCCGCCGCCACATCGCGCAGGTCCGCGCGCACTGCACGCCCGGCGATCACGCCTGCCGCCCGCGCCAACGCCAGGCCCTGCTGCACTGGGCGTACGACTCGCGGACGCTGTAGGCCGATGCGCCGGGGATCTTCTCACTCTTCGTGGTGCCAGCGAAGTACCAGCACCGCGTGCTCTTCTGGGGAATCATCGGCGCGCTGGTCATGCGTGGGGGCATGATCTTCCTGGGTGCCGGGCTGATCCTGAAGTACCAGTGGACCCTGATCGTCTTCGGCGGGTTCCTGATCCTGACGGCGTTGAAGATGTCCCTGATCAAGGGCAACGACGACGTCTCGCAGAACATCTCGGTGCGGCTGTGCAAGAGGTTCTTCCGCGTGACGGAGTTCTACGATGGGCAGAAGTTCTTCACCAGGCGGACCCTCAAGCCGACGTACAGCAGGAACTCGGCGGGCAGCGAGGTGATGGCCCCGGCATCGAGAGATTCCTTCACCAGCCATCGAGCTTCGCGGAGCCGCACATGCATGACCTGACTGCTGGGATATTGGGTGCAGCCGGTACTGATGCTGCCACCGGCCTACTCTCGATCAGCCCTCCGGTTCTCTTCTTCCTTGGTGTCATCGCGGTGCTGATCCGCTCCAACATCGTCATCCCAAAGGCCGCCACCAGGCGCCTATCGCTCAATCTCCTGTGGACTATCGGCTTCAAGGGCGGAGTTGAGCTTGTTGCCAGTGGGTTCACACCGTGCCTGTGCGGCACTCGCCCAAGTGCCGTAGTCGATACCATGCGCCACAGGTTCTTGTCCATCCCCTTTGCAAGGCGTTTTCGCATGCGACACCATAATCTCCTCTGGGCGACAGCTTACTTCCTGGCAGCCTTTGCACATGGGGCAGTCGCCGCGGAGCCCAAGCCGCTCAAGGTCTTCATCCTTGCCGGGCAGTCCAACATGGAGGGCCAGGCGGTCGTGGACCTTCAGGGAAAGGACTACAACGATGCCAAAGGGACGCTAGTCTCTCTGATGAATGACCCGACGAGGAAGGATCTATTCACACATCTCACGGACGCAAAGGGGAGTTGGCGTGTTCGGGACGACGTGTGGGTGCGGTACCAGTCCGAGGGCGGGAAACTGCGGGCGGGACCGCTGACGTTCGGTTTCACGCCCTATGGGGACCAGCACCACTTCGGACCCGAGTTGCAGTTCGGGCACGTTGTGGGGGGTGCGTTGGACAATGAAGTGTTGCTGATCAAGACGGCGTGGGGAGGCAAGAGCCTGTTCGTGGACTTTCGCCCGCCATCGTCAGGCGGGAAGACCGGGAAGTACTACACGCTGATGATCGAGCAGGTCCGCGAGTCGCTGGCGAATCTGAAAAAGGATTTCCCCGGGTCAAAGGCGGAGGGCTATGAGCTTGCCGGCTTCGTCTGGTACCAGGGGTGGAACGACGGGTGTGACCCCGAGCACGCCGTACCCGAGTACGAGACAAATCTGGTGAACCTTATCAAGGATGTTCGAAAGGACCTTGGGATTGCGAACTTGCCTGTGGTTGTCGGCGAGCTGACCGGGCCGTGGGTAAATGCCCCGGGCGAATGGGATCTGCTCCGCAAGGCCCAAGCCGCGGCTGCGGCGCGGCCGGAGTTCGTGGGCAACGTCGTGTTCGTTCCGACCCACGATTTCGTGCGGAAGCCCGAGGAGTCGCCGAATCCTGGGCATGGGCACCATGAGTTCGGCAACGCCGAGACGTACTTCCTCGTGGGCGATGCGTTGGGAAAAAGGATGATGGGGCTGCTGCAGCCTGAGAAGACGCCCGCGGTGCCTGCTGAGCCTCCCAAGCCCGCGAAACCTGAAAAACCAGCAATGGCCGCCAAGGCCGAGATGGCCGGTTACATGCTCGTGCCCACGGAAAGGGTTCCCGACAACTTCAACGCGGGTTTCTCGCTCTACGCCGCGGCGTGGCCGTTGCTGGAGCACTATCCGGGTCATCGATTCCAGACGGGGCTCTTCGGCACTTGGATGCACGCGCAGTACGAAGGCAAGCCGCCCAAGGACCTCTACTCCGACATCGAGGGCGGGCTGGGCTGGTGGCGCGATACGCGCTTCCCGACCGAGACGCCCAAGTTCATCATGGGCGGCGTGGCGGTGAACTTCGGCGAGATCGCTAACGGGCCCGCGCACGGAGCGGGGGATTGGAGGGAGCCCAAGGGCCTGTACGGCGTCGTGCAGCTCAGCCCGTGGCTGCTGTTTCCTATCGACGGCCTGAATGTCAAGCAGGGAACCTGCGGCCAGCTCTTTGGATATGGGTATCTCCCGCTCCCGCTCACCTCGGCGAAGGACGCCACCGCGCAAAAGGACATGCCGACCGGCGACAACTGCTGGACGCTCTTCCTGAACACAGGCAACTTCAAGGGGCCGGTGTGCTTCTTTACGCCGTACTTCTGGTCACGGTCAGCGGTGCCCAAGCCTGAGTTGGCGAGCCTGCTGCTGGACTCGCGTCCCTCGGATCCGAACAAGGCCTTCCAGATGGAAACCCAATATGTGCCCGGCGAGATCTTCGCGGGCGAGAACGGCGACACCTTCGCCCGCGTCGCGCCGATCTCGTTCCCCGTCGGGCCAGATGGGCACTCTGTGGTGCTGCATCGGCTCACCTGCTACACCAAGGCCGCGATGTGGGATGATGTGAAGGTCTGGTTCGAGGGCGGTGCTGCGCCCAGCGGGGCGGTGAACCCCGCCGGCGCCTTCGTGCAGCAGTTCAAGAACGGCGGCGGGTCGACTTGGAAGCTGTACGCGGATGGAGCGACCAAAGAGGAGCAGACGCAGATCGACTGGAAGTCCTTCGCGACACCGCTGTCGCCAGACCCCATGACGTATAGCTATACGTGGGATGAAAAGCTGGTCAGCAAGGTCGATGGCCCCGGCGGCTCGCGAGTCACTCTGCCGCAGTATTTCCGTCTTGCCAAAGACGGCAAGCAGCCCAGGTGGACGGTGGCGTCAGCCAAGGACGTACCAGCTTCATCCGGCCTGGCCGCAGCTCGGTTTGATCGGCCCAAAGAGAAGCCACAGGAGCCATACGACACGCCGTCGGACCCACAGAGTTCCTTCAAGAAACCCGGCCCGGTCGCGGGCCCGTTCCAGGCGCATCTGGGCGACGGCAGCGTGGTCATGTACTCCTGGTACCGCTTCGCCGATCAGCCAGCGATGCTCAACGCCGATCTTTCGGACGACGAGCGTGAGCGGATGCAGCTGAAAGTCGAGAAGATGCACCGTGCGTGGACCAAGGACCGCGAGTACCTCGCCCCGCCCACCATTGGCAGTCTCGCCGACCTTGATCCCGCGCAGATCGTCACTCCGCCCAAGGGGCTGGAGATCGGCTACGTTCCCATCGCGACCCGTCAGGAACTTGCCGTCCCCACAGGGGAAAAAGCGAAGAAGTAGCCGACTTGCCTGGTCCCT